>NZ_DATJJF010000092.1:0-35559 GCF_035492435.1 Trinickia sp.
TCTCGGGCACGAGCAACGCGCAAGGGTTCAAGGGAGCTAACATCCCGAGCCGCATCATCATCGGCAAGTCCTGGGGCGAGAAGCCCGCACAGTACTTGAACAACACCTGCGGTACGGGATGCGCCGTTTCGCCCTAATCAGTTAGGAGTAACAACTCTGCCAAGCCGGCCTGCAGGCCGGCTTGGCAGAACAATCGAGAAAGGGGTTGCCCCGACCTCGAAGAGTCTTCAGGACCGGCGTTCAAGCCAGTCCGCCTCACCTCGGCACCTGATCTCACTCTCGCCTCTCCCCTTTCGCGTCGGACGCCGGATGCCCCGGATCGACCCAAGCGACTGACTCTGGCGGCTCGACCGCTGTGACTTCGAGGTCGACCACCACCGGCTCTTTGTCACTGCGCACGATTACGCACTCGAGCGAGGCGCCCGTGTCGGCGTTGATCTTCTGATGCGGCACGTATGGCGGAACATAGATGAAGTCGCCCCGCCCCGCTTCCGCGACAAATTCCAGGCGCTCGCCCCATCGCACGCGCGCCTTGCCTCGAACCACATAGATCACGCTTTCGATATGGCCATGGTGATGCGCACTGTCTTCGCGCCAGTCGGATCGTCACAGTGCCCGCCCAGATCTTCTCGGCACCTACGCGAGCGAAGTTGACGGCAGCGTATGGCGTGGCGAACGTTTCGCGAGTTTGCAGGCGTGATGCAATGGCGAATGTACAACTGGGTGAACATCTATTTGAGTTGCCCGAGATTTCCGGAACGCCGACACGCAATTCAAGTCCCGTTACCGTCAGGCAGCTTGCAAACCTATCTATTGCGCACCGGAGAAACGTATGGACGAACCGGATTCGCGTTTTGACATAATTACTGACCCTGTCGAGTTTCGTGCTCTGCAGCCTGAATGGAACGAGCTCTGGTCAAGAGCGGACGGCCGACACCACTTAGCTTTCGTCGTATGCTGGTTGTGCTGGACCAAGGTCGCTCAACCACGCGGCAGGAAACTATGCTGCATCACCTTGCGGGAGCAAGGGCGGCTTGTCATGGTATGGCCGCTCGTCGTGTACCGGAAGCTCTGTTGGACTGTTGTGCGCCCGCTTGCGAGTGAATCGACGGATTATACGAACATCCTTGTGCAGGATGGGCCGACGGCTTCGAAGGCGATTGAGCGCGCGTGGGACGTGGTTCAAAAGCGATGCGGCGCCGATATCATCCTCCTGCCATTTCTGAACGCCGACTCCAGATTGTTTGAACTGGCGTCGACGAAGCGTGGCGTTGTGACGAAGACGGCATATCCAGTGGCGGTCGCAATGTTGCGCGGTGAAACCGATTGGAACACCTTCAGCTCGTCGCTTGGACGGTTATTCGAAAACAAGCCTGGTGCACTGGAACGGCGCCTGTCGAAAAAGGGAAACGTGAGAATTCGCTTTCTTGGTCCCGAGGACGGCGAGGAAAATGCACGTTTGGTAGATTGGATGTTTGACTGCAAGCGCCAGTGGGCCGATCGCGTGAACAAAAAGGGGGAATGGCTATATTCGATGGAATATCGAGATTTCCTTGTCGCCTTGCTCAACCAGACCGACGGCGCAGTCATTGCTCGGCTAGTGGTCGTAAGCCTCGATGACACCCCGCTTGCTGTGAACATTTTCGGATTGGGCAAGACTTGCGTGGACGATCTTATAGCGGGGTTTGATTCCGACTACTCGCGGCTGTCGCCCGGTGCTATTGCGACAGAGCATTGCATTAAATGGGCACTCGAACATCACCTCGACCTCGACTTCGGCGCCGGCTCAGAAAAACATAAGGGCTACTGGAGTCGTAACCACATTTTGACGGTGTGGAGCATGGAAATCGCAAACACATGGTGGGGACTGCTTGCCTTTCAAGGAGACAGCCTCCGTCGACGCTTCCGTCGGCAACCGGCAGTTGACAAAAGGAAGATGTCTTTGCTTCCTATAAGCGGTTCGCGCAACATCGGTAAAGGGTAGACGCCCCCTGAAAACCTTCTCTGAGCGCACTCGGAACTTGCAATCCAGCGTGACCGCCGGCGGCGTCACCTCGCATAGCGCAGCGATCTCCGCATTGGAATGACCGTCGGCTGCCATGAGAGCAATCTTCGCTCGACGCACCAGCGAGGAGTTTGAGCGATGAAGCACACGCCACCCGATGCCACAACCGGGGAGAAGGTATGAGCATGCTCTATCAGCCGTTTGCGGACATGCCCCGCATGAACCGGACGGTACGATTCGTCACCCGCTGAGCAGTCCAACGCGATAGGCACCCGCACTCCGAACTCATCGGGCTGCACGTACAGCCGCACTAGCCATCGATGGCTGAGCGACGCCTTCGACCGTCGACTCAACCGTAGCAATGACACGTCCGACAACGAGATGACCTTTCGGTATGCGATCGACTGATTCGGCCGTTTTCCCGATGTGCGAGTGCGCATTAGCACACCCGGTCGTGTTGACGGACATTAAACTAATCCATTAACAATTCCGCAATACGAATTGAAATTAATGTGCAATGCGGCGTTGCATACAGCCAAAAGCCCAACAAATCTCCAAGCGCAATTTTCTAATTTAGCCATCACGGAAAAGGAGGAAAACCGAAGTTTAAAAGGCATTGCCAATCCACTTTACTTGAGCAGGAGGGATTCACCCATGAAAGCGCCGAAGCCGTCCAAGTCCAAGACGCTGTCATTTCGCGAAAAGGCAGCCTTCGTTTGCCTGGTTCTGGCTCCCGCAGTCGTATCAACTGCATCGCCTTCCGCGTACGCCCAGCCGGAAAGGAAGCCCGCTCAAGCTGCGCAACTGTTGCCCCCTCGCACGCCCATACCTATCCGGCGGCCAAAGCTTGCGACTGGACCTCACCCGAGCGAATCACATGCCAAGCAAAAACCCGTGCAGAAGTAGCGTGGCGCCAGCAGCACGCTGCTCGAGATGAAACTCAGGATAGAACCAAGCGAACCAACGCGGAGATCCACCATGCATGTAACGAATGCTCTTCGGCGTCCAAAGCTCATCTCTCACTTCGTAGCCACACTTGGGTTTTGCACTGCGGCAAGTCCGAGCATCGCAGTGCCAACCGATGCGCAGATCGATCTCAAAGTTTTGGTCCTCACGAGCGAGCAAGCAAGCACTGGCCCTGAGCTGCAGGCCGTCAAGAGCATCCTTGATCGGGTTGGCACACCTTATGATGTCTTCGTGTATAGCAGCACTGCCCCGCTGCCGGTCCTGGAAGTGGGAGACCACGCTAAATACCAGGGCATCATCTTGCCGGTTAGCGACAGCCAATATATGAATTCGTCCTCCGGCAGCACGATCGCACAGGCCCTCGCGCGCTATCAGTTCAAGTACAACGTGAGGATGGCGAGTCTCTACGCTTGGCCTGGGGATACCGGTTGCTTGGACTACGCAGGCTATCGAGATACAAGTGCATCCCCGTTGAACAGTACGCTGACCGCTGCCGGCACGACGCTTTTCCCCTACATGCAGGCAGGAACGAGCTCGACAAGTCCGTTGACGCTCGCCAATGCGTGGACCTACTTCGTCTCCCCGTCCAGCTCGTTACCCATTGGCACCACGGTAACGCCAGTGCTTCAGGCGGTCGCTGCAGACGGCCAGACGTACTCGTTGGCGGCCACGTGCCAGTTCAACAACACGCAGCCCATCGCAGGTGATAGTCCCTCTCGCGAAATACTGGCATTCACCTTCGATAACAATCCGTATTTGATCCATTCGATGACGCTTTCATACGGTGTCCTCAATTGGGTTACGCGTGGCTTGTTTCTCGGCAACCGACACGTCTATATGGACGCCCAAATAGATGACGTCGGTATTCCCGACGAAATATTTCCCTATGCGGAGTTGGATGACGACAAATGGTATGACGTAAGGACGAATCCGTGGACGCAGACGACAACCAACCCGCCGGGTCAGTGTCCGCTGGGCAACCCGCCGGGATCGGTCAGCTCTTACACCGGCACCACTGCCTGCGAGTACCGCATCACCGGTGCTGATTTCGACGCGCTCACGACCTGGCAAAGCAACCTCAACCAAACTAGCGCGAATGGCGCCGCACTGAAGCTCACCATGGCGTTCAACGGAGAAGGTTTCAGCACCGCCTACGGTGGCCAAGGCTACTACCCGATCACCGGGACGGACACGCTTACCACACAAGTCAACGCCAACAAGGACCACTACAAATGGATCACCCACACATACGATCATGAACTCATCGATAACCTGACAGCCGCCGGCGTGACGACAGAACTGCAGCAGAACAACACGGTCGCGCGGGACTTCAGCTTCCAGAACTATGCGACGACGACACTCGTCACGCCCGAGATTTCGGGCCTTTACTACGCGGGTGCACTCGGCTCCATGGCCAGCTTCGGTACGCAATCCCTCGTCTCCGATTCCTCGAAGCCGACACCGCCCGTTGGAACGGCCGGATGCCCTACGACGCAAGCTGACGGCACTAACTGGCCCTTGCCGTCGTTCAATACAGGCAAGTACAACTGCGTCGATCAGCGCATCTTCGAAGTGCCACGCTACCCGACCGCACTCTTCTATAACGTTTCTCAGCCGCAGGAATGGGTCAACGAATACAACTTCTTCTATGGTGCGAATGGGACCGATCCGACGCGATGGGGTTATGACCTGACATACACGCAGGTGCTGGATAAGACGTCCGACACGTTGCTGAGCTATCTGCTCACCTACGATCTGAGCCCATTGATGTTCCACCAATCGAACTTGCGCGCATACGATGGAACGAACTCACTGTTGAGCGACTTGGTTGTGGCCACATTGGCGAAGTACGGCACCTACTACAAGGGCCTTCCTATTGCCAGCCCGTATCTGGCCGACACGGCGAAGCTGGAACAACAGCGCCTTGTCTACGGTACGTCGAGCGTGACAGCTACGCTGACGCCCGGCCAAACCATTACGATTAACGCCACACGCAGTGACGGGCAGTCAATCGTGGTTCCGATAACGGGTATTACATACGGCACGTCAACCGAAACGTACGGTGGCCAAAATATGTCGTATCTCACGCTGCTGCAGCAGAGCGGCTATACGACTCAGATCACGCCGGCACCGGCCTGGTAATGCTTTGATCGCCTGCGAATGCCGGCTGCCGGCGTTCGCAGGCGACACTTGATGGACCGCTGATATTTGAGGACTGCTTACGATGCCGGCCTCGATGCGTCGGACCCGACAACCTCAATCAGCAACCCTTTTGTCAACCGTTGCGCCAGGGCCGAAGTCGCTTCGCGGCTCCACCCGGTTTTGCTCGCAATGCCGCTCCAAATGACTTTGTCGGACTCCAAGTCGATCACCTGCAGCGTAATGCCAATCGCCGGCTCGCCGTCGATGCCAACTTTGTATCGCCATTCATTCACCGTTCCCGTTAACGCGTATTTGGCACCGATACCCTTCGCCCACTGCTTCGCCTTGCCGAGATCGTCCGACTTGATCAATTCAAAAAGCGGGTCGTCACTGGCGGCCGGGTACTGCTGCACATTTTTGAAGCCCAGCGACGACAGCAACGAAGCGGCGATCGCCGCAGTACGCTGACCCGCGCTGACGGTTTCCGTGTTGTTGACGATTGGCAAGACTGCCCAGCCGATACCCGCCTCGCGCGCGTCGTGGTATGTGCCTCGACGTTCGAATGCGGACGTCGGGCCACCATCCACAGTGCCGCACGCAGACAGCGTCGCGCTCAACGCACAAAACGCGCTCAATACGATGGCGCTGTATCGCGCCCTGCGGCAGCGCCGCATCGAGATGCACGATTCGCTTAATGATGCCGATACGCTCATGTCGTTTCCCCTTCGTTTCCTCTTTGATCCTCCATCTGCCGCTGCAGAATCGGATCTCACGCAAACGGTCCCATTCCTTCAAAATATCCATCGATATCGGATCCCCCCCTCGGTGACAGGTGTCGAGAGAGACTGCGATGCAGTCGAATACGAGACATAGATGAAGAGCTGATCTGCACCAAACACACTGCCGGCGAGCCCGGCTATGACACGCCCGCCCCATCCCGCACGCGAGTCGCGCAACGGCCCCCCTTCGAGAAAGGGCCTCCAGGCACGCGTATACCCATCAGTCAGTCCATTGCCGAAGCCGATCAGCACTGCGGCCTGAGTGAATGTCTCCGGCATGAAGAGTTGAGCAGAAGGCGTCTCTCCGCTCGGGATGAGAACATCCAGGGACTCGCCTGGCGTGCCGGTTGCGCTGTACTGACCATGCGACACCACAACCCTTACCGTGTAGTCGGGGTATTGGACGCGCAGCTTGTATCCGGCTTCCACACTGAAAAGCGCACCGTGTCCCAGATACGAGCGGTCCTGCCCGTAAAAGCGGTCGTACTCCGCCCGCGCGCGCGCAAAGATGTGCGGATCGGGCGAAAAGGAGACGGCCAACGTTGCAAGGTCCTTTACACCGCCGACGCGAAGTTGCTGCGTCTCGGTCGCCTCCTGGTTATAGCCAACCGCGTAGGTGAGGCGCAGCGCTCGGCTGTCGAAAAGCGAACCATCGAAGCGCGCTGTGGTCAGATCGCCCAAGCCGTCGCGCCGTCCGATCGCCAGCGCTTCACGGTCATCCGTTCCTTGTCGCCGCAAGATGGCCTCTAGCTGCCGATCATGTTGCGGCACGCCAGGCAGGGAGTCATCGCCTTTTTGCCAGCGTTCCACATAGCGAAGGGCGAATGCTAGCGTCGATGTGAGGCGCATTCCGGCGCCAAGGCTGCCCTCCAAAAACTTCAAATCCCCCTCGTCAACCGCGCGAAAGGATGGAGCGACGCCCTGTGCTGACGGCAACAGCAGATTCACCAAAACTGTATGGAGTTCGTCGTTGTCGGGTACCAGATCGTTCGCGACAAACGCGTCGGTTTGCGCCGCCGAGGTGCGCCCCGCTTGTCGCTCAGCAGCAATGCGCGTCTGTTGCGGCAGCGTCACGGACGACTCGTCGAGCAGTCGTGCTATCTCAGCGGTGTCGTTATCCGCCATCGCAATCGCGATCTTTGCGTGTGAAGGCTCCGCGAGGCGTTTTGAATACTGCCATGCGAGCCACTCACGCTGAAAGTCATAGTCCCCGTGTGACTGTGACCACGCGAGCACGGCGTCACGCGCCGCTGCCGAATAACTTTTAGCGCGATGCGTCAGGTCAGCCGCCGTTGCGGGCGGCAGCATCGACAGGTCGCCGAGCTGAGACGCTGCCTGCTCAGCCGGCGGCGCATCGGATTGGTTGTCCTCTCGCAGCAATTCAACCAGCAGTTGCCGCGATGCGTCGCCTTCGCCAAAACGATCGGCCAACCCAACGAAGCGTGCGCGCAACAGTTGGCGCTGATCGAATGTATAGTCGGACGGCCATGCGCTCTTGCGCTGCTGTTGCTGCAGGCTGACCCATACGCTGCGTCGCACCCGCCAGGCCGCATTGAAGTCGCCATCGGATTCGAGCGCGTCGGCAGCGGACAATCGCCACAACGGGTCGTCGCGGGTTGCCACCAGACGAAGGTAACGAAGCGCACGGCGAGCATCGCCGAGCCGCAGATAGGCGGCCGCATAGGCACCGGACAACGCCGGCTCAGCGGCAGCGTGGGCGCCGAACGCGTTAAGCGCGGCACGCAACTCGGCATCGCTTCCCTGCTCATTTAACAGCCAGACCAGCGCGACACGCGCGTCCGCGCTTTCAGGCGCGAGCCTCAAGGCCTGGCGCACATCCTCCAGCGCCATGCTTGGTTCATGCGCATGGCGCCAATAGCGCGCGCGCAGGAGCAGGAACGAAGGATCGCGCTCGGCCACACCTCGCTCGTCGGCTGTCATCGTCCCCAATAGCGCTGAGATGCGGCCGAACGCCTGAGCCTGTAGGTAATATTCAATCGCGCGCCGCAACGACTGAATGTTCTTGTCGCGTTGATAAGCGAACTCGGCGACCCGCCCGGCATCCAATGGATCCTTTTCCAATGCCGCGATCATCCGATAAAGATCCTGCGGTTGTTCGCGTCCGCCTTTGAGCAGATGACTGGAACCTTCCACAACCGCTTGCGAACGTTGAGCCCGCTCGTTGAGCGATACGTAAAGACGCCAGAAGTCGTCATTGCCGCTTGTGCTGCTTGTGGCAGCAGCGGCGCGTTTTGCCCGTTCGAGTACTGCTAGCGAATCCGAAAGACGCCCGGCTGCATAAGTTATCTTGACGATACGAACTGCGTACGCCACGTCAGGTCCAAACTCGGCATCGAGTGTCTGCCATGTTTGTAAAGCGAGCTCATCGTCGCCCGCGCGTTCCGCGAGTGCAGCTTGACGTTCGAGCAACGGCTGGCGCAACACGCCATTCGCGTGCGTGGCGAGGAACGCGAGCGCAGCACCCGGCTCGGCCAGCCTTTCTTCGAAAGCGATGTACTTGTCGGTCCATTCAAGCTGCTGCTTCCGATCGACCAGCGCAAGGGATGGTTCGCGCTCGGCTTCGCGTCGCAATGCCACGCGCAGCGCGTGATCGTCATGAAGGCCGGGCGCGAGTCGGAGCACCTGCTGCCAGAATTCTTCCTTGTTGGTTGTCTGCGCGAGCCAAAAATACGTGTCGAGCGCGATCTTCTGTTCGTTGTTCCACGTGGCAATCTGCGCCAATCGCTCATGCCATTGAACAGAACTCGGAGCACGCGCCAAGGCGCCATTCGCAACCTCCATCGCCTCTCGCAACATTCCGTTCGCAAGGAAAACCCGGAACTGCAGTTCGGCATCGTCGTTGACGGTGTCCGTTGTCCCAGCTGTTGTTGCGCCTGTTGTTCCGCCTGTTGTTCCGCCTGTTGTTCCGCCTGTTGTTCCGCCTATCGTCTGAGCGACTCGGAGAATGCCCCCGCGATGGCCAACGTACGCCCCAGGCAAAGCATCGAACCGCTTCGTTTCGCTTGCGAGCTCATAGTTCGACGACGTCCATCGGTCCACGCGGCTCAAACTCTTGCTCTTCGATAGCCGCTTCACATACTCCGCGGCAACATCCGGTCGTCCTGCGGCGATTGCGAAATCGGTCAGGAAACGCAATGTCTCCCGATCGTCGACGAGCGAACCTGCGTTGACCCGCGCTGCGTCCAGCGCCTCGTTCATCAAAAGGCCGCTCTGCAGTGCACGCATGGCGGCGACGAAGAAACGACGTTGTTCAGATACCGATTGCGCTATTGCCTTGGCCTCGAACGCTGCGTCCGCCGCTTCGCGATAACGCCCGCTGGCGAGTGCTGCCGTCGATGCCTTGTCGAGCCAGTATGTCGCGCGAGCGGGCGCGAGCGAAGCGAGGCTGCGGTAATAGCGTGCAGCCAGCCCGCCGTCGTTCAATGCCAGCGACTTCGTCGCAAGCAACTCCGTCACGTCGGGAGACCACAGGATGACGGCGGCCTCATTCAGTAGCATGTCGAGTCGCTGAATTCGACGCGTGCGACGCGGGTCTTCGCTGGCGAGCTCGTACACGCGCCGCTCCGCGATATCGATCCCGAGCAACAACGCGCGCTTGCTCGATTCGGCATTCGGGGACCGGCGCTGCTTGGAAACGAGTTGTTCGGCATCATCGAGGCGCTGCTCGTTCAGGTACTCGCGGGCAAGGCGAAAAATGACAGCGTCGTTATCCGGATCGGCTCTTAGCCATGCCGTGAGATAAGCCACCGTAACGGCATCGGCCGCCTTGCCGTCGAGCAGTTGACGCTCGAATGCGCGGCCGGGAAAGACGGCGAAGAGGATGACGGACACCAGCGCGCCCAATCCCGCCATCCCCATCGGCGAAATGAGTCGTTGGCGTTTAGCTTTCACAGTCGACGTCCACATGAGTCATGCTTTCGTGTCGCTTCGGCGCGGCGGGCGACGTAACGGGAACATAGGCTGATGAGTGATCTGGGGTGACGATGCGGCCATCTGCCATCACACGACAGTCGCGTGTATTGGCAAGTCGGAATTCGGGGGCGCCGTGGCTACGCAAGTCAAACGAAATTCCCTGCGCGTTGCGAATGAATTGTTCGATGCGCCCGTTGGCATCGGCGAGATATGGAAGTGACGAATTGGCCGCAACGGCTGTGCCAGTTAACACGTTGAATCTCGCCTCAGTTCCGGTCAGGTGAACGTAGACGCCACCAGGACCCGCCACGTAGCCGGCGACGCCGACACTCGTCGACAAATCGGGCGCGTCACCCGATTGAAGCCGCACGGTACGCAGCTGGCCCGCATCGCGCACGATCCAGGTGTCGCCCTCTCGCGCGATTGAGAGCTGATAGAAGTCAATGACCTTTCGGGCATATTCAGAGGTGAAGACCGGGTGCAGGGATTGCCCCGACAACGCACCATAAACCCGCTCCAATGCAGTAACCGACGCGAGCCTACTGCCCGTGAACATATGGATATGAACGTCGACTGGTCTGATCCGAATGGGGCGGTCGGTCAGCTCAAACGTCTCCAGGACGCGTTCAAAACCGTAGAAGGGCCCTTGCCAATAGTTGGTATATCGGAGCTCGCTTTGATTCGGCTCGGAGATCTGCAGATAGCCGTCTTTAAACACGGCGGGAGGAGAGATTGCAGTCCAGCTGGGATAGCGTTTCGTGATAACCGTATCGCCACCGCTCATGGTCACCAAATTCGCGTTGTAAGCTGCCTTGATCACCTGGCCTGGTGCCGGTGACGCTCCGCGCCAGAAGACCATCTTGACGGGCTTGCCGGCTGGCGCAAGCGTGTCGGCTAGCCGGCCGATAGCGGCCGCCGTATCCCGCTCCGTATCGAAACGGTAGCTCTGAGCTGCGACCTGCAAGCCCTCACGTGCCCCATCATTGCCCGCTTGCGCATTCTTGCCCCCTGCCGCGGCAGGCCACGAAGCATTCAGCCAACGCGCCTGTCCTTCGTCCGAAATTCCCGCAGCAATTTCTACATTGGGCAAAGCGAACATCCGTTGCGCAACGGAGCGCAGCAGAGGTGATTCTTTGTGATACGGCTTGTCGATGAGATCGCTCTCGGCCAACGATACGGTAGTCGGCCAGCCATGCTTTTGGACGATGTCGGCCAGCACTGCCCCAGCAACCGCGTTTTGACGCGCCCCCTCAAGCTCCGTCGGTTCGCCGAGGCCAACGCCCTCGATCTGCGTCATGAACAGTCTGCGCCCTGCCTCTGTCGTCGTGTCGGGCACGGGAATCTTCGGTAAGCGCAATGCTTGCTGCAAGAACAAAAGCGGGTGAATGACCCACCGCGTCTGCCCGATTTCGGCTATGTCGGTCACAGCGAACGGCCTCATGACATAGCCGCCCCAGCGGGTGATTGCTGCCGCATCGATTTGGAAGCTGCCGGCCTTAAGCGTCAACAACGATTGTCCGGAACGTTCGGTGCGAATAGCCACATAGTCTCGGGGGTTCGGCTGCGGGGCCATTTCGAATCCGAGCAGTTTTGAGTCAGATGACTCGACGGTGAGTGTCCCCTGTGGCGTACCTCTGGCGGCGCGCAAGCCCAGCTTGCCGGCTAGCAACTGATCTATGGGTAGGCCGAAGCCGCCCATCACGGCAATGGGCATACCGGCGTCGATTTGCCTGATGATCCAGGAGCGAAGTTCGCGCGGACGCGGGTAATCGCGGTTCATCCATAAAACGACGCCTGCATAGCGATCGTTGAGCGGCTCTTGCGGCAGCGCTTGCCTGCCGTCGATGTAATCCGCGCGGTATCCGAGGTAATGAATCGGTACGCCGAGGTAGCGCACCGCATCCGAGGCAGCCAAGTCTGCGCCCGCCTCGGTATCCCGCAGCACGAGAATACGACGTGGCTCGACCCTGACGGCACCGACGCCAACCCGGTCGAGCAAAGGCGTTGTCACGTAGGGCACCACCCCGAGTTCGCGGATCTTCGCGGCTGTGTTTCGCGCGCAATCCACGTCGGTGGGTGGACAGTAGTCGATGGCAACGACCGGTAGCCCCAACTCTTTCGCTTTTCGCACCTGCACCATCAACCACTCACGGTCCTGTGGCGGCACTTCCAGATAGCGCTTTTTTGCTTGATCCCAGCCTTGAAAAAGAGATTCGAACGCAACCGCATAGACAAGACTGTGAACTTCGGGAAGCAGCTCGAAGCCCCGATTAAGAATCAGCCGAGCCGACGGGTAACGCTCTTTCACCGCGCGGATCACAGCGACAGCACCCGCCTCCTGACGCGCTTGCTCAGCCGCCGATTTCACTTGTGCACGATAGGAGTCGATCGTGTCAAAAAAGAAATTCCGATAGCCGCGCTCCCAAAGCGGTGCAATAACGCGATCGACAAAAAACGTCCGCCATTGCGGAACGGACAGATCGATGATGGCTGAATCCCAGGCCTTGTTCTCGCCGATCAGCCATGCCTTTGGGATGTCCTTGAAGTAGGGCCTCGTCGAATGGACTTCGCCGAGGCTCGTGTATGCGAACCACGCAGTGTGAGGCGTGTCGTTGATCTTTGGATCAAAATCGCTGTCGGGCTCTACGACGACCGCATCGAATGCCGAAAGCTCAGGAACGGGAACCGCGTGTCCATAGTAAAAGGCAATGTTCGGTGTGAGTGTCTCGGTCGACAAACTGTTCATGTCTTCAGATGCCCTCGCAAAAGCACGCGTTCGCGCATCCCGCCCCTGAGCGTGGTCAAATGCCTGGACAACGCCGCCCGAATCGACGTAGCGAGTCACACGAGTGACCGAAGCGCCGATAGCCGCGCTTTTTCCGGGCTCTTGAGCGTCGGCCGCGGCATTGTCCGCCTGCGCCGCCGCGGCAATATTCAGCGCAAGGAACGCACACGACGCTGATGCCGCACGACGAAGTGCGGCAACGGATACGACATTGATGCGCACGGGGCCGCGACCAATCCGAGCGCGTGAATGCTTTTGCCGATTGACTGGCACAGATTGGCCCCCTTTTTCCGGTTATACACGCCGCGTGATCGGAATATGCGCTGTCAGCGAGCGAGCACAATTAAGGCTTTTTTACGGCTCAATTCGTGGAGTTTCAATTCAGCACGATCGCGCATTTTTTCTGAATTTGTTCTTGCGCTCCCGCAAATCGATAGGCGATTACCGCCATACAGACTTGTTCGCCTGAAACGGCCATCCGCACTTTCAAAGAGCCAAACATAACGATTTATTCGCACGCCAAAATTGCAGCCATACATCCACATCATCGTCAAGGGTGCCTCCTCTCAATCAAGCATCAATTTTTAAAATCACAAGAGGTTGAAAGCAAATTGACAATTATTACAAGGTGAAATATAACGTCAGCTCATCGCATCGATCTTCATTGAAAGTGGCACGTGGCTTTGCGAATTCATGGGCAAGCCACGCATGCCGCAGCTCATGGTCCAGAGCCCCAAGGGATGGACGATGGTGTTGCGTTTTTCCCCGGCAACCGGGTTCACAAAAACCCAATGTTGCGCAAGGTTGAGCTAACGATGACTCCCACGCAATCCCCAACGCACCAGACAAGCACTGTCGCACCCGAGCACGATAAGACCCGCCACGCCATCTTCCGCTTGCGCTTGTCCGATTTCACACACGGGCTGCCATCGGCATGGCTGATGCCCGATCGGCACTCGACGATCCAGATCGCGGCCGAAGCGGTCGGCTTATCCATACTGGGCATTGCCGCCTTTGCGGCGTTGGCGCCCACTGACCCACTTTTCCTCAGAGCGGGGTTCCCGTGGCCATGGCTCTTGCCTGTATTCGTGGCACTGCGCTACGGGACGATCGCGGGGGCCCTGTGCGGGGCTACGCTTCTCGCCACATGGCCCGTTGTCTATGGGGCTGGCGTTCAAGCCTTTCCCAGCGGCATCTTTGCCGGTGGCTTTGCGGTCGTGCTCATTTCAGGCCAGTTCGCGGATGCGTGGGCGCGCCGTCTCGGGCAAGCTCGCACGTCGAATGAGTACCTTTCGCAACGACTCTCGATTCTCACCAACAGCCACTTCCTGCTCAAACGTTCCCATGAGAGCCTGGAACAAGACCTTCTTGTCCGCCCCGCAACGCTGCGCGGCTCGCTGGCGCAGTTGCGCGACGTCGCGCTGAGCGCAGCGACGCCGCCCCCGCGTGAGCAGGGCAGCATGGCACTGCCTGGCGCGCAGTGTTTCCTCGAGACCGTCGCACAATCGTGTCAAATCGAATCAGCCGCGCTTTATGTGATTCGAGACGAAAAGCTCGGCACGCAACCTGTCGCGAGCATCGGACTTTTATTCGATTTGGATTCGACAGACCCGCTGATCGTGCACGCGCTCGCCACCAATCAGTTGACGCACGTGCGGGCGACCGACTTCGATACAGATGCGGGCACACGCTATATCGCTTGCGCCCCGCTCATCGCGGCAGGAAAGGAGGTCGCCGGCATGTTGATCGTGAGGCAAATGCCTTTTCTGGCTCTGACGCGCAGCAACCTCGAGTTTTTGTTTGCGCTTTGCGGCTATTACGCCAATGGAACACGCCATGCCGAGCTTACGCGCGATCTTCTGCTCGAATTGCCGGGCTGCCCGCGCGATTTCGCACTCGAATATGCAAGGCTCGCGAGCTTGCGTCATAGGAGCCGTATCGAGTCGTCACTCGCTATCCTGGTCTTCGAATCCCCCAAGCCTATGCAAGCCGTGCTGGACTATGTGCTCCAAACCGAACATGCCTTTTGCCCGTATTGGCTGATCGGCACAGAAGACGAGGAAGACTCCTGCGTCATGACACTGATAATGCCTCTGCTACGAGACAAGGATGCCCCCAACGCGCTGAAGCAACTTGAACGGGGAATCAAATCGGAAGTGAAGTTCGATTCGAAGGAAGGCGGCTTCAGCGGGCATTGCTTGCCGATCGATGGAAACGCCAATGCCTTGAGGCGTTTCTTGGTGCGCTGCGATGTGGTGGCGTGAGCTATGTCCGACGCAACTCAAATTACCGCGCACGGGTACCGGCGCGACACCAAGCGTGTGCGTCGACACGCCTCGACGCTTGGCCGGTTGCTGCGCGCCTGGCGGGCGCTCGCGGATCAGCTGTCGATGTCGAGCACGCGAAGGCGCGCAACAACGCGACAAGGGCTGGATGAGTCAATACCGATCGAAGTCGTCGGTGAGCCTCAGTTCACGGCGAATCTGTTGTCAAAGGTGTCGTACGCATTGAGCGCGCGCGTGAAGCGGGATGTGTTGAACTTACAAAGTGATCCACAGCGTCGAATGGCCGGGATCATCGCCCTGCAATCCATGCCGACACGATCCATCAGTCCGCTGCTTCATCGGTTGCTGACGGATCCTGTCGACGACATTCGCCTACTCGCGTACGGCATGCTCGAGACGATCGAAAAGACACTGACGCAACGCATCACGGCGGAGCAGTCGAAGCTCCTTTCGCCGATCTCGGAGGAAGAGCGCTACCGCAGCGACAAAGCACTGGCGCAAGCGTACAAGGAACTGGTCTACTCGCGCATCGTTCAAGGTGACGTGCGCCGCAATGCTGCGGAACAAGCCGATACCTTCGCGCGCAGTGCGTTGGGATTCAATCCGCTCGATGCCGGTCTATGGCAACTCCGTGGCCTGCTCGCATTGGAAGCGCGGCGGGCCGATGACGCGGAGGCGATGTTCAGGCGTGCCGTCGAGTGTGGCTTTCCGCGTCAGCGATTATTGCCGTACCTCGCGGAAATTGCGTATTTGCGTGGCGATTACGTCGAAATACGCAGCCTGTTTAGCGAATCTAAAGGCATTGCGCCGCCTCTGTTAGCGTCAGTCGTTGCTTATTGGAACTCTTAACAAGGCAAGAAACCCCATGAAGCACGGCCTCGATGCGAACTTGGCCTCTGCGCAAGCGTCGATGAACAGCGAAGACACATGCGCCGACACACTTCCGCGCGCGGCCGCCGCGGACGTCGTACTACTGCTTGAAGGCACTTTCCCCTACGTCAGGGGCGGCGTATCGAGCTGGGTCGATCACATCGTCCGGTCGTTCCCGGAATACACATTTGCAATCTGCTTTTTGGGTGGCAAACCGGAGGACTACAAGACGGTTGCCTACCCGTTGCCTGAAAACGTCGTGCATGTCGAGAATCATTACTTGTTCGCGCTCAGGCCGCAGCCTGCCATGAAAAGGGGGCGCGTCAGCGGCGAGGCGTTCGAGCGCACGGCGACATTGCACGAAGCTTTTCGAACGCCCCCTGAACAAAATTTGGACGAAGGCTTGCTCAGTCGATCCCTTGACGACTTGATGCCGAACCGGTGCCTCGCCGAACATCAGTTTCTCTACAGTCGCGAAGCCTGGGACTTTCTCGTCCGCCAATATCAAGCCCATTGCAGCGACCCGTCGTTCACCGACTATTTTTGGTCAGTTCGCCTGATGCACAGCCCCCTGTGGGAGCTCGCGCGCGTAGCTGAGCAACTGCTTCCGGCGAAGGTCTATCACGCAGTGTCAACTGGCTATGCGGGCTTTTTAGGCGCGCTATTGCATTACCGCCGAGGCCGGCCATTATTGATATCCGAGCATGGGATCTATACGAAAGAACGCAAGATCGAACTGTTTCAGAACCAGTGGATTCGGGACAACCGCACTTTGTTGGAGCGCGATGCCTCACATATCGGCTACTTTCATGAAATGTGGTCACGTTTCTTCGAGACGCTAGGCCGGATCAGCTACACGGCCGCAGCAGACATCGTGGCACTTTACGAAGGCAACCGTCGCCGCCAGGTGGTCGATGGTGCCCCGGAATCAAAGACCCGAACTATACCCAACGGTGTGAACTTGAAGCGCTTGGCGCCGTTGCGGGAACAACGCTCGTCGACCATACCCAAGGTCATTTGTCTGATAGGTCGCGTTGTGCCTATCAAGGACATCAAGACCTTCATTCGTGCAATGCTAACGGTGGTTCGGCGGATGCCGGAGGCCGAGGCGTGGGTGGCAGGGCCGGAAAGTGAAGATGAATCTTACGCAGCTGAATGTCGTCAGCTGATCGAACAGCTTGGGCTCTCGGGGAAGGTGAAGCTGCTCGGCATGCAGCGCATCGAGGACGTGTTGCCGAAAATCGGCGTATTGGTCTTAAGTTCAATCTCGGAAGCACTGCCACTGGTCGTGCTCGAAGGATTCGCCGCCGGCGTACCGGCTGTGACGACCGACGTCGGTTCCTGTAGCGAGTTGATCTACGGGCTCGACGGCGCGGATGCAGCGCTCGGCGCGGCAGGACGCGTCGTACCGATCGCCAACCCGGCAGCACTCGCGGACGAAATCGTCGATCTGCTCGGCGACGAGGCAAGCTGGCGTGCGGCGCAGCTTGCCGGCATTGCGCGCGTCGAACGCTTTTATGCGCTCGAACGCATGGTGGACTCCTATCGCGAACTCTACGAAAAGCTCATCGCTTCGCCCACGCGGGACGCGTTTCGATCGCACGCATAACACCCGCGGACTAGCTAAACGCCAAACGCCGCAGCCGAACGGCGCCCTTCGTGGTCCCGCATACCGCTAATCCCGCTAATACGCGATAAATTTCCCAAATAGCTGACTCGGGCAAGCCAACAGGACTCGGTGCATGGCCTGTTGGTCCTGGTGATCATATGCCCGCCATTGTGGGATCGCTCCTTTCGACGGAGCAGACCTGCGCGTTGCATTTACGCTCTTTGCAGTGTCATCGCCCTTCTTGATTTTCAAGCTGCGGCAGTGGGTACGTAGATCGAACGCGCTTGCCAATAAGAACGAGACACTCGGAGACGAGGTGTTGAGATGGCTGCAATCGGCTTCAAGCTGCGGGCACGAGTCAGACCTCATACGGTGCTGGGATGGGTGCGTGCCTATGCGTACGCGGGCCTCGCCGGCGCCGGCCCGTGGATCTGTTCGGCCATGGGTATTGTGCTCGTGGGCATACTGAGTCTCCCATCGGAATCGACCAACAAGGCGATATCGGGCTTCGAGGTTTCGACGACGTACATGATTGCAGCAAGCCTGATCCTGACGGGGCCGTGGCAGTTCGCACTGACGCGTTTCATCAGCGACCGCCTGTACGATAAGCGCGTCGGCATGATACTGCCCAACTTCACAGGCGCCGCGCTGATCGTCACGCTCATCGCAATCGCAATAGGCGCCGCGCTGATCGCGTGGTTATTGCGCGATGAAAGCCGGGGCTATCAGGCAACGCTGCTGGCGGGGTTCGTCGTAGAGTGCAATATCTGGCTTGCAGTCGCCTTTTTGTCCGGTTTGAGGCGGTACGGCGTGGTTCTGTTTGCTTTCGTGGTTGGCTATGGCCTATCGGCCGTCGCCGCGATAGCCCTTCAGCGCTTCCATGTCGAGGGACTCGTTCTAGGGTTCACGATCGGGCAAGGGGTGCTCCTTGCTATCTCGCTCAGCGCTATCTATTACAGCGGCTTCTGGAGCGGAAAGCCGATTGCGCTCGATTTTCTAAAAAAGGAATACCGCTATCCGTCGCTGATGCTTTTGGGCCTGCTGTACTACTTGGCAACGTGGGTCGACAAGCTCATGTTCTGGTACACGCCCGGTACGGGGCACCCCGTCCTCGGGCAGCTCCATGCGTCGCTCATCTATGACACGCCGGTGTTCCTGAGCTATGTCGTGATTCTGCCCGCAATGGCGGCTTTTTTACTGCGCATGGAAACCGAATTCGCCCCGCATTACAAGTCGTTTTATGGTGCGGTGCTGGAGGGAGCATCACTGGAGCAGATCGAAATAGCCCGAAACGGAATGGTCGAGGCACTGCGCGGCGCGTTGTTCGACATTATCAAAGTCGAATCCGTAACCGCATTGATCTTCTTCGCGAGCGCCCCGGCACTCCTCAAAAAACTCGGGATGTCTACGCTTTACCTTCCTCTGTTATACGTCGATGTGGTTGCCGCCGCGCTTCAGATGCTGCTTCTCGTCACCATCAGCGGCCTGCTCTACCTCGACCGGCGAAAAAGCGTGGTTACCCTGATCGTAATATTCGCAGCGCTTAACGCAACGCTTACGGCGTACACCCTGACATGCAGTCCGCTCTTTTATGGCTACGGGTTTGCCGTCGCTTTGTTATTAAGCGTGCTCATCGGCGTTTGGACTCTCAATCGCCGGCTCGAATTCCTCGAGTATGAGACCTATATGCTCCAATGAGGTGTCGAAGCAGTATGTAGCCAACTTGCAAGCAAGCACGCCGCCGGCATTGCGTCGGACACCCAATGCGGCACATTGCGGCGGCAACCGATGCCGCCGTGGACAACAACGCCTAATTCCTCACGCCGCCCCTTTCGCGTCGGACGCGGGATGCCCCGGATCAACCCAAGCGACCGACTCCGGCGGCTCGACCGGTGTGACCTCGAGGTTGACCACCACCGGCTCCTTGTCGCTGCGCACAATCACGCACTCGAGCGAGGCGCCCGCGTCGGCGTTGATCTCCTGATGCGGCACGTACGGCGGAACATAGATGAAATCGCCCGGCCCCGCTTCCGCGACAAATTCCAAATGCTCGCCCCATCGCATGCGCGCCTTGCCTCGAACCACGTAGATCACGCTCTCCACATGGCCATGGTGATGCGCCCCCGTCTTCGCGCCAGGTTGAATCGTCACCGTGCCCGCCCAGATCTTCTCGGCGCCTACGCGGGCGAAGTTGACGGCAGCGGCTCGCGTCATACCGGGCGTCTGCGGGACATTCGGGTCGAGCTGATTGCCGGCGATGACGCGAACGCCTTCTTCGCGCCACTCTGGGGAAACATTTCGTTCTGACATACGTACCTCTCAAGGCAGCAGGTTCACACGATCACTCATCCACAAGCGCAATGTCATGCCATTACCAACCAAAGCATAGTCGCTACCACTGATCACCGGCACCCTCAAAACGCAAAACACTTTTTCGGAGCGGATCAACTTCAAAGAAACGCTGCCGCTGACAGCAGGTTTCGGGATGCGATGCCCGCGACCAACAGCTACCGAGGTTGCTTAAAAGCTTGATCAAGACGACTGCCATCAGCACCTCGCTCAACATCCGATCTCGTCATTGACAAGCCGTGACGATCCCCCACCAAAGCCACGCAAAACTGAATTGTCTGAAAGCGTGTTTTTCCGCAGACCGACAATGAACTAGCATGCGACACCCTGCCGCAGCGACGCGGCTAACGAAAGCGATTTTCTGCCGGATTCATCCCCTCGGGCGCATGAGCCAACCACTTATGCCGCAATGAGAGGCCCGCAACTGACGATACCGGCCGACGCGCTTGCCGCAGTCATGCACCAACGCATCGGGTAACGGCATCCTCATCGAAACACATGCATATGAGCGACAAGGAAGAAACATTACAAAGACGTCGAGGATTCATTAAAGGATCGATCGGCGCAGCAGCATCCTCGGTCTTTTTCCTGCGGTCAATGTCCCACGCAGGCCCCTCCGAAGCTATCGCACAAGAGACGGCTTCCACCAATACCTACCAGCCGAGGTACTTCACGCCTGACGAGTGGTCATTCGTCACGGCAGCCGTCGAACGCCTCATTCCCTCCAACGAGGACGGCCCCGGCGCGGTGGATCTCGGCGTTCCCGAATTCATCGATCGGCAAATGGATACGGACTACGGGCATGGCGCGCGATGGTATCTGCAAGGGCCATTTCATCCGGAAGCAGATTTCACGCTGGGCTATCAGATGAAATATTCGCCGCGTGAGATGTACCGCGTGGCGATTGCGGAGATCAACGCATGGAGTCGCCTGCAACACGGCAAAGCGTTCGCCGAATTGGACGGTGCGACCCAAGACCATGTGCTCGGACTTCTGGAAAAAGGCCAGGTCTCGCTGCAAGGAATGAAAGCCAATGAGTTTTTCATTCAATTGCTTGCCAACACCAAGGAAGGCTACTTTGCCGATCCGATGTATGGCGGCAATCGCGGCATGGGCAGCTGGAAGATGATTGGCTTTCCGGGCGCTCGAGCTGATTTCAAGGATTGGTCCACTCAGCCCGGGAAGGTTTACCCGCTCGGACCCGTGTCGATTGAAGGTGAGAAGGCATAAGCAATGGCAACAAAGACAATGAAGCCGACCGATGTAGTAGTCATCGGCCTCGGTTGGACCGGCTCCATTATCAGCATGGAGCTCGCGAACGAAGGCTTGAACGTCGTGGCGCTGGAGCGAGGCGAAAACCGCGACACGTCGCCTGATTTCACCTATCCCAAAGCAGCGGATGAACTGAGGTACGGCATTCGCGGCGACATGTTCCGCAAGCTATCGCTCGAAACGCTGACGGTGCGCCACGACGTTGGCAGCACGGCAGTCCCGTATCGGCAATACAATGCCTTCCTCCTTCCGGACCACGTGGGCGGCGCGGGTCTGCATTGGAACGGCCAGACGTTTCGCCCTTCCCCCGAGGACCTCAAGTTCCGATCGCACAACGTAGAGCGCTATGGGGCGAAGTTCCTGCCGCCCGACATGACGATTCAAGACTACGATGTCACGTACGAAGATCTGGAGCCCTACTTTGACAAGTTCGAGTACCTGAACGGCGTATCAGGACAGGCCGGCAATCTCAACGGCAAGATCATCGAAGGCGGCAACCCGTTCGAAGGTGCACGTTCGCGCCCCTACCCCACGCCGCCCGTTGCGGATACTTATGGCGCTCAGCTTTTCGCCAAAGCATCGCGAGAACTCGGTTATCACCCGTATCCCCAGCCCAGCGCAAACTGCTCGGAGCCGTTCACGAACCCCTACGGCGTGCGCCTCGGGCCCTGCAATCTCTGCGGATTTTGTGAGCGCTTCGGTTGCTTCCTGTATTCGAAGGGATCGCCTCAGACGACGATCCTTCCTGCGCTGCGCATGAAGCCGAACTTCGAGCTGCGCACGCAAAGCCAGGTCGTCAAGATCAATGTCGATTCGAGCGGCAAGCGTGCCACAGGGGTGACCTATATCGACGGCCTGGGCAATGAAGTCTTCCAGCCGGCTGAACTCGTCATCTTGTCATCGTTCCAGACGAACAACGTGCGCATGATGCTGCTCTCGGGCATCGGCACACCTTACGATCCGGCCACCGGCACGGGCGTCATCGGCAAGAACTTTGCCTATCAGATGATGAGCGCCACGTCTGTCTTCTTCGACAAGGACGTGGCCATCAACCCGTTCATCGCTGCGGGATCGGGCGGTTCGCAGATTGTGGACGAATTCAACTCGGACCACTTCGATCACTCGGCACATGGGTTTATCGGCGGCGGCTACCTCATTGGCGGTCAGACCGGCGGGCGTCCGATCCAGCAGCTTTCGGTACCGGCCGGCACGCCAGCCTGGGGCGCACAGTGGAAGCGTGCCGCCAAGGATTCCTACCTGCACACCACGAACGTTGTCACGCACGGATCGGTGATGTCTTATCGCGACGCCTATCTGGATCTTGATCCGACCTACCGCGACTCGCTGGGCCAGCCTTTGCTGCGCATGACGTTCGACTGGCATGACAACGAGTTAAAGATGACGCGTTTCCTGACGGATCGCGCGATCGAGATCGTCAAAAAGATGAATCCGAAGAGCTACTCGACGCTGATGCGCAAGCCCGGGGATCACTTCAACGTGCGGCAGTATCAAACCACCCACACGACGGGCGGTGTGATCACGGGTGCGAATCCCCAGACGAGCGCCGTCAACCGCTACTTGCAAAGCTGGGACGTTCCTAACCTCTTTGTGACCGGCGCTTCAGCGTTTCCCCAGAACATCGGCTACAACCCGACCGGGTTGGTGGGCGCATTGACGTACCACGCGGTCGATGCAATCAAGAACCAGTATTTGAAGAAGCCTGGCGCCCTCGTACAGGCGTAGTCCCCATGAAAAGATCAACATCATTGAAGACCATCATCGGTCTATTGGTCTTAGTTGCCGCAGTTGTCATCGTTTGCGCTTATCTCGCCACTGTCTTCTTCGGCAGCAGAGGCGGCAACGCAGGCGAACAACTGGGCGCGACGGATCAAGCACTCATTGCACGCGGCGCCTACCTCGCTACGCTAGGCGATTGTGCGGCCTGTCATACCGCGTCGCACGGCAAGCCGTTCGCGGGCGGCTTGCCGATCCCAACGCCGATCGGGACGGTATATACGACCAACATCACACCGGACAAGGCAACGGGTATCGGCAATTACTCGCTGGGCGATTTCGAGCGGGCCGTGCGTCGAGGCATTCGCCCTGACGGCAGCACGCTCTACCCCGCGATGCCTTACCCGTCCTATGCCCATGTGACCGACGACGACGTTCGCGCGCTTTACGCCTACTTCATGAATGGCGTGACGCCGGTGTCGGCTCCCGACCAGGCCCCGGCTATCCCCTGGCCCTTGTCCATGCGCTGGCCACTGACTTACTGGCGATGGACTTTCGCGCCGAGCGTCAGCGCAACGCAGGCTCCGGCAGACTCCGGTGTGGCCCCCGCCAACGAAGCGGCGCTCATCGAGCGCGGCCGATACCTCGTCGAGGGGCTTGCTCACTGCGGGACTTGCCATACCTCACGCGGTGTGGGCTTGCAGGAGAAGGCTTTGTCGGACTCGCAGGGGTTGGATTACCTTGCCGGCGGGTTGGTGGAGAACCACGTGGCCAACAATCTGCGCGGTGACGACTTGACCGGGCTTGGTCGCTGGAGTCAGGCACAGATCGTCGAATTCCTGCGTACCGGCCGCGATGGCGATACGGCGGCATTCGGCGGCATGCGCGACGTCGTGATTCATAGCACTCAGCTCATGACCGACACGGATCTCAATGCCATCGCCGCTTATCTGAAGTCGCTGGCACCGGGCGATGCATCGCAGGCGCATTACGCCTATCAGAGTGCAGCGAGCAACGCGCTCGCAAGCGGTGACGCCAGCATGCCCGGTTCGCTCGACTACCTGAATAGCTGTGCGGCTTGCCATTTGTCTTCGGGCAAGGGCTATACGGACACGTTCCCGGGATTGGCGGGCAACCCCGTAGTCAATGCGGCCGATCCGACATCGCTGATCAACATCGTGCTCAACGGTAGCAGTGAGGTTGCGACTCGAGCGGTGCCCACGCAGTTCACCATGCCGCCTTTCGGTGACCGCCTGACCGACGAAGAGGTTGCGCACGTCGTGACGTTCATTCGTTCGAGCTGGGGTAACCACGCGAGTGCGGTGGATGCCTCGATGGTGACCAAGTTGCGTGCTCAAACGCACGCACAAAATACGGTACAGCAGCACTGACGCATGGTTTGGCTTTCCCGCCTTCAAGCCTACCGGCTTGGGCGGGAAACGCCTGTCGCACTGCATCTCATTTCGATGGCTCTTTCAGAGCAGTGCGTCGCTCAGCAGTAGATCGATCACCACCGGTCAATGACGAACTGAGCCACCCCATAGCCCCGCATCAGCGCTTCCGCTTCGGTCCCGAAGAGTCGCCCGTCGCCATGCCCGACGTGCATCGGCTGCCCCATCATGGGCGTATTGCCCCAAACAATCTTGACGACCGCTACATAGCCAACCGGCGCGATCGACACGGCTTGGCCTGGAATGGCTTCGACGGGCTGGGCATCCACTTGGACCGTGAAGTCTTTGTAGCTATATGTCCTTTGCATACCGAATGTGTCCCTAACAAGGCTGTTAAAGCATCCTCAATGGCGACATGTCTGCCTGGCGCCTGCAAGCGGGCACCAACGTTTTCCCATCCCGTTCGCGCATATCGAACGTGACGAGAATCCCTAACCCATATGTAGTCCGCCGTTGAGTGAAAAGTCCGCACCGGTTGCGAAAGCCGCTTCGTCACTGGCAAGCCACGAAACAATCGATGCGATCTCGATCGCTTCTCCCAACCGGTGAACCGGCATGCTTTGAACAATGCGCTCGAGGACGTCAGGCCGTACGGCGCGCACCGTGTCGGTTCGGATGTAGCCGGGAGAAACCGTATTAACCGTGATGCCGTGCACGGCGACTTCCTGAGCCAGCGACATCGTGAATCCGTGAATGCCGGCTTTCGCAGTCGAGTAGTTGGTTTGGCCGAACTGGCCTTTCTGCCCGTTCACCGACGAGATATTGATGATGCGGCCCCACCCCTTGTCGACCATGCCCTCGATCACTTGTTTTGTGACGTTGAAGAGGCTGGTGAGGTTCGTGGCTATGATGTCACTCCAATCTTCCCCGGACATTTTTCGAAATAGGCCATCGCGCGTAATGCCGGCGTTATTCACCAGCACGTCGATATCGCCCACCTCTTTCTTTATTTGGGCGAACGAGGCCTGCGTCGAGTTCCAATCTGCAACATTGGCTTCGGATGCGATAAACGTAAAGCCAAGCTCGGCCTGCTCGGCGAGCCATCGTTCGCGCCTTGGCGAATCCGGCCCGCAACCTGCCACCACCGTTAATCGGTCGTTATGAAGGCGCTGGCAGATTGCCGTTCCAATTCCACCCATACCGCCCGTCACATATGCAATTCGGCTCGCCATTGCTCGATCCCCCGTTTTGCCACGATTGAGTGTCAAGGTACGCTGCTCAATGCTTATGCGTGCAGGAAAGGCATAAGGAGCATGATGCCAGTGCGACGGGGGCGCCGCGTGCATGCATGCCACTGCGATCGGCTTCGTGAACATCCGGCTTGACGTGTGGCTGACTCAACATCAGTCATCCTTGGGTCGCCGTGAACCGCTTGCTTGTTTCAAGGTGCTTTGCATCGCCCAGCGCCGCGAACAATTCTCGAACAGTTCTCGATGTCGGCCGCGATGCAGGTCTCGAATGTGCCACCAACGAGCGGGCTCCGCCATCCCCGCGTGTGCGCTAGCACACAAAGCCTTCCTTTCTGAATCTGGAGGCCGACTGCCTTATGACGCCCCCGCAGGCTGACGCACTGGAACGCGGACGGTGATTGCCGTCCCTTTTCCGGGCGAACTCGAAACAACGATCTCGCCGCCCAGCATCAGCACCCTTTCCTTCATTGCCGCGAGTCCGAACGATTTTCGACGAGTGGCAACGGGATCGAATCCTTTGCCGTCATCGCGTATATCAAGAACGCAATGACCATTGGCTTGGTCCAGCGTCAGGTAGACGTGCCTCGCGAGCGCATGGCGCGCAACGTTGGCGAGCGCCTCCTGCACGATGCGAAAGACGACGATCGATCCATCCTCGCTTAATGGGACCTGCTCCTCCGGAACACACAGATGGCAGACGACCCCACTGTTACGGGAAAAATCGGCGGCGAGCCACTCGAGCCCTGCCACGATGCCGGCATCGAGCACCGCCGGGCGTAGCGATGCGACAACGTCGCGTACCACCTGCATCGTCTCATCGGCGAGGATCACCAAGTTGCGTATGTCCGCGTCGACACCGGGATTGCCGCCCGCAAACCGTATGCGTAAGGCGGACGCCCCCATGCGAAGTGCCGTCAATTGTTGCCCGAGTTCGTCGTGCAACTCGCGCGCGATCCGTTTGCGCTCTTCTTCACGGGCCGTTTCGCGCCGAGAAGCCAGCTCCCTCAGCATCTCGTACGATTCGCGCAACCGGTATTCCGCATCCTTGCGCTCGGTGATATCGCGCCACACCGTGAGCACGCTTTGCACACGCCCCTCGGAATCGTATTCCGGCACGGCGTGGACATACCAGCAAGTCAGCTTGCCGCGCCATTCGCAAGTGACTTCCTCCTTAGCGGCCATGCCACGGCCAATGGCATCGCGCAGTGTCTGCACGGGGGCGTCGAGCGCATGCATCGGCTGATCTGCGGCTTCGCCGATTGTCTTGCCGAGCACGTCTTGCGCACGTGTTCCTGTCACGCGCAGGAACTCCGGATTCACATAGATGCGCCGCAACTCCCGGTCATAGCGGACGATCGGGTCGGGTGCATTTTCCGCCAGGGTGCGAAACGCTCGTTCGCTGGCAGATAGCGCCAACTCGGCCATGCGCAGCCGTGTGATGTCGCGCGCAATGCGCAGCACACTGACGACTGCTCCCTCATCGTCCTTTTCGGGGACGTGCCGCACCTCGAAGACGCGCCAGCCCTCTGCCGTTCGCCACCGTGCTTCCTGGTTGTTCGGCACACCTTCGGCAAAAGCGCGCCCAATGCTTGCTTCAAGAAGATTGTTCTGACCGGCGTTGTACGTGAGCGGCAACTCGTCCAGTCTTTTGCCAAAAAATGCGTCTTGCGGAATGCCAAACGCTTTCGACAAGGCGGGATTGACGTAGATATGCCGGCTTTCCCTATCGAAGCGCGCGATAAAATCCGGAAAATTTTTGGCCAGCGTGCGAAAGCGCTGCTCGCTGCGCTTGAGTTCGTCGATATCGCGACTAATCGCGAGCACGCTTGCGACCTTTCCGTTGCGTGCGAATTCTGGAACGATCCTCATGTGGCCCCATCGAATCTGGCCTTCGGCGTCGCGATAGCGCACCTCTTCGGTGACCTCTTTGCCCGTTTCGATGACCTGCCTCAATCGATCGACATACGCTGCGACGTCGACCACCGACGAGCACTGCGCCGGCGTAGTGCCGAGCAGCCCGCTCATCGGGCGATGCATGAACGCCAATATCGCCGGATTTACATACACACGTCGGTAGCCGAGGTCGTACCGGGAGATATAGTCTGGCGAATGCTCGACCACGGCGCGGAATGCCTGTTCGCTCGCATGCAGGCGTTCTTGCGCCTTCCTTCGCTCAGTAATGTCGCGCCCCAGCGCCAGCACGCCGATGATTCCGCTTTCGATGCTGCGCTCCGCAATGATGCGAATTTGATGATGCCGCGCGCCGCTGCCCGCATCGGGCAAATCGACTTCGATTTCCCGCTCTTGACCGTCTTGCATTACCGCGGCGAGCGTCGTATGCAACGTTGCGAGCTGGCGATCGGGCGCATGCTCAAGAGGCGTTCTTCCGAGCAAGTCTTGCAGCGGCCTGCGCATCGTTTCTGCAAGGCCGGAGTTGGCGTACACGAGGCGGCATTTGCGATCGTAGCGACAGATGACATCGGGTGTCGTTCCACCCAGTCTGCGATATTGCGCATCGAGCTCCTGCGGCGTTGTCAGCAGCGCCTGGGCTTCCTTGTGTGCGGTGATGTCGCGCGCCAGCGCCAAGTTGTATTCGCCGCCGGCGGTTTCGAAATAGCTCGTGCTGATTTCGACGGGAAAGACGCACCCATCCTTGCGTCGATGAACCGTTTCAATGAGCATCGACCCCTTTTCGCGCAAATATTTCCAGGCGGTCTTCCATCTCTCGAAGCTCCAGTCGGGATCGATATCCATGACTGTCATCCTCGACAGTTCATCGCTTTCGTATCCGAGCCATTCGCAGGCTTCGTCGTTGACGTAGACAAACCGCGCATTGCAGTCAACGAGGTAGACGGCTTCGCGCACCCGGTCGAGGGCGTAGCTCTTCAATCGCAACAAGTCGTCACGTTCGGCCACCGAAGACTCCCGTGCTGTCCATCGCGAAGGAGCATTTACTATAGCGCGCCGAAAAGCCGCCGATGCGAAGTTAACGCCTGCCTTATATGTCCGTTGTAAGTGCGGCTCGACGACTCAGGGATGCAACCGATCCGGTTGCTCCGCCTTGCTCGCACGACGCGGCGTGCGCAATGGGCCCAAAGCGGATGAGGGACTGCGGCTCGCGCGAGCCGCAGTCCCGAGGCGACGCGCTTACTGCGCGCGTGCGGCTTGATGTTGGGCTGCCGCCCGCTCTTCTTCAGCGTGTTTTTTCGCCAGATGATGTCCGACGATGCATCCCCCCACTGCGCCTGCAACAGCGTGATGGCCGGCATAGTGGCCGGCTACACCGCCTACCACCGCTCCTTTCAAACAGCCGGCGGCGTTGGCCGTGCCGGCGGCGCCGATCGCTGCCAGTGCTAGAGCGCCCGTCAGCGCGGCCATTTTCGTTCGGACATGACTTCTCATGCAGTAACTCCTCTTACGGTTGTGGCAATTGTGTTCGCACGCCATTATCTACGAATGGCCGAGATAGTTCCCGATTGGTGCCCTGTCCCTCAACGCCGTCGGAGCACGAATCGATGACGACAAAAGATGTGACTTCTGAAACCGATTATTTCGAGGGCTAGCTACGCGCCCTTTATTCCGCTCTTGATCCGATGGTCTGCCCCCGATGCGCTACGTCTTGTTACACACGAACACAACGGTAATGCGCTCACTTAATACACTGGGCTCCGCGCTGACCAACAAAAGGACCTCTCATGAAGCGAATCGTTGCCTGCATCCTGTCGGCGATATGTCTTGCCAGTGTGCTGACCGGCTGCATTGTTGTGCCGGACGGCGGCGGCTATCATCATCACCATGAGTATTGAGGCGATTTGATCAAGGGCGCACCCGTACCTCACGGCGCTACACGCAGCATGGGCGGCCGTCAGGTCGTGGGGTGCCCCCATGCTAAGGCGCTTGCTCAGTCGGTGTGACCGACAACGTCAGTTTCCGTGTCAACCGCACGATACCAATGTCGACTACGCGATCGATCCGCGATGCGTCGAGCGCTCGCTGTAACGCATCGATGCCATCCACGGCGGTGCCATCGATGGCAACGATCGTATCGTCGACACGCAACCCGCCAAGCGCTGCGGGGCTGCCTGGCACCACCTCGATGATTCGCACGCCTGCAGCGCCCGGTAACTCGAAGTAGCGCTGCACCTTCCTTGGAATCGGCACAGTCATGCCCGCCACGCCGATATAGGCGCGCCGTACGCGGCCATACGCGAATAGCTGCATGACGACCCACTTCGCGGTATCGATCGCTGTTGCGAAGCAGATTGCCTGCGCGCCGGGAATCACCGCCGTGTTCACTCCGATCACCTGCCCCGCGGAATTCACAAGCGGTCCGCCAGAGTTGCCGGGGTTGAGTGCCGCATCGGTCTGTATCACGTCGTAGATCATCCGCCCGGACGTCGAGCGCAGCGACCGGCCAAGCGCTGAAATCACGCCCGTCGTAACCGTTTGAGACAACCCGAGCGGGTTGCCGACGGCAATCGCAATCTGGCCGACGCGCAACTTCGACGATTCGCCAAGTTCGGCATGCGGCAACGGTTCGGCCGAACCGATGCGCAGCACGGCAAGATCGGTGCTCGGGTCATCGCCTACGATCCGGGCTTCCTGCGTCGAGCCATCCGCGAGCGTCACCCGCACGGCGGTTGCACCATGAACGACGTGGCTATTCGTCAGTAGATAGCCGTCGGGTGTGAAGAGAAACCCTGAGCCGCTGCCGCCACGGATGCCGCGCTGCGGTGCGCCGGTGGGCGGGTTGCGCTCGACAGAAATGAACACGACGGCCTGCTGCACGCGTTCGAGCGCGCCGATAACGGTGCGTGAATAGGCATCGAGCAAAGCAGCGTCGGCATCGGCACTGTCGTCGGCATCAGGGCCGGCCAGTGGATTGGAGGTGCCCTGGGGATCCTCCCCCGATATGCCCTGCACGACGTTGTCGATAAAGGCCGGACGGCTTCCCATGATTGGCATTCCTAACGAAATCGATGCCCATCAAATGCGGGGAAACGCGCAGTTTTCAAGGGGCTCGCAACGTGACGCGCTCGGGCGAGCCGGTAGTATTGGCACGACCGACCACCGACGGAGCAAAGCAATGCGATCGCCCGGTTTGCTCATCCACGTGCTCATTCCCGCTTGTCTGATTGCCTCCTGCGTGATGCGTACGGCCGTTGCGGCCAACCCCGATCCCGAGAGCAACGCCGGCAAGGACAAAGTCGCGCAGGCGTCCACGCCCATGAGGCCAACGCCCCCCGCAGCCGGATCGGAAAACCCGGACCGAGGCGATTGGCACAGCGACGCACCCGGAGTCGTACATCGCATCGACTTGTCGAATTTACCCGCCCCTTACAGCACGCGTTCCGCGGGCAACGGCCCCCGGGTGGTGAGTCCGCCTGAAAAGAACGCCGCGCCAGCGGCTCCGCCGGGCTTCACGGCTCGACGATTTGCCGCTGGCCTGACGAACCCGCGTCTCATCCGCGTTGCGCCGAACGGCGACATCTTCATTGCCGAATCGGGAGCCGATCGCATACGTGTGCTGCGGGCCGCAGATGGCGCCGATGCGCCCACCGAGAACCGCGTTTTCGCGGACAAGCTGGACTATCCGTTCGGTATCGCGTTCTACCCTCCCGGCCACGATCCCCAATGGATCTATGTCGCCAACGAGAACTCGGTGGTGCGCTTTGCCTATCGCAGCGGCGACCTTCAAGCGCGCGGGGCAGCGCAAACCGTCATCGCGCGTTTGTCGCAGACAACAGGTGGGCACACAACGCGTGATATCGCTTTCTCTCAGGACGGCAAGCGCATGTTCATTGCGATAGGCTCCGCTTCCAACATTGCGGACGGTATGGCCCGGAAAAACCGTGCGGAAATATCCGCATGGGAAGCGGAGCATGGGCTCGGAGCGGCTTGGGGTACCGAGACCCATCGCGCGATCGTTCTCGCGACCGATCCCGAAGGCCGTTCGCCGTTACAAACGTTCGCAACGGGCATGCGCAATCCAGTCGCCATCGCGGTCAATCCGAGTACCGGCGAGTTATGGACAGTCGTCAATGAGCGCGACGGACTCGGCGACGATCTCGTGCCCGACTACGTAACGCGTGTCAGCGAACACGCCTTTTACGGCTGGCCTTGGTACTACCTCGGCCGGGCTGAAGACCCGAAGTATGTCGGCGAGCGTCCCGATCTTGCAGGACACGTTACCGTCCCCGATATGCTGCTGCGCTCACACTCGGCTCCATTGGGCCTGTGCTTCTATACGGCCACAGAAGGCGTGTCGGCGTTCCCGGACGACTATCGTGGAGATGCATTCGTCGCGCTTCATGGCTCATGGAACCGGAGTCATCGCACAGGCTATAAGGTCGTGCGCGTTCGCGTGAAAAACGGCGCACCCACGGGAGAATACGTGGACTTTCTGACCGGGTTCATGATCGACGACAACAAGGTATGGGGCCGACCGGTGAGTGTTGCCGTTGCTCGCGACGGCGCACTGCTTGTTACCGAAGACGGCAACGACACTGTATGGCGCGTGTCGTATAGCAAGCGTTGATCAGGCAGGCCTGCACCGGAGTGTCCTCGGACGCGGTCGCTGCTGCACGCACGATCGTCCATTGATCGTGTTTCGTTAGGAGTACGAATCATGAACGTGATTCGCAGCGCTGCGGGTCAGGCGTCGATGGCGCCGTTACGCCGATGCCGCGGCGTGCAAATGTCCATGGGATGTTCATCCACTATTGTGGCGGCAAGTGCTTTGATGCGCGCATCCAGCACATCGAAGGTATCGAGTGCGTCACTGCTTCCCGTCACACTCGTTTCAGTACCGAACAATCGCCGCAGTGAACCAATACGCACGGACCACTCATGCGGATGATGGCTCAATAACGCGTACCGCTCCGCTTCCTGCATGGCGCGCTCGGCTTCACCGCGCCGATGGGCCCCCAAATACGCTTCGGTAAGCGCACACCAGGCTTCGCAGCGCTGTTCGTCCTCGCGTGCGATCTCCGCCGTTTGGAGCAAATAGGGAATCGACCTTTCGGCCAAACCCAACATCGACAATACCAGCCCTCTCAGTCGATTCAACTCATAGCGATCGGCGAAGGAGCCGTCGTCCAGCTTCACGGTGTTGTCGGCAGACAAGTGCCGATCGCAACCGGTCTGCAGGCTTGCGCAGATGAGCCGCTCGGTCGGGACGTTATAGAAGCGCGCCAACTCGCGGGCAATCCTGAATAGGACGGGTTTTCCTGTCTCAGCGCGCTTGATCGACGAGATCGACACTCTGACGTGTCGGCTAAAGCATTCGTTCGCCAATTCCTCCTGGCTCAATTGGCGGCCATGCCTCAATTGTTTAAGCACGCCCGCATCGAGCACCACTCGGCCCGGAACAAGCGATTCTGAAGTCCTGCCGACATCGGTAGTGCGCACGTCGATCCGTTATCCTATAGGTACGATATGCGCAAACGCCAGCGACATCCACGCTGCATGAGCGCCCCGGACTGCCATATTCTTTCTCATCTTTTTATATACTAAGATTTGAATAATTTCAAGACAGCGCAACGCATGCTCAATGCATTTACATATTGCTTTCTTGCACCAACCTCTTTAATTACTCAATGCATCCCGGCAATGTTTATGCAAATCGATATTGAATGGAGAAGGAAATGAGTATTTATTTTGAAACACCCCTTTTGGAATCGCGCGCTTTGTCGCGCCGCGCGCATAAGTCCATCTGGCTGAAGATGGAAGCATGGCAGCCGACCGGCTCTTTCAAGGCCCGTGGCATGAGCTATGCGTGCTCGATCTACCGCGAACGCGGAGCACAACGCTTCATCTCATCGTCCGGCGGCAATGCGGGATTGGCGGTTGCCTATGCGGGCCGCAAGCTAGGCGTACCCGTCACCGTCGTCGTCCCCGTCACCACGTCAGAAAGAGCCAAAACACTGATCGCCCTGGAGAACGCTGAAATCATTGTTCATGGCAACTCGTGGAACGAGGCGGACACGTTCGCGCGCAGTCTCGTGCGCGAGCACGATGCGTTTATCCATCCGTTCGATGACAAGCTGCTGTGGTCGGGCCACGCCTCGATGATCGATGAAATCGCGAAGACGATTGCGCAGCCTGACGCGATCGTACTCTCGGTAGGGGGTGGCGGTCTGCTCTGCGGCGTCGTGGAAGGACTGCAACGCAATGCGTGGCACAGTGTTCCCGTCATCGCTGTTGAGACCCTCGGCGCCGATTCCTATGCGCAAGCTTTGCATGCGAACCGACTCATCGAATTGCCTGCGATTTCCAGCATCGCCACCTCCTTGGGTGCTCGCACGGTGTCGAAGGACGCACTCGCGCTCGCCGCACGCCATCCGATCGAAAGCGTGGTGGTCAGCGATCAGGACGCCGTTGCGGGATGCCTGTCGCTCCTGAACGAACACCGCGTGGTTGTCGAGCCCGCATGTGGCGCATCGATTGCGGCTCTCGATGCGGACATACCCACCCTGCGTCGGGCCGAGAACATTGTGGTCATCGTATGCGGCGGAGTCGGGACCAGCATCGATCAGCTTCAGGCTTGGAGCCAAGCGTTCGGAGCGGCGTGAACCTTCGCGTGAACCTGCGGCGACACCGATCTGATACGGACTTGAATCTTCTTTGTGTGGGCGTCCTCACGGACAATGACCCTTGCGCTCTGATGTTGCAACACTGATCGAGTGCCGGACACCCGGCACCGAATACGTAAGCATCGTCGTGCAGTCATGGGTCAATCGAATCCCCCGAGGAGATGGCATGGAAAAGCGTGTGAGACAACCAGCTGCCGCACGGAACGCCGAGCCGCATGACCAGAACAAACCGTCCGCTCAAGAAGCGGCCCTCCTGAGCGCTCTTGAGAAAGCACTGGCCGATGCACAGGAACGGCTTGCGGCAACGCCCAACCCGTCCTGGATCTGGGTGATGGAAGCACTCAAGGAACCACAGGTCCAAAGTCATTTCATCGATCACGTCCTCGATTCCGAAGTATTTCGTACAGCTTATTGTCTCAACGGGGAAAGCGACCCCGATGAAACACGAATTCTTTTCGAGTTTATCTGCACTGAAAAAAAGATTGCGTTGATCGCACCGCGTTTTCTCGTGCATTTCAATCTCGCGACACGGCGGGTTTCCCAGATAGAAGATCCCGCGCCAATGCGCATTCCCGTCGGCACATCGCTGCCGGGCATGCAGTATTGCCTCTATTGAGCCACGCCCCGATTTGCGCTTTTTGGCATCGAGATGAGGCGCGGCGCTCGAGTGCCAACGCGGTACCCAGTCCGCGCCATCCAATCCCTGAGCATGACGGAGGCACTATGAACAACGGTAGTCCCGGCATCAATCAACCCAATCTAGCAGGTCATATCGGCGGCCTAGCCGGCTTGGCATGGGGTATCCCAGGCATGGGCATGGCCGCACAGCCCGGATTGACCATCAACCATGGCTTGGCAGGGCTAGCCCCGGGGCTGGCAGGACAAGTGCCCGGCCTTGCCGGCATGGCTTTCGCGCCGGGTCTCGCTGGATTGGCTTTTGCGCCTGGCCTTGCAGGACTCGCCCAAGGACTGGCAGGGCTGGCCTTTGCACCCGTACACCCAGGACTGGCGCAGGGCTTGGCAGGGCTGGCCTTTGCGCCCGGCCTCGCCGCTATGAATCCGGGCCTGGCAGGGCTGGCCTTCGCTCAAGGCCTCGCACCGAACCTCGCCGCTATGAATCCGGGCTTGGCAGGGCTCGCCTTCGCTCCCGTGCACCCAGGACTGGCGCAGGGCTTGGCGGGGCTGGCCTTCGCCCCGGGCCTGGCAGGACTCGCACCCGGCCTCGCCGCTATGAATCCGGGCCTGGCAGGGCTCGCCTACGCTCCCGTGCACCCTGGACTGGCGCAGGGCTTGGCAGGGCTGGCCTTCGCCCAAGGTCTCGCAGGCCTCGCACCGAACCTCGCCGCTATGAATCCGGGGCTGGCGGGGCTGGCCTACGCTCCCGTTCATCCGGGACTGGCGCGGGGCTTGGCAGGGCTGGCCTTCACCCAAGGCCTCGCAGGACTCGCACCCGGCCTCGCCGCTATGAATCCCGGCCTGGCGGGGCTGGCCTACGCTCCCGTGCACCCGGGACTCGCGCAGGGCTTGGCAGGGCTGGCCTTCACCCAAGGCTTCGCAGGACTCGCACCCGGCCTCGCCGCTATGAATCCCGGCCT
>NZ_DATJJF010000093.1:0-13513 GCF_035492435.1 Trinickia sp.
CCGAAGATCACACCGAAGGGCGCGGCGCCGACCAACATGGGAATGGTGTCGCGTGCGCCCGCGCCGAATTCAGCGAGATTGCCTGGCTGTTGCGTTGAGTTCAAGGTTTCCTCCGTTCAGAGCGAGGATAGAGCGCGCGGCCCGCGGGCACTTGTACGTTCTTGCGGTCGGCTTACCTTGAGGCGCGTTTGGTCTTCTAGCGCCAGCGTCCGGGTGGCACGCCGAAGGTCTGTTTGAAATGCCGCGTGAAATGGCTTTGATCCGTGAAGCCGCTGGCTGCCGCCACGTCCGTCACCGATTCGCCCGCACGCAACGCCTCCAACGCACGGTTCAGACGCATCTGGTTACGCCACGCATGCGGCGCCAGCCCGATTTCGCGGGTGAACAGTCGCGCCGCGTGGAACGTCGATAGCCCCACCGTCTGCGCCAGTTCGGTGAGCGACAACGGCGCTGTTAGGTCTTCGACGAGACGGGCCTTCATCACGTCCACGCGCGCGGTATCCATCCGCATGCGCGCCACCGGCAGCCGTTGCCCGGCATGACGCACAAGCAGTGTCGACACCGCGTCGAACAGCGCATGTTCTGCCGCGAGCGGATCGGCGCCTGTTTCCAGTACCTGATGCGCAAGCTTCACGCGCCGGGCGAGATCGGCATCGCGGATGACGTCGGTGGAGAACCAAGGCATTGGCTGGACGGCGTCAGCCACTTCATCGGCAATCGATTGTACGAAATCGACCGGTAGATAAAACACGCGATACCGCCAGCCCAGATCCACCGCCCGCGCACCGGTATGCACTTCGCCTGGGTTGATGACCGGCACCGAGCCCGCCTCAGCCACATAGTTCGATCCGCGATAGTCATAATGCTCGGCGCCCGCTTCAATCACGGGGATGGTGTACGCATCATGCCAATGGGGTGTGAAGGCGTGATCGTAATACTCGGCGGTCACCATGTCCGCGCCGGGCACGAGCGGCGAGCGCCAATAGCGCGCGGAATTGCTGAAACGTGCGGCAGTCATGGCTTCGCGATTACTTTGCAGGAAATCGCAAGTTTATCCCCGTCCGCCCGCCTGCGTTTTTAGCGGCTTTTGAAAACCGCCGAGGGATTGTTCAGGCCTCTATGAGGTTAATCAGAGTGCCGCAGCGAGGGGCGTGATGAAGCTGGTCAGTGGTTCCGCCACGATGGGTCGAAGGACCGCAACGGGTCAGGGGAGTCCATGCCTCTGGGCTGGCCCGGCCGACAAGTTCTAAATCGAAATACAAAAGGCCGGCGCAGTTCACTTGCGCCGCGCCGTCGACAGCCGCCTCAAATGAGCAGCGGATTCGCCAATGAGGTCCTAAAAAATTCCTGTCGCGCCAACGTAATGGAAGGCTAACGACTCAACCGGGACAATTCATATTTTTCATTGCCCGTTCCATGTCTTCTGGACTCACATCGCGCGTGTGCGTCGCAATGTGCCACTGGTGTCCGAAAGGATCTTCGACGAGTCCCCAGCGGTCACCCCAGAACATGTCGGCGATCGGTGCAACCGCGGTCGCACCGGCGGCGACTGCCTGTTCAAACACCTGATCGGCATTCTCTACGTACAAATAGAGACTGACGGGCGTCCCCTTGAGCGCCTTCGGGCCCAGCATGTTTTGTTTTGGCGTTTCGTCGGTCAGCATCACGACGGAGTCACCAATTTTGATCTGTGCGTGCCCGATCTTGCCTTCGGGGGTTGGCATGCGAAAAAGTTCGGTCGCCCCAAAAGCCTGCTTGTAGAACTCGATTGCCTCCGAAGCGTTCGCGCACACGAGGTGCGGCGTGAGCGAATGCATGCCTTCGGGAATCGGCCCAACGGATGGCGTAGACATGGTGATGGCTCCTGTTCGAACGTGGTAAGAAATGGAGCCACGCGCCTTGCTGCCGCATGCGCCAGCCCCACACTCACAACGAACGATACAGCGCCGAATCGACAAACGCCGGCCGAACTGATGGCAAATCAGGCCACACTCGGCCCGGCCGGCGTTTGGAAGAAGGTCGTTTCGACTGAATCGCCCTGCCTGCTTACGCTCCGCACTCTCCTACCTTGGCAATGTGCAGGATATTCGTCGTGCCCGATTCACCGAACGGCAAGCCCGCTGCGATGACGATGGATTGGCCCTTTTGGGCGAAACCGGAGCTTTGCGCCTCGTCACAAGCCAGCGCGATCATGTCATCGACGTTGTGCGCATTCCGGTTCGCTACCGGATGGATGCCCCATACGAGAGCCAGCCGCCTTGCAACGATCTCCGAAGGCGTCATCGCGATAATCGCGGTTGCCAGGCGCTCTCTCGCTGCCCGTACACTCGTGAAACCCGACGACGTGTAAGTCACCGTCACGGCCGGCTTGATGAGCGCAACGACGTCACGCAGTGCACAGCAAATGGCGTCGGCTGCCGTCGCTTGAGCTGCCGCATGCGACGCATCGATTCCAGCGCGGTAATCAGGGTCGCTCTCCACGCGTTCGACGATGCGATTCATCATCGATACGGCTTCGAACGGATACTTCCCGCTTGCCGATTCCGCCGACAGCATCACGGCATCCGAGCCTTCGTAAATCGCATTCGCGACGTCCGATGTTTCCGCACGCGTCGGCACCGGCGAATTCGTCATCGATTCGAGCATCTGCGTCGCGATAACGACAGCCTTGCCCATCGCGCGGCAAGTGCGCACGATGCGCCGCTGCAACTCCGGAATCTGTTCGGCCGGCAGTTCGACACCGAGATCTCCCCGTGCGACCATGATGCCGTCGCAACGCTCGACAATCGCCTCGAGATGGTCGATGGCAAGCGGCTTCTCGAGCTTCGCCATGACCCAGGCACGATCCCCGATAAGGGCGCGCGCCTCGTCGATGTCTTCAGCGCGCTGCACGAACGACAAGGCGACCCAGTCGACGCCGTTTTCGAGTCCAAACGCGAGATCTTCGCGATCTTTGCGCGTCAGCACCGAGATCGGCAGCATGACGCCCGGCACGTTGACGCCCTTGCGGTCAGAGATGCGACCGGCGACGATCACCTCGGTGTCGGCGTAGTCACTACCCTTCGACTCGACGCGCAGGCGCACCTTGCCGTCGTCGAGCAGCAATTCGGACCCAGCCTCGATCGCCTTGAAAATCTCGGGATGAGGCAACGAAGCACGCGACGCATCACCCGCTGCAGGGTTCATATCGAGGCGAAAACGCTGCCCTTTCTCCAGCTCGGCGCTGCCACCTTCGAACGTACCGAGCCGCAGCTTCGGCCCTTGCAGGTCGAGCATCACCGAGATCGGACGACCGCTTTCCTTCTCGAGCTTTCTGATTTCGGTCAAACGCCGCAGATGATCTTCGTGGGAGCCGTGACTGAAGTTGAGGCGAAACACATCGACCCCGGCTTCGAAGAGCCGCTTGATCATCGACCCATCCGAACTCGCCGGACCAAGCGTTGCGATGATCTTTGCGTTACGTTGTCGCTTCATCTGCGTTCTCCTCGTGTTGGCTTTAATCAGGCAAAAAACTTTAGTCCTGGCGGACACCGCCGAAAAGACCATTCGGAGTCAGCAATGACGGTACAAGATGTATCGAATCCGCCACTGAGAGTCACCATTGAAATCAAATCGAAAGAAAGTCGTCGTTGTGCGCGACGAGTTCGGCCGTGGGTGCCAAGCTTAACTGGGCATTAATTAGCCCGTGTCTGCCCTCTGCCCCATGCGCCAGCGATTGTTCGCTCGATGAAGCAATGCGCCGATCACGTGTTGAGCAGCCGATTAGCTCCCCGTTGGGCGCCTATTCCGGTCTGAACAGCTGCGTGCAGAACTCGAGACCATCCGCACTCAGCGTGGCGGTCGTTCTGTCTTCGTCTTCGTTTGTCCTCAGATCGACGAGGTTGGCCGCCTGCAAGCGTGTCAGCGTGCGGCGCAACGTACTCATCGGCAGATCCGCCCGCTTGCAAAGCTTCGGAAGCGACCACGGCTTCTCTGGCGACTCCTGCGAAGCCGTCCACAACTGCAGCAGGACCGTCGCGACGACGGGATCGAATTCGTCTTCGTTGTGATGTGCTTGTTCGTCAGGGACCAAGTTGTTCTCCTCATCGGCGAAATGTCGATTGCCGTCGATTGCCGCTCGCCCACCTTCGCAGCCGACGTCCCGTTGTGGCCGCTATCGCGCGCACTGCGCGGCTAGCTTGCCGACTGTCATTAGCGCGCTTTCGAGCGCCGCAGACCACTGATAACTATAGTTGAGACGGATGAAATTGCTGTACGCGTTCGACGTTGAAAACATGTATCCGGGCCCCACCGTAATGCCGTTTTCGAGCGCAAGGTGATAAAGCTTCATGGAATCGACCTTTTCGGGCAACTCCACCCACAGCACGTAGCCGCCCATCGGTTCGGAGGTGCGCGTGCCCGCCGGGAAAAAGCGATCGACGATCGTCTTCGTGAGCCTTGCCTGCTGCCGGTATAGCTTGCGCACGCGGCGCAGATGATGCTCGTATCCGTCCTTTTCGAGGTACTCGGCGATGGCCAGTTGAGGAATCGACGGCGTCGTCAGCGTGTTGAGAAACTTCAGCTTTTCGACCTGATCGCGATAGCGTCCGGGCATGGCCCAGCCGATCCGAAATGCCGCCGACAAGCTCTTTGAAAAAGACGCGCAATGCAGCACCAGGCCCTTCTTGTCATAGGACTTCAGCGAACTCGGGTGTGATTCACCAAAATAAAGCTCGTTGTAGACGTCGTTTTCGATAATCGGTACATCGTAGCGCGACATGAGCGCAACGAGCTCGCGCTTCTTCTCGTCTGGCATCTGAAAGCCGAGCGGATTCTGAAAGTTCGACATGACCATGCATGCGGCGATGCTGCGCTTTTTCAGTATCTCCTCGAGGGACCCAATATCGATGCCTTCGCTCGGATGCGTCGCGACTTCGATGGCACGCATGCCCATACGCTCGATTGCGTGCAGCATCGCGTAGAAAGTCGGCGACTCCACGGCAACTGTATCGCCAGGCTTGCCGACCGCCTGCAAGCAAAGATTGATGGCTTCGGTTGCGCCGACGGTCATCACGATCTCGCGCGGATCGACGGCAATACCATTTTCCAAGTAACGACGAGCAATCTGCCGAATGAGATTCGGATTGCCCGGCGGCAACTCATCTGTCACGCCCCATATCGCCTTGTCTCGACCAATCGCATACGCGTATCGATTGATTTTTTCAAACGGGAAGAGTCGTGGATCTGGGTATGGCGAACCGAGCGGAATTGCCTCGTCGGTGCCGATCGAGCGCAATGTGGACAATACGAGACGGCTCACGTCGACCTTCGACGAAACGGCAATCGGCCTCGATGTGCGCAACCCCATTACGTCCTGTTGCGCGGCGCCCCGTGCCCCGCGGCGCACGAAGTACCCCGATTGCGGGCGGCTTTCGATCACGCCCTTGCTTTCAAGCAGCAAGTACGCACGAATGACCGTGGTGATACTCACCTGCCGGTGCTGGCTGGTTTGCCGTACCGACGGAATACGATCTCCCGGGCGAAACACGCCGCGCCGGACGAGATCGTCGATGTCTTTCGCAAGCTGTTCGTACAGTTTCACGAGCCGATAGTTTTACACCCTAGGCGCACGCCTCGTGCGCCAATCCGGGTAGTTAATGACCCGTCTACGCCCACATTGCGCGTTTGAAGCACAGTTTTTCCGGACATAAACGTCTTTCGAACTGTACTCTTTTTTTAAGTGCGGATGTGTGCCCTTCAGACGCACCCTATTGCTCTTAATCTTCGATCCCATGAACGATGCCAGAGCGACACCCGTCACGAGGGGGCGGCATCACCCGAAGTCATTGGAGCCGAAGTAATGGAAAAGTCCAAGCCGCAAGGACGTATCGAGCCCTATCATCATCCGGCCGCCGGATGGGGCGCTCTGAAGTACGTCGCGATCAACCTCATCAAGGAAAAGGTGTCGGGCGGCAACTATCGCACGCTCTTCAAGCAGAACCAGCCAGATGGGTTCGATTGCCCGGGTTGCGCCTGGCCTGATCGTAAGCACTCCTCAACATTCGAATTCTGCGAAAACGGCGTGAAAGCCGTTGCCGCGGAAGCCACCGCGAAACGCGTCACGCCTGCGTTCTTCGAAGCGCATACCGTCGAAGCGCTGATGAAGCAGACGGACTACGAACTCGAGCAGCATGGACGCCTGACCGATCCAATGGTCTATGACGCTGTGTCAGACAAGTACAAGCCGATCTCGTGGACCGATGCTTTCACGCTCATCGCTGAGCATCTGAAAAAGCTGCCATCGCCGCACCACGCCGCTTTCTATACGTCGGGCCGCGCCAGCAACGAAGCGGCATTTTTGTATCAGCTTTTCGTGCGCATGTACGGCACGAACAACTTTCCCGATTGCTCGAACATGTGCCATGAGGCGACAAGCCGCGGCCTGCCTTCGACAGTCGGAATCGGAAAGGGCACAGTGTCGCTCGACGATTTCGAGCTCGCCGACACCTTTCTCATCTTCGGCCAAAACCCCGCCACGAATCACCCGCGAATGCTGGGTGAGCTGCGCGAGTGCTCACGGCGCGGTGCCACCATCGTCTCGATCAATCCGCTACGCGAGCGTGGACTCGAGCGGTTCGCGAGCCCGCAGCATCCGATCGAGATGCTGACGCTCTCGAGCACGAAGATCGCATCGACTTTCATTCGCCCCAAACTCAGCGGTGATTTTGCGTTGATCAAGGGCGTGGCCAAGCGTGTGCTCGAACTCGACGATGAGGCCCTCGAGCGCGGTGAGGAGCGCATCCTCGACATCGATTTCATCGAGACGCATACGCACGGATTCGATGCGTTCGCGGCGGACCTGCGCGCTGAAAGCTGGGCCTCACTCGTAGCCGAATCGGGCGTTCCACGCGAGGACATCGAAACGCTCACGCGCATCTATGTCAACGGCAAGCGCGTCATCGCAACGTGGGGCATGGGCATCACGCAGCACAAAAACTCCGTGGCGACCGTGCACATGCTCTCGAATCTCATGATGATGCGCGGCAATATCGGCCGTGAAGGCGCGGGGCTGTGCCCCGTGCGCGGGCACTCGAACGTGCAGGGCAATCGCACGATCGGCATCGAAGAGAAGCCGACGCAAGCCTTTCTGGATCGGCTCGGCAAGGTGTTCGACTTCGAACCGCCGCGTGAGCACGGCTACGACGTCGTCGAGACGATCGAAGAGATGCTCGAAGGCCATGTGAAAGTCTTCATCGGTCTCGGCGGCAACTTTGTGATGGCAACGCCCGACACGCCACGGACGTTCGACGCGATGCGCGCGTGCAATCTCACCGTTCATATCACGACGAAGCTCAATCGCAGTCATCTCGTCCACGGCAAGGACGCGCTTATCCTGCCAACGCTCGGGCGCACGGAAATCGACGTGCAAGCCGGCGTTTCGCAAGGCGTCACCGTTGAAGATTCGATGAGCATGGTGCACGTTTCGTACGGAATGAACATTCCGGCCTCAAAGAATCTGCTGTCGGAGGTCGCCATCGTCGCGAACATGGCACACGCGACGCTTGGCAGCAAGAAGGTGGATTGGCTCGGCGTCTCGAGCGATTACGCGCGCATTCGCGATTTGATTGAGGAAGCGGTCGAAGGCTTCGACAACTACAACGCGCGTATCGATCAGCCCGGCGGCTTTCATCTGCGTGTGGCATCCCGTGAGCGCGACTGGAAGACGAACACGGGCAAGGCCAACTTCATCGTTCATGCTATCGAACAAGACACGCCGATCGCACGTGCGAAGAAGCTCCACGGAGAGCGCTGCATGGTGTTGATGACCACTCGCTCGCACGACCAGTACAACACGACGATTTACGCGCTCGACGATCGGTATCGCGGCGTGTTCGGTCATCGCCGCGTGGTGTTCATCAATCGCGACGACTTGGCCATGCTCGGTCTCAAAGCGGGCGAATGGGTCGATATGACGACCGTATGGGACGATGGAATCGAACGACGCGCGAATGAGTTTCTGCTCGTCGAATATGACATTCCCCGCGGGTGCATCGGCTCCTACTACCCGGAAACGAACCCGCTCGTTCCGCTTTCAAGCACTGGCGACGTCTGCAATACGCCGACGTCGAAGTCGATTCCCGTGCTGATTCATCGCAGGGCGGCGGTGGCTGCGGCAGCATAGAATGGCGCTGCGCGCGGCGCAGGTCGCGTGAGATAGGTCGATCAGTGCCGCAGGCACTGAGCGACCTGCGATACTGCGTTTTTCTTTTCGCCAACGCCAACCATGATCGTCAGGCCTACACAGCATTGGTTCCGCTTGCTTTTCGTCTGGCACGGCTCGGTGTTGCAGTCCATCATCCCGCAGTTGCTGTTAATGACCGTCATCGGCTGCGTGGCCGTGGCAACCGACGGACGCGTTCTCGGCGAAAAGATTCCGCTCAACACGACGCCCTTCACACTGTGCGGCGTTGCGCTGACGATCTTCCTCGCCTTTCGCAACAATGCGAGCTACGACAGGTACCGCGAAGCGCGGCATCTTTGGGGCGGCGTGCTCATCGCCACGCGCGCGCTAACCTCTCAAGTCATCGCCTATGTTCCCGAAGGCATTGCCGGCTTCGAGCACCGGCACTTTGTGCACGGCTTGATTGGCTTCGTCTATGCGTTCAAGCATCAGTTGAGGAAATGCAACCCGGAGCCGGACCTATCGCGCTATGTCGGCGGCGAGCATGCTGCCGCATTGCAGGCGATGCGATTCCGACCGATCGCCATCCTCAACGAAAGCCGTCGAACGCTCGCGTCCCTTCATCGCCGCGCACTGATTTCCGACATCCAGCTGTCGATGTTCGATATTCAGGTCAACGAACTCGAGAAGGCCGTAGGCGGATGCGAGCGCATCGCCTCGACACCGATTCCCTTCGCGTACGGCGTGCTGCTTCACCGGACGGTCTACGCCTATTGCATGCTGCTTCCTTTCGGCCTCGTGGATTCGCTCGGATACTTTACGCCGCTCATCTCGGTGTTCGTCTCTTATACGTTGCTTGCGTTGGAGGCGATTGCGGCTGAAATTGCCGAGCCTTTCGGAACGGCGCCCAATTGCCTCGCGCTCAACGCTATCGCACGCACGATCGAGCGTTCGCTGTTGGAGCTGTGTGGCGAAGCGCTTCCGGAAGAGGAAAAACCCGTACGTGTCTATGAGTTGACCTAGCGGTCCCCCGAAGTGCCGCGGTACAACTCGTTCATCTCCCCAACGGATCGACATCAAAACCGGCCAGGCGCCACGCATCGATACCGCCTGCAAGGGGCAATGCAAGCTTGACGCCGGCTAGCCGCAAACGCTTGGCCATCCACGCCGCAGATACCTCGTTCGGGCATGAACAGTAGATGACGAGCGTCCGGTTCACCCCATAGCGTTCCACGATCTCCTGCAGCTCCCGTTCATCGCCAAGTACGGCGCCCGGAATGAGAAACGGATCGAGTATTCTCCGCTCTGCGGAGCGGATGTCGACGACGACTGGGCCTGGGTTGATCGCGAGCAGTGCACGCAACTCGCTTACGCTGATCCGCGCTTTCTCGAGCGCCTTCGCCAGTATGATTCGCCGGCAGTACCGATAGAAGACGTACAGTGCCAGTGCGACTCCAATGACAGTCACTGCTTGCCTGCCGAGTTGAGAGGCAAGCACAAAAATCACGTCGATTTGCGACGCGAACACTACACCAGTGGCCAGTCCAACCGATGCCCAGAGTGTCACGCCCGCGAAATCGTGCGATATGAAAGAACGCAATCTGACGGCCATCGCACCGCATAGCGGCACAACAACGAGCGACAGGCCGGGAACGAACCGCGCCACGATTAAAACACGCACGCCCCAACGCCCAAAGAACCGCTCCGTCTTACTGATGCACGTGTCTGCTGACAGCGAGAATTTGCAAAGGGTATTAAGCGTGCGTTCGCCATAGCGCTTGCCGCCCGCAAACCAGACCAGATCGCCCAGTACGCCGCCAGCAACAGCGGCGCCCAGGATCATTACGAAATGTGAGAGCGCCGAAGATAAGACGCCCGCTGCGAGCGCGATGCTGGCTCCGACCGTGATCAATGTCGGCATGACGGGCACCGGCAAACCTAGCGCAGCGCCAAGCACGTTCAGAAAAACGACCAACGCGCCGTACCGCGCGATCAGTTCATGCGACAACATGGTGCCCTTTCCATCCTGGTTGATCGCGCCGAGCTCGAAGGTCGTTTATTGCTCTCATCAACTGGGGCGTTCCTATGCGGGCCGCCTTGCGGCCAGCATCTCCACCCAACCGATTCTAGTGTCGACTGTGATGCTACCCGATCTGCACTACTTCGCTCGTGTCAGTTCTTCCTTCGGCGAACGTTCAGTTCGCGGCGAAGCCTGTTTGACGGGGCCTGCGGTATCGTCGACCTCCTGCCGAAAGCGGTGCACATCCCGAGTGACAAAGCCAATTTCACGGCTGGGAATATCGAACCACTCGGGATGGCCGAATGAACGGCGAATGTCCTCGAGACCGCTCGCCCAATGCTCGAGCATTGTGCTCTCGCTGAATTCATAGTCCTTATAGTGCCCCTCGAACGACTTGTTCTTATAGATCAGATGCACGATATTCACTGCACTGCCATTAGCCGTCTTCTGCGCCTCCTGAAGCAGCGGATCGGAAAGGCGCACGTTCTCCGGAATGTGCTCGAGCAGCGCCTTGATCATCTGCGCGTGCTTCTGATTTTGCGACATGAACGAGGTGATCGCTCGGGTACGGCTCGAATATTGAATGTCTTTGGTGCGCTCGCTGACGTCCAGAAGGTCGCAGGGCAGCTTGCCCCGTGAGCTCCACAAATCGACCTGAAAAACCAGCGTGTCCTTATGCTGGCACTCTCTGACGATCTCGGTGAGTGGTGTGTTGGAAACAAGTCCCCCGTCCCAGTAAAACTCACCATCGATCTTGACGGCCGGAAACCCCGGCGGCAGCGCGCCGGATGCAATGAAATGCTCCGGTGCCAGGCGCATCGTCGAATTGTCGAAGTAGACGAGGTTGCCCGTTCGCACGTTGACCGCCCCAACGGATACGCGAATGTTCCCGTTATTGATGCGATCGAAGTTTGTGTATTTCAAAAGCGTGTCACGCAATGCCGAGGTGTTGTAGTAGCTAACCTCGTCGGGGCGTTTCTTGCCAAGCGCTGCGAACGACGCATCGAGGCGTGGGGAAAAAAAGCCCTTCTGGCCTTCCAGCAGCGTGCGCGTTGCAGCCCACGCGCTCAACCACCTGCGCCCTACGTCTTCAAGCCCCGGCCACGCGGGAATGCGCGCGCTCAAGTGCGAGAAGGCATCCGCCTTTTGACTGATCGTATTCCAAAATCCGCGCAGTGCTTCCACCCGATCCGCCGGCGCGTTGCCGGCGATAATCGCAGTGTTCAGCGCACCGATGGATATGCCGGCAATCTGCGTCGGTTCGATACCGATTTCAGCGAGGCCTTCATAGACGCCGGCCTGATATGAGCCGAGAGCCCCGCCCCCTTGAAGCACGAGCCCGATCTCGTCATAAGCGGGAAGCTTCATGGGGTTCGGCTGCTTTAGCTTGTTACGCTGGCTCGACATGTTCGCCTCCCCAATGCATGAACCAACTGCGGGCGTTCTGTACCATACGTCCCCCTTATTGGTTGACTGCCAATTTCATCGACTCGCCGGCTGCGAGGTAGTCATAAGCCACTTCGCCGATATCGAGCGTGAGATTCGCAATGATGTGACGTGCACCGATGACCTTGCGAACGGGTAGATCCGCAACCGATGCCAGTGCGTGCGGATGCAGATGGAGCGCTGCGGGCCCTTCCCACGCGCCGATGATATCGACGTCGCGCAAGAAAAAGCGTACCAGCTCGCAAATGCGCGCCGAGCCATCGACATGCGGAATAACCTTGAGCAGGTAATTGGGTGTGTCCGCGAGCTTCTGCCGCTCTAGCGCCGCATCGATCGCGCGATACTTGTAGCCCATCGTTCCGGTGGCGACGCGTTGCGTCCCATAGTCGAGCGTGCCGGTCAGCGTATCCTTGCCGTCGATGGACAGTCGCGGCGACGCGAGCTTCTTCGGAAACCCCCAGATTTCCCGGCCGCCTGCAATGGGTCCCTCATCGTCCAGATACATCGAATGCGTGTAGTTCCCACGATTTCCGTTCTCGTCGAGAACCGAGATCACCTGGCCGCTCTCCGTGTAGTCGCCAAACCCCGATGAGTCCGGCATGCGGATGAACTCGTAATGGACGATCGCGTGATCCACCGTCAAGGGTTCCGGAACGACGGCCTTGAGCGCGTCCATGTCGGTTTCATACGAAATGATGAAGTACTCGCGATTGATGAAGCGAAAAGGCGGACGCGGATACGCCGGATTGTGGACAGGCATGGCAAAAGCGTTCTTGCGAATCTCTTCTTCTGTCACGAAATCGCTCCTCGGTTAGTAAGGACTACATAGCGATCAGCCGCATGTGTTCGCGTCGAGCAGAGAGGGCCGCAGCCACTTAACGCTATTTTTAGGAGTTGCATTTGCCGCCGCGATTTACATTACTTGTGCGGCTACCGCTTAGGCAAAGCCTAGGCGTGGTCATTGAGCGGCAGTAGTCCCGCGAACGGGCACACTCTGTTGCAGCGCAAACAACAATGTAGGACAAAACGACAAAGGTATCCGAGCAAGGCAATGTAGACAGAGTGCTCTGATCGGCTGGTGGCTAGCTTGCCGTCGCATCGAATACTGTATATATTTACAGTATTGAGGCTTCCCGACGCCGCTTGCCATGTTTGATGCAGCCCTGCTTGAATACGAAGAAACTGAATTTGACCGAACTCAAATGGAGCGCGCCATTCAACGCGCTGCCAACGATCTGCAACGGATCATCGGTACGCTCGCACAGCGCCATTTGCCCCGTCGCTCGCCACCTTCAGCGCTGACTTGGCGTTGGCTTATTGAACTCGAGGAACAGGCGTTCTCGGATCTCGGATTTCAGTCGCGCCACGACACGGGCATCATCGATTCGTTTCTACGCCTGCGTAACAGTCGCTTGTCCGGGCCGAATATTGACGACGCAGTGGACTGGCGCCGCGACGATGACGACTTGCCCGCGGTGTACTTGATAGTGCGAGCCATGATGGAGGCGAAGGCAACGGCTGAAGCATGAATGACGTTGCCGGTGAGGTCACTGTCGGCAACGGCGGAAATGGCACACGGCAATTTGATCACCGCAATAATGCACGTCTCACAGTTCGGGCGGTACGCGAAGCTCGCCCCGCTGCGTTCGAGCGACGGCATGTTTTGCCCCCTATGACGTACGGCTCTATTACATGGGCACGCCCTGTTGCCGTCGCAACCTAACAAAAATGTAACGCTTTGGACGGCAAATAGAAATGGCCGACAAGCTATATTGATACACGTGTGGTTCAGGAATGGACCGCACTTACTCTCCTGTTCTGGAATGGTCCTCGGAAAAACCAGAGCATCCTTGGCCGGCCTATCGCCGGCTTCTTTTTGCTTTCCT
>NZ_DATJJF010000094.1:0-95664 GCF_035492435.1 Trinickia sp.
GAAGGTACTGGTTCTCTATTACTCGATGTACGGACACATCGAAACGATGGCCAATGCAGTGGTCGAGGGTGCCCGCTCGGTGCCCGGTACCGAGGTGACGCTCAAGCGCGTGCCTGAAACGATTCCCGAAGAGCAGGCGAAGGGAATTGGCGTCAAGCTGAACCAGGTTGCGCCTGTCGCGACGCCCGCCGAACTGGCCAACTACGACGCAATCATCTTCGGCACCCCCACCCGCTTCGGCAACATGGCCGGGCAGATGCGCACGTTCCTCGACCAGACAGGCGAGCTGTGGATGAAAGGCTCCCTCGTCGGCAAGATCGGCAGCGTATTCGCGTCAACCGCCACGCAGCATGGCGGCCAGGAAACCACCATCACGTCATTTCACTCCACCCTGCTCCATCAGGGTATGGTGATCGTCGGCGTGCCCTACGCGTGCGCCGGGCTCATGAACATGAACGAGATCACGGGCGGCACACCGTATGGCGCCACGACGCTTGCCAAAGCCGATGGAAGCCGACAACCGTCGCAGAACGAACTCGACATTGCCCGTTATCAGGGAAAGCACGTTGCCGAGCTGGCCGCCAAACTGTTCAAGTGATGTCTTAGCCAGTCCGGCATTTCTTCCTACGGTTTACCCGCTCGCTGCACAATCCGTCCGCTCGTGGTAGCTTCCTCGCTTTTCCCACCAGTTGGACAATCGAATGGAATACCGCAAACTCGGCGACTCGGATGTGCAAGTGAGCGTCATCGGTCTCGGTACGATGACTTGGGGCGAGCAGAACAGCGAAAGCGAGGCCCACGCTCAGATCGACTACGCGCTCGATCATGGCGTCAATCTCATCGATGCCGCAGAGATGTACCCCGTGCCGCCGCGGCCCGAAACGCAAGGCCTGACCGAGCGCTACATCGGGACGTGGCTCGCACGCAATCCCGCCGCGCGCGAGAAGATCGTGCTCGCAACGAAAATCGCCGGACCCGCGCGCCAGGCGCACAATCCCAAGCATCTTCGCGGGGATACCAACCAGTTTGATCGCAAGAACCTGACGGAAGCGCTCGAGGGCAGCCTCGCGCGACTGCAAACGGACTATGTCGATCTTTACCAGTTGCACTGGCCCGATCGCAGCACGATGACGTTTGGCCGGCCGTCGTACCCCTGGGTCGACGATGCGTACACGGTGCCCATCGAGGAAACGCTGTCGGTGCTCGCAGAGTTTGTCAAAGCCGGCAAGATCCGCCACATCGGTGTGTCGAACGAAACGCCGTGGGGTGTGGCGCAATTCCTGCGCGCAGCCGAGCGGCTCGGCCTGCCGCGCATCGTCAGTATTCAGAACCCTTACAGCCTGCTCAATCGTACGTTTGAGCTGGGCTTGTCCGAATACAGCCATCGCGACGGGATCGGCCTGCTCGCCTATTCGCCGATGGGCTTCGGCTGGCTATCGGGCAAGTACGAAGGCGGTGCACGCCCGGACGGCGCCCGTATCACGCTCTTCGAGCGTTTTCAGCGCTACAGCAAGCCGGAAGCACTCAAAGCGACGACCGGCTACGTGGAATTGGCGAAGCGCTATGGCCTATCGCCGGCACAGTTCTCGCTCGCCTTCGTCAATACGCGCCCCTTCACGACGAGCACGCTGATTGGTGCAACGACGCTCGAGCAACTACGCGAAAACATCGCAAGCATCGACGTCAAACTGTCGGCAGAAGCGCTCGCCGACATCGATGCGCTGCACGCAGCACAGCCGAACCCCGCGCCTTAACAGCCGCGCCGCGGCTGCCACGGCCCGCACGCCTCGAGTGCGGCGGGCCGTGGCTAAACCGCATTGAGCAGCCAACGCGGTGTGATCTGCAATCCGCGCGAAACGCGTTGATGGACGACGGACTTCGACGCGCTACCGGGTTTCACGTACTGCCGCGTCGCCTGTCGACGCATGCCCTTTCCTGCGAGCCGAGATAGGCCACACCTGCAGCACCATCGACGCAACGGCAAAGACAAGCCCGACCGCGCACACGCCCGGCCAACGCCAGATGCTCCAGGCGTAGTTGGCGAGCGTCGAGCCCACCGCCCCACCCGCAAAACGGATCGTCATGTAAAGGGTGTTGGAGCGACTCATTGCACTCGCTCGCACACCGAGATTGCGCGCCATGTTCGACACGTGTGCGCTTTGCAGGCCGAGATCGAGCAAGATCACGCCGATGACGAGGCCAACGATGCTGTCTCCTTTCCACGCGAGCAGCCCATACGATGCGATGAACACGATTGTCGCGACGAAAACGACATGCCTCGGATCACGGGTATCGGTCAGCTTTCCAGCAGCGTAAGACGCGCTCGCGCCCGCCACGCCGACTAACCCAAAAAGCCCCGCGGTCTCGCTGCCGTAATGCGGGTTGAGGCTGTGCAAGTGAAAAGCGAGCGTCGTCCAAAACCCGCTGAATGCCGCGAACTGCAATGCGGCGACGAAGGACGTCTGCCGCACAACAGGCTCCTCGAGCAGCAACTCGACAAGCGAGCGCATCAAACTGCGGTAGCTGCCTGTGAACGTCGGCGCGATCGGCGGCAGCAGCCGCACGAGCATGATGGCCACGATTACCATCGCCGCTGCGGCCATCACATAGACGACACGCCACCCCCAAAACGCCGCAATCGTGCCTGAAACGGTGCGAGATACGAGAATCCCGCAGAGCAGACCGAGCATGACGATGCCGACTGCCTTGCCGCGGTTTTGCGGTCCGGCAAGCTGGGCCGCATAGGGCGTCAGCAATTGCGGTGCGACGCTCATCATGCTCGCGACGAAGCTGGCACCCACGAGCCAGGTCAACGATGGCGCAGCCGCCATCGCGGCGAGCGCCACAATCGTGGCTGACAGCGTAAGCACGAAGAGTTTCCGGCGCGAGACCATGTCGCCGAGCGGTATGAAGAGCAGCAGACCGAGCGCATAACCGGCCTGGGCGGCAATGGAGACCGTACCCGCCTCATGTTCGGGAGTCCCGAACGTATGCGCGAAATCGACCAGCAGTGGCTGGTTGTAATAGTTGTTGGCAACAACGAGCCCGGCCGCAAGGGCCATGACCCAGTAAATCGACTGCTGCTTCATCCTCGCCCCTCGTTTGTCGGAATAAATCTTCGGATTGCCGCTCACGCCGTCGAATCATCGCCCGTTTTCAGGATCATGCGACAGGTTCGAATGTAGACTATTTCGCAAAGCGGAGGGCTCGCTTCAAACGGCAATGAGTGTTGCGATTTGAGGAAAGCTGGGGCGACGATGGATCGATTCGAGGCCATGAACGTATTTGTGCGGGTGGTGGAAGCCGGCAGCCTGTCTGCCGCCGCCCGCGCCATTCCCATGTCGCTGACTTCCGTGAGCCGTCATCTTTCCGCGCTCGAAAGACAGTTCGGTATGCAACTATTGCGCCGCACGACGCGGGCCATCGCACTCACCGACGAGGGACGGCTTTTTTTCGAGCGAGCGAAGGCGATCCTCGCGGACGTCGACGAGGTAGGCGCGCTGCTCAGCGCGAGCCGTAGCGAACCGACGGGCCGCTTGCGTATCGCCGCGCCGACGCTGCTCGGCGGAACCGTCATCGCGCCGCTTTTGCCGCGCTTTCTTGCAACGTATGCTGAGATGTCGATCGAATTGCTGCTTATCGATCGCACCGTCAATCTCGTCGAAGAGGATATTCAGCTGGCGATTCGCGTGGGCCGGCTGCCCGACTCCACGCTCATTGCACGCAAGATCGGGGATGTGCGCATGATCGTCTGCGCCGCACCCGCCTATCTGGAGCGCCACGGGCAGCCCTTAGTACCCGACGCGCTGCGCGATCACGATTGCCTCGTGTTCTCTGATCGCCCCGGTTCAGTGGATTGGCGCTTCAAGTCAGCCGGTACGCGTCATTCGGTACGCGTCAAAGGTCGCCTTTGGGCCAATGCGCTCGACGTGCTCGTCGGTGCGGCCATCGACGGCGCGGGCATCGTACGCGCGCCGTCGTGGCAAGTGGCCGATGATATCGAGCGCGGCCGCCTTCGGCGAATTCTTCAGGAGTACGAACCAACACCCGCGCCCGTGCATGCACTGTTCGAACGCACGAGACGTACGTCACCATCGGTTCGCGCGTTCCTCGACTACTTGCTCGAATCGATGCGAGCAGCGCCGCTGGCGGGCACAGCCGGGGCTACGAGTGCGGCGATACCGCAAAGCGACTCATACAAGGGATGACGACGGTATAACGCGTGCAGCAGATTGGAGGTGTGCGCGCTTTGAGCATGCGCGGCTTTCCCGTTGTTGTTTTAATTATCGGGAAAGCCGCTCGTCACCCAGTGCGCTTTCAGGCGCGCTTGAGCAACGACGTATCGACCGGCAAGGAGCGGATCCGCTTGCCTGTTGCAGCGAAGATGGCGTTGCAGATCGCGGCGGACGTCGGCGGCACGCCGGGTTCGCCGACACCGCCCGGCGGCGCGCTGCTCGGGATGATGTAGACGTGTGTTTCCGGCACCGAGTCGATACGCGCGACGTTGTAGTCGGTGTAGTTCGATTGCTCTGACGCACCGTTCTTGAACGAGATCTCGCTGAAGAACGTGTTGCCAAGCGCCATGACAACGGCCCCCTCGAACTGCGACACGACGCGATCAGGATTGATCACACGCCCGCAATCGACGGCGATATCGACGCGCGTGACGTGCACCGAACCATCATCGTCCACGTGCACTTGCGCCACGGCCGCAACGTAGCTCAAGAAGCTGCGGTGAACCGCAACACCTTGTGCATGTCCCGCAGGCAGTGGCTTGCCCCAACCGGAGCGCGCCGCGACTTCCCGTAGCACGGCCGCATGGCGTGCCGTATCGATCGGATACTCTTCGAGCGAGGCGCCGTAGTTCGGATAGTCGACACCCATTGCAGGCAGATCGATGTGTCGCGGCTCACCCAGCATCTCCAGCAAATTCTCCACTGGATCCTTGCCTGCCGCGTGTGCGAGCTCGTCAGCGAACGAACCCACCGCGAACCCGTGCGGGATGTTGTAGACCGAGCGGTACCAGCCGATGCGCGTATGCGCCGGCGCAGGCCCGTTTTCGCAACGGATGTTGGCGATCGCGTAGGGCACGTCCGTGACGCCTTGCCCCAATTCGCCCGCACCGCCATAGGTTACGTTCGGCTTGAACGTCGACTGGATTGACGGGAACACCGTGCGATGCAGCCACGCGACCGTCTTGCCATTCGCGTCGAGGCCGCCTTCCATATGCTGCGCGCAGACTGCGTGATAGTAGTCGTTGCGCATGTCGTCTTCACGCGTCCACGTCACTTTCACAGGCTTGCCTGCCGCACGCGACAGAAACGCCGCCTCAGCCACGTAATCCGGCTTCGACTTCCGCCCGAATCCGCCGCCGAGCAAGGTGATGTTGATCGTCACCGCTTCTTCGCCGAGTCCCAGCACTTGCGCGACGGTGGTTCGCGCCTGCTGCGGATTCTGCGTCGTGGCCCACACAGTCACTGCGCCGTTCTCGTAGGATGCCGTGGCACACACGGGCTCCATAGTCGCATGCGCGAGATGCGGCACGTAGTAATCGGCCGAGATGTGCTTGCTCGCGCTTGCGAGCGCCCCTGCCGTATCGCCGTTATTGCGCACAACCTTGCCGGGCTGGCGCGCGGTGTCCTCAAGCTGCTTGCGATACGTATCGCTATCGTATGAAGCGTTCGGACCCAAGTCCCATTCGAGCTTGAGCTTCCGGCGCGCTTGCAAAGCCGTCCATGAGTTGGTCGCCAGCACGGCCACGCCGCCCAGCGGAACAAATCCACTCGAGATCGGCGGGGTGGGGATTTGCACGACATCGAGGACGCCCGGAACCTTTCTCGCCTCGCTGTCGTCGACGTGCTTGAGCGTCGCGCCATAAACAGGCGGATGTTCGATGGAGGCGTATGCCATGTCGGGCAGCACGACGTCGATGCCGTAGGTCGCGCGGCCGTGCAAAATGTCGTCCATATCGACGATCTGCATCGATTTACCGATGTAGCGCCAGGAGTGCTGGTCCTTGAGCGTGACATCGCCCGCGTTCGGCGTCGGCTGCTCTGCTGCTGCGGCCGCGAGCTCGCCATATCCGAGGCGCCGCTTGCTGGGCTCATGCACGACGTAGCCCAGCTTGGTGGTACAGCTCGCCGGATCGACCTGCCATTTCTGTGCTGCGGCGGAGATCAGCATGTGCCTTGCCGTGGCGCCCGCCACACGCAGCGGCTGGAAGAACTGGCGTATGCTGCGCGAGCCGTCGGTATTCTGGTCGCCGTACTTTTTATCGCCTTGCGCCTGCAACACATTGACCGTGCGCCAGTCTGCATCGAGCTCGTCGGCAAGGATCATCGCGAGACTCGTGCGAATGCCCGTGCCCATTTCCGAACGGTGCGCCACGATGTAGATGTCACCCGTCGGCGCAACGGAGATATAGACGTTAGGGCTAAAAGCGCCGCTTGGCGCCTTGCCATTCCATGCCGGCTCTGCCGCAAACGCGCTCGTTACGCCGCCGACGTGCAAACCGAGCACGACACCGCCCGCAAGCGTGCCCTTCAAGAGCCTGCGTCGGCTCAGATTGACGATGCCATTCATGCTGTCCCCCGCGTCGCGCTTCATCATGCCTTCTCCGATGCTGCTGCCTTGATGGCGGCTTTGATGCGCTGATACGTCCCGCAGCGGCAGATGTTGCCCGCCATGGCCTCGACGATGTCTTCGTCAGTGGGCTTCGGATTTTGCTTGAGCAATGACGCCGCCTGCATGATCTGCCCTGCCTGGCAGTACCCGCATTGCGGCACGTTGGCCTCTTTCCATGCGCGCTGAACGGGATGCTCGCCGTTTTGCGCGAGTCCCTCGATGGTGGTGATCGCCTTGCCCTGCGCGTCGCCCACGGTGGTGACACAAGAACGCACCGCCACGCCGTCAAGATGGACAGTGCACGCACCGCACGCACCGACGCCGCATCCGAACTTCGTGCCATGCAGGCCGAGCAGATCGCGCACGGCCCATAGCAGCGGCATGTCGGGTACAGCTTCGACGTTGTGTCGAACACCGTTTACGGTCAATTCCATGTGCTGACTCCTTCGAATGCGCGCCCCTCAGGGCGCGCGAGGCTCATACGTTTCAGATTGCTACGCGTTGGGGCGGTGCCATGAACTCAGGGCCCACCGGGTCCTTCACGTGGCGCGCGATGATCGCGTCGATCTCGGCCATCGATGCTTCATCGATGTGCCAGCCGAACACTTCTTCGATGCCATCGAGCTGCGACGGGCGCCGCGCGCCCCAAAGCGCGACGATGGGGCCCTGGTCGAGCACCCAGCGCACGGCGAGCGCAAGCACCGGCTTACCGAAGCGCGTGCGGGCAAACTCGTCGAGCTCGCGCACGGCTGCGACATACTGGTCACGGCGCGGCGCACGGAACTTCGGATCGTGTTGACGCAGATCGTCGCCATCGAAGCGCGTCGATTGATCGATGCGTCCCGACAACAGCCCACGGCACAACGCGCCGTACGCCAGGGCAACAAGCTTGTTTTGCCTGACGTACGGAAGCACGTCGTCGTCGATTGCGCGTTCGAACAGGTTGTACGGCGGCTGCGTCGTTGCGAGCGGTGCCGCACGCCGGAACTCATCCATCTGCTCGACGGAGAAGTTACTGACGCCGAGCGCACGGACCTTGCCTTCCTTCTGCAACTCGGCGAGGACAGCCGCCGTTTCCTCGATGGGCACCAGCGCATCGGGCCAGTGCACTTGATACAGATCGACGTAATCCGTCCGCAAGCGGCGGAGCGTATCCTCTATCTCTTGCCGAATTCGCGCAGGCGTTGCGTTGCGGAATACTTTTTCGTCGCGCCAGTCGAGCGCAACCTTGGTTGCGATAACAGCCTTCTCGCGGTAACCGTCGGCGAGCGCCTTGCCGACGAGTTCCTCCGAGGCGCCGAAGCCGTAGACCGGGGCGGTGTCGATCAGATTGATACCGCTGTCGATCGCGCGGCGAATTACCGCAATGGATTCTTTCTCGTCCGTACCGCCCCACATCCATCCGCCGATGGCCCAGGTACCAAGGCCGATTCGGCCGACGGGCGTGGAGAGTCCTTCGATTGAGATCGTTTCGATAGTCATGACATGCTCACTTGCTAAGCGGCCGCGCCTGTGTAAAACGCGGCTCTTTTTGAACAACGGAGTGGAAATGCCCTCAGAAGGCCATATCGACCGATTATTTCAGCCATGCCCACTTGGCGCCAGAAGGCACTTGACGGTGTCATACTTTCCGCATGGAAACTAATTGCAACCACGGCCTCGGAGCCGCCACCGACCCGCAAAAGAAAACTGACGACCTTGCGCGCGAAATCATCGAAAAGATCGCCGACAAATGGACGATCCTCGTGATCGATACGCTTGGCACACATGGCGAATTGCGTTTTTCGCGATTGCGTGAAGAAGTGGGCGGCGTGAGCCAAAAAATGCTGACAAAAACCTTACGCCAGCTCGAGCGCGACGGCCTCGTGTCGCGCTATGTGCATCCCGTCATTCCGCCACGCGTCGACTATCAGCTAACCCCGCTCGGTCGCAGTCTGCTCGACAAGGTTTGCGGGATTTGGGATTGGGTGGAATCGCATATGACCGAAATGGAAGCCGCACGGCACCAATTCGATCATACCGAGCAAGCCGGATAGTCACGCAATGCAAACTCAATGCTGCCGCTGAAATTATTTGTTGAAAGGTAAAGCAAGCGTAGCCATGGTTTGCTAGGATGCCGCCTCTTGTGTTCGTTTTTTTGGGAGGACCGCACAATGAAACAAGTCATGATCGCGTTGGCAGCACTTACCGTCACCTTTGGCACGATGTCGCAGGCTTTCGCCTACGATCACCATCGTGTTTGCCATAAGGAGCGCGTGCATCACCATTTGGTGACGCGCTGCCATTAAAGCGGTCGACACAACGATGCTATCCGCCGCCCGATCAATCAGCGGCGATTAGCGTCACGAGTTGCGGGCGGTTTAGGCCAGCCCGCAACTCGCTGAAATAGCCCCACCCCACCCATTCCCCTCATGTTGTGCCGCAATGGTGGCGGCAGCATCGGAAAAACGCGTCAGCGGCTCTCCCGTCTGCGGGTGAGTTCGCTTAAATCTCCCCGTTCCTGCCATAGACATCGCTGCGCCGGTCTCGCAGCACATGATTGAACGCATTGAGCTGTCGGTTGCGGCGTGCATCGGCAAGGTTCACCGTGGCAATCAGCACCTCTTCCTCGGTCGCGCTCGCCGGCCCCGCCGCAGGCCAACCTTGGCTGTCCACGATAATGCTGCGGCCGAGAAACGGCTGACCTCGCTCGGCCCCGACCCGATCGGCTGCCGCGACGACGAGCCCATTCGCATGCGCGCCGCCCATCGCCAGCATGTTCGCCATGACGGGCAAGCCTTCGGGCTGCGCCGGCATCGGCACCCAGTTGGTCGGCACGCAAAGCAGATCGGCACCTTGCGCTGCGGCCATTCTGAATACTTCCGGAAACCAGATGTCGTAGCAAATGGCGCAAGCGATGCGTCCGAACGGCGTGTGAAACACCGGCACACCAAGATTTCCACGCTCAAAGAAAAGCTGCTCGTCGCACCATAGATGCAATTTCCGGTATTGGCCGAGCACGCCATTCGGTCCAATGATGGCCGCCGAGTTGTAAAGTCTATCGCCCTCACGTTCGGCGAACCCGGCAATGAGCGTCATTTGAAGGCGCGCGGCCACCGTGCTCCAGGCGCGAATCGTCTCGCCCTCGCCAAGGGTCTCGGCAAGTGCAAACGCTTCCTCGCGTGATTCGAACACGTATCCCGAATTGCACAATTCCGGCAACACGGCCACGTGCGCGCCGCCGGCCGCTGCGTGTTCGATGAGCTCGATCGAGCGCGCGACGTTGCGTGTTTTATCGCCGATGCGCGGCGCCATTTGAATGCTTGCGACCGTGACGATACTTTCGCGTCCCACTGCCGTCATTTCGACACCTCCTTTCACATGAACCGTGGTGCAATCATGGCGTTCCAGCGATGCAAAGTTTCATACGTATGGCCGATCCGCAACAGCGTCGCTTCGTCGAACGGCCGGCCCGCAATCTGCAAGCCAACGGGCAAGCCACGCGAATCGAATCCGCAAGGCACCGAAAGCGCCGGCATGCCCGTCAGATTGAACGGATAAGTCAGCCGCCATGACGCAGCCAGCGGGCTTTCCTCAACGCCGCCCGTGACGACGCTCGTCTGCCCGTGATGCCACGCGGTGACGGGCGAAGCCGGGGTCACGATGGCGTCCACGCGTGTCAGCACCCGCGCAAAGTCTTCAATCAGTTGCACACGCAACTGCTCGGCCTTCAAGTAATCGGCCGCCGACACCAGTCGGCCGATTTCGACGAGCGTGCGCACGTCATCGGTCATCGCGGCCGTCGCGCCGCTTTTCAATGCGGCATCGTGGTAGGCGGCCGACGACGCAAGCTCGATCGCAAAGATCGCGCCAAGCCCGTATTGCAGATTCGGCACCTCGAAATCGACGACCTTCGCGCCAAGCATCCGCAAGTCGTCGATGGCGCGCTCGACGCAACGCTCGACATCGGCCTCGTTACGACCGAAGAAATGATTGCGGCATACGCCGATCGTGAAACCAGCCAAGCCGCTTTTGCACGATGCCCGATAGTCGGGCACCGGTACGTCGACGCTGCCTGGATCGCTTGCGTCATGGCCGGCCAGCACGTGGAGCATTAACGCGGCGTCGCGCACCGACAGCGTGAGCGGCCCCGCATGATCGAGCGACCAGCTATGCGGCACAATGCCCGTTCGGCTCACGCGGCCGAAGGTTGGCTTGAGGCCGACAACGCCGCACAAGCTCGCTGGAATGCGGATGGAGCCGCCCGTATCCGAGCCCAGTGCGCCGAAGGCGAGGCGCGCCGCGAGCGCCGCGCCCGAGCCTCCGCTCGAGCCGCCCGGAATGCGTGAACTGTCCCACGGATTGCTCGTTGGCGGCGTTTCGGTGCCCCATGCGAACTCATGCGTACGGGTCTTGCCGATCAGCACCGCACCTGCCGCACGCAGGCGCGCCACCGCGGCCGAGTCCTCACGCGCGAATGCGTAGCCGGGTGCACGCGTGCCAACGGTCGTCGGCATCTCGGCCGTGAGATAGTTGTCCTTGACCGCGATCGGCACGCCATGCAGCGGCCCGCGAATGACGCCTCGCGACAGCTCCTCGGCGCACGCCTCGGCCTCGGCGCGTGCGTGCTCGTTGACATGAACGTAAGCCTTCAAATCACCGTCGAATGCAGCGATACGTGTGAGCATCCGATCGACGACATCGACAGGTGACACCTCACACGCCGCGATGCGTGCCGCAAGTGCGGTCAGATCGTCGGCAATCCATCCCGGGGCAGCAGCATCGACGGTCATACGCTTTCACTCCCGATGTCGATTTCACTGTCTGTTTCGCAGACTGCGGCCGATGTATCCGTTGCCGTTGCCGGCGCCGTAGGCCATGACGGATAGGCACGGCGCACATCGAAGATCACAGCCGGATGCCGTGCCGAGAGATCGAGTTCTCGCAACCGCGCGATCTCCTCGGCAATCGTGCGGTAGACCGCGAGGTTGTGCTCACTGCGATCGGGCTCGAATGTCACGCCGGGGTCGATTGCCGTCGCCAAGCGCGCCGGGGTGGACAAGCTCATAGTGGTTTCCTTGTTGAGTCGCGACGAATGCTCGCGCCGAGCGGCATCATAGCGACAGATAGCGCGCGACGTTTGCGCTCGCCCCCGTCTGCGTCGTCTCGCCCGATGTAGCGATCTCGCCGAGCTCTAGCACGGCGTAGCGGTTCGCTACCGCAAGCGCGAAATCGAGGTGCTGTTCGACGATCAACATGCTGGTGCCATGCGCTTCGCGCTCGTGCGTGAGAATCGTGCAGAGCCGCTCAACGACCGAAGGCTGCATGCCCTCCGTGATCTCATCGATCAAAATCAGCTTCGGCCGGCGAATCAGCGCGCGCGCAACCAGCAACATCTTCTGCTCGCCACCCGACAGTGTTCCGGCCTTTTGCTCGAGCCGCTGTGCGAGAAAAGGAAAGAGCCCTTCGATCTGCGCGAAGCCCGGCGCGAAATCGCGATCGCGCATAAGGGCAAGCTTGAGATTCTCCTTGACGGTCAAGTCTTGAAAGAGCGCCTTTTCCTGCGGAATATAGGCCACATCCTTGCGTGCGATGCGATTGGGCGCGACGCCCCCCACAGGCTCGCCGAAGAGACGAATATCACCCTGCGCGGGACGGATATAGCCCATCAGCGTCTTGAGCAGCGTCGACTTCCCCATACCGTTTTTGCCGAGGAGGGCCACCGCTTCGCCGCGATGAAGCGTCAAGTCGATACCCTTTACGACCATAGCTTCGCCATAGCCACTGTAGAGGCCGCTAACATCGATCACCGATTGCGCCGTCATGATGCTTCTCCCTGCCCGGCTTCGGCGCCGCCATGAGCTGCGCCCGCATACACGGCGCGCACGAGCTCCGATTCCACGACTTGCGCCACGTCGCCGTCCATGACGATGCGTCCCTGATGAAGCACGACGATGCGCGAGCTGATCTGCTGCACAAATTCGAGATCGTGCTCGACAAGCAAAAGACAAAGCTGATAGCGCTTCGCGAGCGCGACAAAGATCTCGCCGATCTGCGTGCGCTCTTGCTTTGTAAGGCCAGCCGTCGGCTCATCGAGCAAAATCGTACGCGGCTCAAGCGCAAGCACCATCGCCAGTTCGAGTGCCTGCTTCTGCCCGTGCGACAGATAGCGGCATTCGCGCTCGCTCATCTTGTCGAGGCCGGTCAGACGCAGCACGTCGATCGCAGGCTGCGGTAATGCGAGCGTGCTCTCGCATTGGGTCTTCGATGGACGCTCGATTCGATAGCGTGCGATGCGCAGTGCCTCGGCGACGCTCAGCGAATCGAAGACCGTTGCCGTCTGGAATTTGCGGCCCACGCCGAGCGCCACGCAATCGTAGGGCGCAAGTGCTTTGATCGACTTGCCGCCAATCTCGACGGTGCCACCCGATCGTTCTGCGCCATCGGCAATGCAACGCATCAGTGTGCTTTTTCCGGCACCGTTAGGGCCGATCAAGCTCAATAATTCGCCGGCATGAGCGTCGAACGTGATGCCATCGAGCACGCTCAAGCTGCCGAAGTGCTTGCGCACCTCGCGCAGCGAGAGCGCCGGATGCGTCGAATGCAGGTCGCCGCCCGCACGCGGTGGCACCGCAACGAACGTCACCGGCACACTCGCGCTGCGGCGGCGTACCGGCATGGCGCGCGTAAGCACTTTACCGACAAGCGGCGCAAGCCCCGTCGGCATGGCAACGATGACGACAACAAACGCAACGCCGACGAGCAAAGTCCACACGTAGGGCAGATTACCGCTCAAATAGCCGCTGCCGACGTCGATCAGCAAAGTGCCGACGATCGGACCGACGAGCGAGCCTCGTCCGCCCAACGCGACCCAGATCACCAATTCGGTTCCGAATACGAAGCCGGCGTACTCGGGAGCGACCACCATCTGCACGCAGGCAAAAAGGAACCCGGCAAACGCAGCGACCACCGCGGCAATATCCATGAGCCCCGCCTTGCTGCGCGACACGTTGATGCCGAGGTATTCGCAGCGCACCTCGTTTTCGCGAATCGCGATGAGTAGACGACCGGCATCGCTGCGCACGAACACCCAGGCTGACGCGGCCACCACGACTAGCAGCGCGCCCGCGATGAAGAACCATGCGGCGAGCGGCATATCGAAACTATCGAAGCCCGAAAGCCCGCTGCTCGAACCCGTGAACTCCCCGCCCGAATAAATGCCTTGCACGAGCACGATCGGCAGCACGAGCGTGACGACGGACGCGTAAAGCGGCGAAGCACCGTGATAGAAAGCGAGCCAGCCGATGAGGCGTGCGACGATCCACGCGCTGCCAACACCCGCGGCCAGCGCGAGCACCGCATTGAGCGGCGAAAAGCCCGCATGCGTAAAGACGAGCCCGGCCGCGTAGGCACCGATGCCAAAGAAGGCGGATTGTCCAAACGTCAGAATGCCGGTGTAGCCCCAGAGCAAATCGACAGTAACCGCGACAGCGGCATAAAGAAACGCACGGATCAGATTGTTGACAAGAAAGGTCGGCAGCAAGACGCTAAAAAGCGCGAGCACGATCAACGCGATCACGCCCACTGCCATCGGCGTGCGCCACGCAGGCGCTGCACCGCGTCGCAACGGCATCGTCGTCACAGAATCAGCCACGAGCAAAGCCCTCCGGTCTAAAGCGCAGCAACAGTGCCGCGAGCACGGCGATCATGAGGCCGCCCAGCACGGGGTCGACAAACGTGCTGACGAGTACTTGCGCACCGCCCAGCACAATGCTCGCCACCGCGAGGCTCACGAGCGAGGCACCCGAGACGAGCACGAGCATGAAGGCGCCCACGATCCACGGCACGCCCATATTCGGATCTACGCTGGAAAGCGGCGTAATCAGGCAGCCCGCGGCTGCCGCGAGCGCGGCACCGGTGCAGAAGGTCAGAAAGCGCACACGTGCGCTGCTGATGCCGAGGCCGCGTGCAAGCCCTTCGTTCATGATGACGGCCCGCGTCTGCAGCCCGAGCCGCGTGCCGTTGAGCAGCCACCCGAGTGCGAGCGCGACAGCGAGCGCTGCCACGACGAGCAAGAGCCGATACGCCGAGTAATGCGTGCCGAGCACCGGCACGGCCCCCTCGATGGGGCTCGCCACCATCTGCACGCCGCGTCCGAATGCCAACGTGATCAGCTGGCCGAGGATGATGCCGAGACCCCACGTGGCAAGGATTGCGTCAAGTGGGCGCGCATAGAGCGGACGCACGATGAACCATTCGACGGCACCGCCCAACACGAAGCCGCAGACGAGCGACAGCGGCAAGCCCCACCACCACCCGAGCCCGAGCTGCGTGGCCACGACGCTCGCATAGCCGCCTACGGTCAGAAACGCACCATGCGAAAAATTGACGATCTTCATGACCCCGAAGACGATCAACAAACCCGCCGAAACGATGAAGAGCATCGCGGCGGTGGTGACGACATCGAGCAGAACGTTCAGCATAGAGAATAACCACCCTGACATCGACGACTGCAATGACAATCACGGCGCGCGATGGCGCGCCGTCGTGTTCGCTTCCCGAATTACTTCAAATTCGGACACTGCGCGCCGGGATCGAGATGGCTGAATGACTGAATGACTTTGACCGAGCCATCCGGCTGCACTTGGCTCAGATACATCGTGAGCGGTGCATGGCGTTGTTTGTCCATCTGAATCGTTCCGCGCGGCCCCATGAACGACACTTGCGCGAGCGCCGGGATCACCTTGGCCGAAGCGAACGAGCCCGCTTTTTCCACCGCAGCCTTGTACAGATACACCGCTTCGTACTCGGGCACGGACAGGTCGTTCGGCGTCTTCAGGTCATTACCGAAGCGCTTTTTCATCGCGGCAAGGAACGCTTGGTTCGCAGGGGAATCGATGCTCGTCACGTAAGAACCCGACATGAAGATGCCGGCTGCGTCAGCCCCCATGCTTTTTGCCGTGCCTTCATCGACGGCAAGGTTACCGTAGGGCACTTTCACACCAGCGGCGCGCAACTGCTTAGTGAGCGTCACGTTGGGCGCACCGCCCGCCGTCGACGTGATGATGGCGTCAGGTTTGGCCGCCTGCAGCTTGCTGATGATCGACGTCCAGTCGGAACCATCCATCGGCAGATACTCGTTGCCGATCACCTTGCCGCCCTTCTTCTCGATGTATGCCTTCGTGAAGTCGAGCATGCCGCGCCCGAACGCGTAATCGCTACCGATGAGGAAGAACGTTTTCGCGTGATCGTGATTCATGAAGTAATCGACGACCGGTGCGACTTGCTGGTCGGGCACCCAGCCATCGACATACATGTTGCGATTGCAGGATCGCCCCTCATAAAACGACGTATAGACGAAGGGCACTTTGCCGCGCGACACGATGGGCAGCCCCGCATTGCGCGCAGCGCTCGTCTCGGCGGAGATCAGCGCATCGACCTTTTTGTCGAAGATCAGCGAGTCGAAGGCTTTTTGCGCGCCGGCCGCGCCGCTGCCGTCGTCGGCCACTTCGAGCGTCACCTGCCGGCCGAGGATGCCGCCCTTTGCGTTGATCTCGTCGACAGCCAGCTGTGCTGACTGAACGATCGACGGCGCCACGACGCTGTTCGCACCGCTCAATCCCACCGGCACGCCGATCTTGACGGACTCCGCGGCATACGTGGCCTGCACGGCAAAGGCGCACAGCGACAAGGCCAGCGCGGATGCATACGACGTACGCGGCTTATGTGATTGACGATCTTCATGCCGCGTGGAGCGAGGGCTTTTCATCATGGTCTCTTCCTCTGTGTTGTTGATGTTTATTCAGGTTCTTCTCAAGTCGTCTTGCTCACATCCGTAACAAGGCCCACCCGCACAAGGCGGGTTGGACCTTGAACGTTTTCAACGCTTTTAGAGCTGCACACCGCGCGTGAGCGCACCGTCGACGACGATGTTCGCCCCGCTCATGAAGCTCGCGGCGGGGCTCGCCACGAAGGCGACGGCATTCGCAATCTCTTGAGGACGCGCCATGCGCCCCGTCGGGTTCAACGCAAGCGACTCTGAGAAAAGCTTCGGGTCATTGCGCTCGATGTGCTCCCAAACCCCACCCTCGAAGTACACGTTGCCGGGTGAAACTGCATTGGCGCGGATACCGCGCGGCGCGAGTTGATAGGCGAGTCCTTGTACGTAATGGACCAACGCAGCTTTGAATGCGCCATAGGGCCCTGCTGCGAAGTCGATTTCGCGGGCCGACACGCTGGAGATGGCGACGATCGAGGCTGCCTTGCTGCCGTGAAGAAAGGGCAGCGCCGCATCGACGAGATGCACGGTACCCATCATGTCGGTCTCGAATTCGCTGCGCCACGATGCAACGTCGTTGCCGATCGCAAGCGCACTGACGTTAGCCACGACGATGTCGAGCCCGCCCCACATCTGACCGACCTCCTTGACCCAGCTGCCGAGCGCGTCGCCATTCGCCACGTCGATGGCCGCGCCCGTCGCCCGTACGCCACTCGCTTTCAGTTCTTCGACGGTCTGCGTGACAGCACGCTCATCACGTGCACAGAGCGCTACGTTCGCGCCTTCGGCAGCAAAGGTCCGCGCGATCGCAAGACCGATGCCCTTGGTGCCGCCCGTCACGACGACGTTGAGTCCTTTCAGTTGAAGATCCACGCGGTTTGCTCCTTCTTCCGTTAGTGCTTCGCTGATGCGTTCCTATGCGTTTTGCTCGATGCCTGTAGGCCCGTCATGCCACTTCCGGCGCCAAATATTTCTTCTCGATGGCAGCACCCACGGAGTACTTGGGATCGACGAAGTTGCCGAGACGAACCTTGCCGCACTGGCTCAGCATCATGTAGATGTCCCAACGATCAAAGCCGTACTCTTTCTCGAGCCAGAGCACGAGCTCGCTATAGGCGATGCGCGTGGCATCTTCGAGCGGACGTGCGCTACCGATCGCCATCAGGAGCTGGTCGGTCTCCAGTCGCGGCCACTCGATCTGCCAGCCTTTGATGAGGTCGACGTGAATCGTCGTCGTGCTCGCGTACTCGACGGCCGTGCCGCAGACTTCGCCATCGCCTTGGCAAGCGTGTGCATCGCCGATGAAGAGCCGTGCACCCGCTGAGCGCACCGGCAGGTACGTAATGCTGCCCGGGCCCATGTCGGGCACGTCCATGTTGCCGCCGTGGTTGTCGGGCGTGAGCGCATTGATCGAATCGATCTCGGGCGAGAGAGACAGCGTGCCGATATGCGGCTTGTACGGCAGCGTGACGCGCTTGCTCCAGTACACGCCCTCTTCGTCAACGTCGATCTTGCGCGTGATTTCCGGCAGCGGCTCGTTCAGCATTGCCGTGTATTCCGTGCCCGTAAGCGCACCGAAACGCGGAATGAGGCAGCACGTGCCGCGCGGATTGTCGCCGCGCGGCAGCATCGATTCAATGTAGACCGCCACGACGTCGCCCTTCTCAGCACCCTCGATCATGATGGGGCCGTTCTGCGGATTGAGGAATGGCACGACGAGGTTCTTGCTCGGCAGGTCTTGCTCGGTGCGAATCTTGCCTTCGAACGCATCGCGCGTTTCGACGATAACGCGGTCACCCGGCGCAATCGACATCACCGGATCGGAGTACGGTCCGATCGTGTAATGAAACTTGCCCTGCCGCGCCTCGGAGAGTTCGTGGGTCTTGCCCACTTGACCGCGAGCGACGCCACGGGTGTGCATAATCGATTCTTTCAGCCAGTTCATTGTTGGGTTCCGGTTAATTGAGGAATGAGAGGACGGCGCACGCTTTCTCGCCTTGCATCAAACTGAGATGAGCGCACGGACGTTGTTGCGCTCCATCTCGTCGCCACGGCCGGCGGAGACCACCTGCCCGCGCACGAGCACCACATAGTCGTCCGCAACGGCCTGCGCGAAATCAAAAAATTGCTCGACGAGCAGGATAGACAGCGATCCTTTGAGCGACTGAATCACCGCTTCGATCTCCTTGACGATCGACGGCTGAATGCCTTCCGTCGGCTCGTCGAGAATCAGCACGCTCGGGTTGGTCAAGAGCGCGCGGCCGATCGCCAACTGCTGTTGCTGCCCTCCTGACAGGTTGCCCGCGATACGCGCGCGCATCGTCTTCAAAACGGGAAAGATCTTGTAGACCTCGTCGAATGAAAATTGCCGGCCATCGCGGCGTACGCTGCGCTCGCCTGCGTACGCGCCCACTTCGAGGTTTTCTTCGACGCTGAGGTGCGAGAAGATGTCACGCCCCTGCGGTACGTAGCCAAGCCCCGCGAGCGCGCGCCGATGCGCGGGCGCTCGCGTGATGTCCGCGCCGCCCAGCGAAATCTCGCCATTGCGGATCGGCAAGAGACCGATGAGGCATTTGAGCAGCGTCGTCTTGCCCACGCCATTGCGGCCGAGCACGACCGTGCACGCGCCGTCGGCGATGCTGAGCGACACGTCGCGCAGCGTATGACTGCTGCCGTAATACTGATTGATTCCCTGAACGCGCAGCATGACGGTCACCGCCCCAAATAGACTTGAATCACGCGCGGATCGTTGCGCACGGTATCCATCGAACCTTCGCCGAGCAGCTTGCCTTCGTGCAGCACACTGACGAGATCGGCAATCTCGTCGACGAACTCCATGTCATGCTCGATGACGACGACGGCACGCTCGGGCGACTTCAATCGCGCAATAAGCTCGGCCGTGCGTGCCGTTTCGTGATCGGTCATGCCGGCCACGGGCTCGTCGAGCAGAATCACGCGCGGATCGGCAACGAGCAGCATGCCGATCTCGAGCCATTGCTTCTGGCCGTGCGAGAGCGTTCCGGCGAGTCGGTCGGCATGCTCAGTGAGATTGATCGTCTCGAGGACTTCATCGATTCTCGCCCGATGCCTCGGATTCAAGCGCGAGCGCAGCATCTCGCCATATCCTCGGCCGTTTCGCGCGGCAAGCTCCAGGTTCTCCCGCACAACGAGCGCCTCAAACACGCTCGGCTTCTGAAATTTTCGGCCGATACCGAGGCGTGCAATGGCCGTCTCGTCGCGCGAGGCCAGATCAATGGTCTTGTCGAGAAAGACTTCACCGCTTGTCGGCTTGGTCTTGCCCGTGATGACGTCCATCAACGTCGTCTTGCCCGCGCCGTTGGGTCCGATGATGGCGCGTACTTCACCATAACGAAACTCCATCGACAGATTCGTGATGGCGGCGAACCCCGAGAACGTGACGTGCAGTCCGCTGATGTACACCGCGGTGCCATGTCGTGCCACGGCGGCACGCGCAGGCGCCGCGGTCGATCCCCCGGTTGTCGGCATCTGCGCCATTTGATTCGGAGTACTCATGATCGCCCCGCTCCTTTCGCCGAATCGCCGGCCGATTTCATGGCGCCCCAAAGCCCATTGCCGAAGCGCACGACGATGACCAGCGTCACGCCTGCGAGAATGAACGGCCAAACTTCGGGCCATTGAGCCGTCAGCCAGAACTTGAGACCGTTCACGACGATGGCGCCGAGGATCGCACCTACCAGCGTGCCTCGGCCGCCGATCGCAACCCATACGGCGATTTCGACCGATAGTTGCGGCGAGACGATCGTCGGGTTGACGATGCCGACCTGCGGGACGTAGAGCATCCCGGCCAACGCGGCAAGCACGGCCGACAAGCACCACGCGACGAGCTTGATGACGGGCGTCCGGTAGCCGAGAAAGCGCATGCGCGCTTCGTCGTCGCGCACCGCGACGAGCGCGCGGCCAAAACTCGATTTCACGATGAAGCGCACGACGAGGTAGGCCAACGCGAGCACCAGGCACGAGGCGACAGCAAGGCCAACCTGTGTCGAGACGTCGGCAAGCCTGAAGCCGGCGATGCTGGTGAAGCCTGTCATGCCGTTATTGCCGCCAAGCCCGACATCGTTGATGAAAAGCAGCAGCATCAGCGCGTAGGTAAGCGCTTGCGTGATGATCGACAGATAGACGCCGTTGATCCGTGAGCGGAACGTCACGAAACCGAACACAGCCGCCACCACTGCTGCGACGACGATCGTGATGACGACGGTCACGTCGAGGCGGGAAAACATGCGCCAGGCGTGCGGAAAATCGCTCGCGCCCATGAACTGCAAAAAATCGGGCAGCACGTGCGTTTGATCGTAGGCACCGTTGAGCAGATAGATGCCCATCAGATAGCCGCCTATGCCGAAGAAGATGCCGTGCCCGAGACTCAGGATGCCCGCATAACCCCATACGAGATCGAGCGCGAGTGCGAGCAATGCGAAGCAGAGGATCTGCCCGATGAGGTTGATGCCAAACAACGAAAGATGCAGCGCGTTGGACGGCGCAATCGCGTAATGCGCGAGCGGCAGATAGCAGGCAAGCGCAAGCATTGCCGGAACGATCGCGCCATCGACGAGGCGGCTCACGCGCGCAAGTGCGCTACCGAAAGCAGGCACGGCGCCGATGGCCGATGCGCCGGCCGGCCGTTGGGATGAGTCAGGTAACGTCGTCATGTGCGGGTCTTCAATGCGAAAAGGCCTTGCGGGCGGCGCTGGATGATCGCGACGATGATGAGAAGCACCGCCACCTTCGCCGCGACTGCGCCGTAAAACGGTTCGATGAATTGATTGATCTCTCCGAGCGCGAGCGAGGAAACGAGCGTGCCCGCGAGGCTGCCTGCGCCGCCAAGCACAACCACCATGAAGGAATCGACGACGAAGCCGGTGCCCATCGAGGGATTGACGCTCGTGATTTGCGTCAGCACGACGCCCGCGAGTCCGGCCAGTCCTGCGCCGAGGCCAAACGCGAGGCGGTCGACGCGTTCGGCGGGCACGCCGAGCGCGCGTGCCATGTCGCGCAACTGTGTCGTCGCGCGCATGAGCAAGCCCAGCTTGGTATATCGAATCAGCGCGAACGTGCCGCCAAAAATCACTGCAGCAAAGGCAATCGCAAACACCCGGTTGTAGGTGACGAAGAAGCCCGGCAAGACTTGCATACCGCCGTTGAGGAACGCGGGCGTCACGAATTCGACGTTCTGCGAGCCAAAGAGCACTTGCACGAGCTTGATCAGTGCAATGCTGACGGCCCAGGTCGCGAGCAATGTCTCGAGCGGCCGCCGATAGAGGAAGCGGATCACGCAGTATTCGAGCACCATGCCGCAGACGGCGCAGATCACGAACGCAACCGGAATCGCGATGAATACATAGGCGTCGAAGAGCGCGGGACAATGTGCCTGCAAGAAGCGCTCGACGAGGTACGTCGCATACGCGCCGAACATGATGAACTCGCCATGGGCCAGATTAATCACGCCCATGAGCCCGAAGACGATCGAGAGCCCCAGCGCCGTGATCAGCAGCACACCCGCATAGCTCACGCCACTGAAGAGCACGGAAACGCCGCGCCCGAATGAAAGCCACGTGTCGATGCTGCGGATTGCCGATTGCGCGGCCTCTTGCACTTGCGGATCATGCGCTGCGTCCTGCTGGACGAAGTTTTGCAGCGCCGTGAGTGCCGTCTCGCTGGGCACCTCGGCGACGGCGTGGATCGCTGCGAGCTGTTCCGATTTCACGCTGCTGCTGAGGCCTCGCTTGGCGAGCGCAAGACGCAGCGTTGCCGCAATTCCGGCATCGTGCTCGCGCTTCACCGCCGCATCCACGAGTCGCGGATCGAGCAGCGCAAAAAATTTGTCGATCTGAGCCGCTGCGGCCACGCGCGTGTCATGGTCATCGCTCGACAAGTCGATTTCGGCGGCGGCCACGGCAAGCTTGCGCATCATGGCAATGCCGGGCACGTATGCGGACGGTGCAGCGCTGCCCTGCCCCGCCGAGGCAGCAACGGGGGCAAGCGTTGCCGCATCGACGGGTGTGGCGCCTTGCAGCATGGCCGCACCACCCGTCGTGCACGCGAGGCTGCCACCGCGCAGCGCGTCGACAACGCGCCGCGCCCAGTGTTGGGCGTCTCTATTCCCCGACGCGCCGATCGATTCGATCGCCGTCACGCCCGCCAACGGGTTGCCCGCTACCGGGCTGTCGCCATCGGCGCAAAACATGGCGATGGCGGCGCTGCGTGCCGCTATCGCACCGCCACTCTCATCCGCGTTGGCGACACCCGATCCGATAGAGGCCAAACCGACGAAGCATGCGAGACACGACAACGCAAAGCGCCATGCCCTGACGATCGTCCGACAAGGAGTCCTAACCATTAGCTTTCCGTAACTGACTTGTTGCTGAAAACCGCGCCGCGAAGCGGTAGCGATCGGCGAGCCAACGCATGGCGAGAATGCTGCGAGCCGTTCGCGTCGCTCGATTCGTGCGACTCGTTCGATTCGCCAGATAGGCTCACCATGCGTGTGCCCCGCACGTCATGCCTTGCTGATGAATGGGCTGAACGGCACCGGCTTTTCGATATCTTTCGACTTCCACAGGATGTCAAAGCCCTGATTGGCGTTGATCGAGCCGATCATGTCGCCGCGCCAGAGGTACTGATTGGATGCGTCCATCTTCACGGTATAGCCGGCCGGATCGACCATCGACTGTCCCGCAAGCGCCGCGCGCACCGCGTCCGGTTTTGTCGATTTGGCTTTCTCGGCTGCCTGCGCCCACATATGGATGCCGAGGTAGGTGGACACCATCGGATCAATGATCATGTCGGGTCGGTGCTTCAAGTTGTGCGCCGTGACATAGTTCTTCCAGTCGAGCTTGATCTGCCGGTTTTGCGGCGTATCCACATTCTGGAAGTAGCACCAGCAACTCAGATGGCCGACGAGCGGCCGCGTGTCGAGGCCTTCCAGGTCGCTGTCGACAACATCGAGCCCGAGGATGGGGATATCGGTCGCGCGGATGCCTTGGTTGACCGCCTCCTTGAACAGCGCCGGAATGGAATCGCCGACGACGGTCATGACGACGATCGCTTGTCCGCCCGGCTGAGCAGCGAAGTCCTTGATGTCGCGCACAATCGTTTGGAAGTTCGAGTAGCCGAAGGGCACGTAATGCTCGCGCCAGGCCGACTCCGGAATGCCCTTCGTCTTAAGGTAGCCCTTGAGCATCTTGTTGATCGTGCGCGGCCACACATAGTCGCTGCCGATCATGTAGAAGCGTTTCGCCTCGCCGCCTTGCTCGCTCATCAGGTAATCGATGGCGGGCAGCACGGAGCTGCTCGGGGGCGAGTTCAGATAAACGACATTCTTCGACTCCTCTTCGCCTTCGAAGTGAAGCGGATAGAAAAGAAGATTGTCTTGCGCCTCGACCACAGGCAGGATCGACTTGCGCGACACCGAGGTCCAGCCGCCGAAGATGGCCGAAACGTGATCGCGCAGAATCAGTTGTTTCGAGAGCTGGGCGTACATCGGCCAATCCGAGGCGGGGTCGACCACCACACCTTGCACCGGCCGCCCCATGACGCCGCCCTTCGCATTGATCTGGTCGAACGTCATCAGCGCCATGTCCTTGAGCAACGATTCGCCGTTGGCCATCGTGCCCGACTGCGAGAACAAAAGGCCCAGCTTGATCGGATCCGCGCCGCCGGCCGCGAACGCCGCCTTGGGCAGTGTCGAGCCGGCAGCCGTGATCACCCCCGAACCGAGCGCCGACAAAAAGGTACGCCTTTTCATTAAATTGACTCCGCAATGAACAAAACCGCGAAACAAAAAAAGCCCGAAACCAGACGAGCTGGTTTCGGGCTTTTTTGGCCGGTGTCATCAAGAACGCCTTTGTCCTCAACGACGAGAAGAGATGCCGGGGCGACTCGATCGTCGGCGCGCAGCACGGCTTGATACGCAATGAGCGTGCCAGCGTGAATCGAGCCTGCCACATCGATGGTGATAGCGAAGATCGGAGCGCGTTGGAAGCTCCCTTTGAAGCTCTTTCGCACACGGCAAGAGAGCGTCTCGCCCCATGCAACCGCTTGCCACGCGGACGATCCGCAAGGCATTATGAATAAGCGGCTTGGACGGCACATCGCTCGGGCTTCAAACGATGCATGCGGCACACTTCAAGTGCATCACCGCACCAACTCAGACCATCCCATGATTCGACAGGACACAGACTGCACAAGCGGTCCCATCAAGATCGGCGTGCTCTATTCTTCCAGCGGCGCCACGGCAGCGGCCGAGCGGACACAACTGCAAGCGACCCTGCTGGCAGCGGAAGAAATCAACCGCGCGGGTGGCGTACTGGGGCGCGAGATCGAACTGGTTTGCCTCGATCCGCAGTGCGAGCCGCGTCGTTATGCCGATCTTGCCGAGCAACTGATTCTCGAGCACCGAGTGCGAATCGTCGTGGGCTGCTACATGTCGAGCACGCGCAAGGCCGTCATACCAACGATCGAGCGGCACAACGCGTTGCTCTTTTACGCCACGCCTTACGAAGGGTTCGAATACAGCCGCAATGTCATCTACACCGGCGCGGCACCGAATCAGAACACGTTGCCACTCGCAGGCTTCATGCTGACGCACTATGGCTCGCGCGTGTGCATGGTCGGCTCGGACTACGTCTGCCCCTACGAGTCCAATCGGGTGATGAGCGATCTCATTCTCGAGCGCGGCGGAGAGAAGGTCGACGAAACGTATTTGCCGCTCGACGCGCGGTGGGAAAACTACCTTGACGTTGCGAAGCGCATTCGCCAGCTCTCACCGGACTTCATCTTTTCGACCGTCGTCGGCGAGGGGATTTCGCTTCTTTATCGCGCATTCCAATACGTCGGCCTCGATCCCTATCGGACACCGATCGCGAGCCATACCACGAGCGAGGCGGAGGTCGCCCTCATGGGCAGCGACGTCGCCGAAGGCCACATCACCTCGGCCGCGTATTTCCAAAGTATTGAAACGGAGGCGAACCGCGCCGCGCTTGCGCGCTATCAGGCACGCTTCGGCGACGACTCGCCGGCGAACATGTGCTGGGAAGCGGCTTACTTTCAGATGCACCTGCTCGCCGATGCCATACGGCGCGTGCGCACGGATGATCCGACACTCCTACAGCGCGTCCTGCCAGGCCTCGAGTTCGATGCACCGCAGGGCCGCGTGCGAATCGACGAGCACAACAACCACACCTACCTGCATCCGCTGATTGGCCGTGTGAACGGCGCGGGCCAATTCGACATCATCGGCCGTGCGCCCGAGCGCGTAAAAGCCGATCCGTACGTCGTCTCGCATACGACGCCGCGCTGGACTGCGCAGGCCGTCGCGCACTCCGTGCCGTACGGAGTGCAACGATGAAGCGCTCCGCGGCAACGCCCGCGATTCTGCGCGATCTGCGCTCACTCAAAGTCGTCGTTATTCATCCACGCGATCAGGATGGCGATGAGCTGCTCGCACAGCTGCAGCGAATCGGGTGCGCGGTCGATGTGTTCTGGCCACGTGTTGATGCGCTGCCCGCCGATACCGGGCTCGTCCTCATGGCGGTACGGCCCGAAACGCTGTCGACGCACTACCCTTGGCTCGACACCCCATCGGCACCGCCCGTCATTCCGGTCGTTACCTACGAAAACCCAGTCACAATCGAAGCGGTGTTGCAACTCAACGCGTTTGCGACGATCCCCTCGCCAGTCCGTTCGTTCGGACTCCTAACGGCCATCGCCGTCGCACTGTCGCAGTCCAAAACGAGTCGTGCCCGCGAGCGTTACATCGAACGGCTCGAGCAAAAGCAGGCCAAGGTGCGCGTAATCCAGCAGGCCAAGCAGATCGTGATGACCTCGCGCGGCGTTTCCGAGGACGAGGCGTATCAGTTGCTGCGCTCTCAGGCGATGGTCAAGCGCGAACAGATCGAGACGGTGGCCGGGCAGATCGTCAAAGCACACGAGACCTTGAGCTTCTGAGCCTGCCACGTCCCATGTCGGCTGCAGCGGCAGCCGAATCATCGTTTATCAATGGCCGGTGTAGATGGACTTGACGACAGGCGGTTCCGAGCCACCCGACACCGCACCGCCCGCTGCGGCGCTTTGCTCAGCCACACCACCCACCGAGGTGCTCGCGAGCGTTTCACCTGATGCGGCGACCTTCGCTTCAGCTGCCTGGATGTCGGCCGGATAATGGATATCCTTCGTGCTGGGGCGATAGCCCGCCTGTTCGAGGCGAATCAGATCAGCACGAACTTCTGCGCGAGTCAGGGGGCCGTTGTTCGTTTGTGTCAACGTTTGTGCCGACGCTTGATTCGAAGTTTGCGCGACGGCGAAAAGAGGCGTAGCCAGCGCACATGACAGAGCAACAGTCTTGATCAACGATTTCATCATTTCTCCCTCTCAGAACGTGACGCCGGACGCCATAGCGAGCCGGCTCCTTCGCTCGCCAAACATCAACTGAGCGTAACGACAGTCTGCGATTCGGGCGCTGACTTCAAGCTGTCATCTAGATTACATCTTCGTAATTTGCGCAGCGGGCTCGAGCTCTCGCGCCCTATGACGTCCAGCACATCGCACGCCGGCACTCTGGGATAACAGCTTTGTAATGGTGAGGTAACGGCTCGGTAAGCGCCTTGCCCGCAGACTTCCGGGGTCAATCGCGCATTGGGGGCTCCCGCCCTCGACGCGCGCCTGCAGAACTCAGCCGCAAGGACCCGTCATGTGGATCGTCAGACTCGCGCTGAGCAGACCCTACACGTTCATCGTCGTAGCCCTGCTCCTGTTCATTCTCGGGCCGCTCGCCATCATGCGGACGCCCACCGATATCTTCCCGAACATCGACATTCCGGTCGTCAGTATCGTCTGGTCGTACAACGGGTTCTCCGCCCAGGACATGGCGCAACGGATCACGACGCCTTATGAGCGCTCGCTCACAACCGACGTGGACGACATCGAGCACATCGAGTCGCAATCGTTGGCGGGCGTCTCGGTCATCAAAGTCTTCTTCCATCCGGGCGCCGACATCAATCGTGCCGTCGCACAGGCCGCATCGAACTCCGCTTCGATGCTGAAAAACCTGCCGCCGGGTACGCTGCCGCCGAACATCATCGTCTATAGCGCCTCCACGGTGCCGATTCTGCAGCTCGGCTTATCGAGCAAGACGTTGTCGGAACAACAGCTGTACGACCTCGGCAACAGCTTCATTCGCACACAGCTCGCGACTGTGCAAGGCGCGGCCGTGCCTTTGCCGTTCGGCGGCAAGGTGCGCCAGGTCATGGTCCAGCTCGATCCGCGCAAGATGCAGGCGAAGGGCTTGGCTCCGATCGACGTGGTCAACGCCGTCAATGTGCAGAACCTGACGTTGCCGGGCGGTACCGCGAAGATCGGTACGCGCGAATACAACGTCGAAATGAACGGCAGTACGCAAAAGCTCGAGGAGCTCAACGATCTGCCGATCAAGGTCGTCAACGGTACGGTCGTGTACGTGCGTGACGTCGCTCACGTCATCGATGGCTATGAACCGCAGCAGAATATCGTGCGCGCTGACGGCAAGCGTGCCGCGCTCTTGACGGTGGAAAAATCCGGAAGCGCTTCGACGCTCACGATCATTCAGCAGATCAAGGACATCCTGCCGCATGTCGCCGCGGGCCTGCCTTCGTCACTGAAGATCACTCAGATGGGCGACCAATCCGTGTTCGTGAAATCGGCGATCATGGGCGTGGTGCGTGAAGCGCTGATCGCCGCGTGCCTGACAGCGTCGATGATCCTGCTCTTCCTCGGCAGCTGGCGTGCGACACTCATCATTGCCGTGTCGATCCCGCTTGCGGTGCTCACGTCGATGATCTTGCTCTCGGCGCTCGGGCAGACGATCAACATCATGACGCTTGGCGGTCTCGCGCTCGCGGTCGGTGTGCTCGTCGACGATGCGACGGTGGCCATCGAGAACATATCGCACCACCTCGAGAACGGCGAGCCGCTGCATGAGGCCATTCTCGTCGGCGCGGGGGAAATCGCAACACCGACCTTCGTCTCGACGATGTCGATCTGTATCGTGTTCGTCCCGATGTTCATGCTCTCGGGCGTGGCGCGCTATCTGTTCGTGCCGATGGCCGAAGCGGTCGTCTTCGCGATGTGCGCATCGTATTTCTTCTCGCGTACGCTGATTCCAACGCTCGCGATGTACTTGCTGCGCGAGAAGACGCCGCATGAAGGTGCCCCGACGGGACGTTTTGCCGCCGTTATCCGCTTTCAGCACGCGTTCGAACGACGCTTCACCGTCTTGCGTAACGGCTATCGTGGTGTGCTCGAAGGCGCGATCACGAATCGAGGCCGCTTCATTCCGATCTTTCTCTTGCTGTGCTTGGGATCGCTCGCATTGGTGCCATTCCTCGGTCGCGACTTTTTCCCGGCCACGGACGCCGGTGAAATTCGCTTGCACCTGCGCGCGCCGACGGGCACACGCGTCGAGCAGACGGCCCGCATCACCGACGAAGTCGAGAACAAGATCCGCAGCGTGATTCCCGCTAACGAACTCGGTTTGGTCCTCGACAACATCGGCCTGCCCGTTTCCGGCATCAACCTCACGTATGACTCCTCGCAGCCGATCGGTACATGGGACGCGGACGTCATGATCTCGCTGAAGGAGAATCACAAGCCCACCGCGCAATACGTCGCGAAGCTGCGCAACGTGTTGACGGCCTCGTTCCCCGGCGTCACGTTCTCGTTCCTGCCGGCCGATATCGTGAGCCAGATCCTCAACTTCGGCCTGCCATCACCGATCGACGTACAGATCGTCGGCAACAAGCTCGACCAGAACCGCGTGGTGGCGAATCGCTTGCTCGCGCAAATGCGTAGCGTGCGAGGCCTTGTCGATGCCCGCATCCAGCAGCCGGGTGATGAGCCGACAATCAACATCGACATCGATCGCACGAAGGCGATGCTGGCTGGCCTCACGCAGCATGACGTCGCGCAGAACCTGCTGATCGCGCTGTCGGGCAGCTCGCAAACGACGCCAAACTTCTGGCTCAACCCGCAAAACGGCGTGACGTACCCGTTGATGGCGGAGGTGCCGCAGTACGACATTCACTCGCTGCAAACCCTCGCCAATATTCCTTTGACGACGTATGGCACCTCGGTCCCGCAAAATCAGATCGGCACGCTCGGTACGATGTCGCGCTCGTCGCAGCAGGCGGCCGTCTCGCACTACAACGTGCAGACCGTGCTCGATATCTACGCGTCCGCGCAAAGCCGTGATCTCGGCGGTGTTGCCTCCGATGTCCAGCGGCTCGTGGATCAGGCGCGGGCTCAACTGCCACCGGGCTCGTCGATCATCCTGCGCGGGCAAGCGCAGTCGATGCACGATTCGTTCGTCGGCTTGGGCGGCGGCCTTGTCTTCGCCGTCTTGCTCATCTATTTCCTGATGGTCATCAACTTCCAGTCGTGGATCGATCCGCTGATTATCGTGAGTGGCCTGTCGGCCTCGTTCGCGGGCATTGCGTGGATGCTGTTTGCCACACACACGACGCTGTCCGTGCCCGCGCTCACCGGCACCATTCTCTGTATGGGTATCGCGACAGCGAACAGCATTCTCGTCGTCAACGCAGGCCGGGACCTGCTTGCCAACGGCAACGCACCGCTGGTTGCGGCACTTGAGGCCGGCTTCAGTCGGTTCCGGCCAGTGATGATGACCGCGCTTGCGATGCTGATCGGCATGTTGCCGATGGCACTCGGCCTCGGCGACGGCGGCGAGCAAAACGCACCGCTCGGGCGCGCCGTGATCGGTGGGCTTTCGTTCGGCACGATGTCCACGCTCATGTTCGTGCCCGTGGTTTTCGGCACGGTGCACACATGGCTCGCGAAGCGTCAATCGCGTCATGCCGCCGCTCAGTCGCGGCCGGCCGGCGCCAACTGAACTCCGTCTGCAGGAAGACCAGTTATGAATACGCCTAACAATACCCAGTCCAATCGCGACAATGTCATCGATGCCGACACCGCCTCCGAGGCGCATGAGGCTCGCCACAGTGGCCATGACCACTCTGCTGCCGCCGCACCCCCAGCGATGAAGCGCACCCGGCGCGGTGCGCTGCCGATCGCGCTCGCCTGCATGGCCGCCGCGCTGCTCGTGGTCGGCATCATTCCGCGTTTGCACGCGAGCACTGAAGTCACGCAGCAGGTTGAGGCGCAAAGCGCCCTTGATGTACAGATCGTGCAAGCGAAGAAAGCTCCCGCTTCACAAGATCTCTTGTTGCCAGGCGCGGTGATGCCGTACATCGATGCGTCCATCTATGCGCGTACAAGCGGCTACCTCGTGCACTGGTATGCCGACATCGGCACCAGAGTGAAGGCCGGCCAGACCCTTGCCGTCATCCAGACGCCTGAACTCGATGCCCAGCTGACTCAGGCGCGCGCGGACGAGGCGACGGCGCAGGCAAACTTCCAATACGCCAAGACCACGTCGGATCGCTGGCAGCAGATGCTGCAAACGCAATCGGTCGCGCAGCAGGACGCCGATACGAAATTGAGCGACATGCAAGCGAAAAAGGCGATGCTGGACTCGGCACGGGCCAACGTTGCCCGCCTCACCGAGCTCGTCTCATACGAGAAGGTCGTCGCACCGTTCGACGGCCTCATCACGAAGCGCAATATCGACATCGGCTCCTTGGTGACGGCAGGCGGCGCGCCCGGCGTCAACACACCGACGAACGGCAGCGAGCTTTTCCATATCCAGCAGACTTCGACGTTGCGCGTTTTCGCCGATGTCCCGCAGGACGACGCCGGCATGATCACCCCGGATACGCCGGTCTATCTGACGACGCAACAGTACCCGGGCCGGCGTTTCGCCGCGAAGCTTGCCCGCACGACCGACGCGATCGACCCGTCGAGCCGGACGCTGCGCGTGGAAGTCGATGTCGACAACCAGGACAGTACGCTCATGCCCGGTGCCTATGCCCAGGCACACCTTGCGCTCGTCTCGTCGCACCCGCAGATCGAGCTACCGGTGAGCGCCCTGCTCTTCCGCCCGAACGGCGTGGTTGTCGCCGTTGCCGGCGAGGATGGCAAGGCACATATCAAGACCGTGACCATCGGCCGCGATTTCGGCACGTTCGTGGAAGTTGCGACCGGCCTCACCCCGACGGATCGCGTGATCGACAACCCGGGCGACTCCATCAGCGAAGGCGAGTCGGTTCAGGTGATCACGCCCGACGCTCACGCATGAAGCGCGACCGACGGAGACTGACCATGAGCCATCCTCATTTTGACGTGCCATTTCTGCGCAAAACTGTGGCCGCCTGTGTCGCCTGCGCGTGCGCGGCGTGTTCGACGCTCCCCGACTACAAAAAGCCGACGCTCGACATGCCGCAGCACTATGCGAACGCCGCGGCGACGGATTCGAAGTGGAGCACCGCCACACCAGGCGATGCCCTCTCGCGCGGACAGTGGTGGACGATATTCGACGATCCCGAACTCAATAGTCTCGAAGCGCGTATCGACGTTTCGAACCAATCGGTCCAGAAAGCCGTGTCGATGGTGGAGCAAGCGCGTGCGATGGTTCAATATCAGCGCGCGGGATTCTTGCCGACCATCACGGCAGGCTCCGCCGTTTCGCGCGCGCGCCTTTACTCGCAAAACGTAGCGGGCCACGCCACGGCCGGCAAAACCTATCCCGACTTTTCGGTGGGGGTGACGGCGAGTTGGGAGCCCGATTTGTTTGGCCGAGTCAAGGACGCTGTCGTCAACGCACGCGATACGGCTCAGGCTTCTCAGGGCGATCTTGAATCGGTGCGGCTATCGATGGCCAGCGACCTGGCCCTCGACTACTTCAACTTGCGCGCGCTCGATATCCAGAAGAAGCTGCTCGACGATACGGTCAAGGCTTACACTGACGCGTTCAATATCGTCGAGCAGGAATTCAAGGACGGTGCAGTCGACGGATCGGTGGTTGCGGCGGCGCAAACGCAACTCGAAACCGCGCGCACGCAAGACACGGACATCGACGTTTTTCGCGCACAGTTCGAGCATGCCATCGCCACGTTGATCGGTGTGCCGGCCTCCTCTTTCTCGCTGACGCCCAGCGTAACGCCGGTCGCCGTACCCGATATCCCTGTTGGCGTTCCCTCGCAATTGCTCGAACGCCGGCCTGATATCGCGGCAGCCGAGCGCCGTGTTGCAGCGGCCAACGCGCAAATCGGCCTGGCCCATGCCGCCTACTACCCGAACCTCAGGTTGTCGCCAACGGCCGGCCTGGAGAGCTCGTACTACGGGCCCTGGTTCACAGCAGGCAGCCTGTTCTGGGGGCTTGGCGCACAGCTTGCCGGGACGATCTTCGACGGGGGGCAGCGCAACGCCATGGTCAACAACGCGAATGCGCAGTACGAGGGAACGGTTGCCGATTACCGGCAGACGGTCCTGGTCGCATTCCAACAGGTGGAAGACAATCTCTCGGCCTTGCATACATTGGCCGACGAGGCGCAGACGCAGCGGCGCGCCACCGAGGCGGCCCAACTATCGCTAAAGCTCACGACGAACCGATTCCAAGCCGGCGCGGTGAGCTACCTCGATGTAGTAACAGCCCAGAGCATCGCGTTGATGAACGAGCGCAACGAGGATCAGATCCAGGCTCGGCGTGTCGATGCTGCGGTCTCGCTCATCAAGGCACTGGGGGGCGGCTGGAGCAGTGCGTCGCTCAAGGAGACGGAGACACCGGCATCCAAGGAGCAGATGACGAGCCGCTAAGCGCGAAGGCGCCCCCAATGCATCCGTCGATGCTTTACAGCCTGCACGGAAAGGTGAGGATGAAGCGCGTGCTCACGGCATCGCTTTCGGCATGGACGGTGCCGCCGTGCAGCTCCATGATCGTGCGCACGATCGCAAGCCCGAGACCGGCCGAGCCGGCCGATTTCGAATCGCTCTTGCGTGCCGGGTCTGCACGATAAAAGCGGTCGAAGATGCGCTCGAGCAACGCCGCATCGATCGCGGTGCCTTCATTGGCCACTGTGATGCGAGTCGCCTTTGCCATTTGTGTTGCCCGCAAGACGATGGCCTTTCCCGGCGGCGTGTAGCGCATCGCATTCGCGAGCAGATTGTTGACGGCACGCCGGAAAAGCTCGACGTCGGCTTGCAGCTTGGCTGTGCCGTCGACCTCGACATGCAGGCGGATATTCGCCTCCTCGGCTACGCCTTCGAAGTATTGGGCAATCCGGGTGAGCTCGGCATTCGCGTCAAGCACACGCAAGCGCGTCACGAACTGCGGATGCTCGGCACGTGCAAGAAAGAGCACGCTTTCGATCATGCGCGACAGTCGTTCGCACTCCTCAAGATTCGACGCAAGCAGCGTTTGATATTCGTCGACCGTGCGCTCGCGCGCGAGCGCGACTTCCGTCGCCCCGCGCAGATTGCCGAGCGGCGTGCGCATGTCATGCGCGAGATCGGCCGTGTGCTGTGAAAGCCGCTCGAAGCCGCGATGGAGCCGATCGAGCATGGCATTCAACGATTCGATCAATGCGCGCAGCTCGGAAGGTACCTTCTGCACTTCGATGCGCGTATCGAGTCGATCGACTGTGATCGTTGCCGCGCTGGCCGCGATCTCGCGCAGCGGGCGCAGCGCCACGCTCGAGAGCATCCAACCGAGCACGAACGCGAGCAACATGCCGACGAGCCCGAACGCGTAAAGACGATCGCGGTAATGAACGAGCAAAAGCCGCCGGTAGGTCATGTCGCGCGAGACGATTGCCGTCACCGTCGTACCGTCGCGCAATCTCAGCTCCGACGCGATGCCGTGCATGGGCCCGCCGCTGGCGTCCTGCCACCGGGCGAGCGCATTCGCCGTGATGCGCTCGCCATAGGGCACGCGTTGCATCCACACCGGCAGCGATGCTCCATCTCCGAGGCGCTCGGCATTGTGCTGGATGAGGAGGTGCCGATCGGCGTCAAGAATACGCAACGCCATTTCGCGGTGACCGAGCACTTGACTGACAAGACGCGCGGCATGCTCGCGCAGATCCGGCACGGAGGAGAGTTCATCCGCAAGACGCCGCACGTGCCGCGAAATCAGCACGATGTCGTTATCGTCCTCCTGCATCACCTGCCGCTCGAGCGCGTAATACAGCATGCTTCCGACTAGCGCGAAGACCACAAACGTGATTGCGCCGAAAGCGATCGCAAGCGTGGCAGAGAGCGAACGCCCCCTCATCAGAGCTCCTCTTTCGGCTCGATCACGTAGCCGACGCCACGCACCGTCTGAATCAGCTTGATGGGGCTGCCTTCGTCGATCTTCACACGCAAGCGGCGTATCGCCACCTCGACAACGTTCGTATCGCTATCGAAGTTCATGTCCCACACATACGAGGCGATCTGTGTGCGGCTCATGACCTCGCCCTGATGGTCCACTAGCAGCTGCAGCAGCGAAAACTCCCGCGGCGTGAGATCGATGCGCCTCGAGCCGCGGCGCACGCGCCGGCGGCTGACGTCGATTTCGAGATCGGCTACCCGAAGCACCTCGGTTTCACGCGGCGGCCCGCGGCGCGCCAGCGTGCGCACGCGTGCAAGCAGCTCGACGAATGCGAACGGCTTGACGAGGTAATCGTCGGCACCGAGCTCGAGCCCATGCACCCGATCGTGCACATCGTCGCGTGCCGTCAGAAACAGAACGGGCGTGGTCGAACGTTTGTCACGCAATGCTTTCAGTACGGACCATCCGTCCATCGTCGGCAGCATGACATCCAGCACGATCACGTCATAGTGCTCTTCCTGCGCCAGCATCAGGCCCTCGGCCCCATCCGCCGCGATATCGACGGAATACCCCGATTCCTGCAGTCCCTTTTTCAAATACGCGCCCGTTTTGGGCTCGTCTTCTATCACCAGTATCCGCATGGATGCGCTCGCAACGCATTGAATCAACCCCGATTCTAAGCCGAACGGGCTCCTTGGCGAAAATTGTGCGGTCCGCTCTCCGACAATCGAATCGTCCTTGATTAGTAGTCCGAAGTAGTCCGAAGTAGTCCGAACTAAGCTACTCAACACGAGAGGCGCTCGGGCCGCCAGCAGATCGTCAAAGCAAATCGAGAGGAATCTTGAGGTAGCGGATACCGTTCGACTCGGGACGAGGCAACGCACCGGCTCGAATGTTGACCTGGATCGACGGCAGGATCAGCGTCGGCATCGAAAGCGTTGCGTCCCGACGTGTACGCATCTCCACGAAATCGGACTCGGACACACCATCGTGCAAGTGGATGTTCGTGCGACGTTGCTCTGCGACCGTCGTCTCCCAGCACACGTTGCGCGATGGCGGCGGATAGTCGTGACACATGAAAAGCCGCGTTTCTTGCGGCAACGAGAGCAGCTTTCGCACCGAATGATAAAGGGCGTGTGCATCGCCGCCCGGAAAATCGCAGCGCGCAGAACCCACGTCGGGCATGAACAACGTGTCGCCCACGAAGGTGGCATTGCCGATCACATACGCCATGTCGGCCGGCGTATGCCCTGGCACGTGGATGGCGCGTGCCGCGAGCGCGCCGACAGTAAATGTCTCGTCGGGAGCAAAGAGGTGATCGAACTGCGCGCCGTCTGCCGCCGCATCCACCTCGACATTGAATACGCCTTGAAATGTGCGCTGCACCGTTCGGATCTGCTCGCCAATCGCGATGCGGCCCCCAAACGTCCGCTTCAAATACTGCGCAGCGGATAAATGGTCAGCATGCGCATGCGTCTCGAGCAGCCATTCGACGGTGAGGTGTTGCTCACGTACGAACGCGATCACGCGATCGGCCGAGCACGTTGCCGTGCGCGCCGACTTTGGGTCGAAATCAAGCACGGAATCGATAATTGCGCAGACCGAGCCGGCTCCCGCATGCACCACGTAAGTCAATGTGGAGGTGACCGAATCGAAAAAGGGTTCTACCAGAGGCTGCATGGGAACTCCATTCAATCGATGGAACGGCGTCACTCACTATATACCCCGCATACCGTTGCGCACGCCCTCTTCCAGCGAGATGCGATTGCAAACGGCATATCGTCTGAACTAAGATCGCAGCGCAAACAACTTCCCTCACAGCGGAACCGGAAGTACCCGATTAAAAATGGAAAAGTCCACGGTCGAATCATTTGAAGCGTCTTCTCCCACAACGCTTCCTTCTCGCGTCGAGGCATCACAGACTGGTATCTCGCTTCGCGCGTCGACGCTTGCTGACCGGGACTTCCTGATGGGCGTTTTCGAGAGCACGCGAATCGACGAATTTCGCGCCTCAGGCCTCGATGAGCAAACGATCCGGGATTTGCTCGCGCACCAGTTTTCAATGCAGGACACGTACTACCGGCGTCATTATCCGAACGCTCGTTTCGATGTCGTGCTGAACGGAGAAAGGGCCATTGGCCGCCTGTACCACGAATGGAATTCCAATAGCGGCGAAGCGTTAATCATCGATATCTCGCTCTTGTCGGCCTATCGCGGCGCAGGCATCGGCACCCGGCTCATGAAAGCGGTCGTGGCCGAAGCGGCGCGGCGGGAGATGGCTGTGAGGATTCAGACCGAATTCAACAACCCCGCGCGCGCACTTTACCGCCGGCTCGGGTTCGAGCGAATCGGCGACAACGGCGTTTACGAACAGCTGCGCCGGGCAGCCGCGCCGTTCGCCAATGAGGAAGTCACACCCGTTGCGGGGCTTTCGGGCAACGCGAACGAATAGAGATTCGCGCCCGTGCTACGCGGAAACGGCGCGTAGACCGTAATGATTAGCCATCGCTGATCCAGCTTGGGGAGGCCTTGCCGCATCGCTAAGCCATGACACCGTCCACTGCATGTACTCGTCCATGCTTTGCCACCCCAGTCCCACGTTATCGGCCACCGTGTCGATGGCGATGTCGCTGGCATGGCGCCAGTACGCGAGCGCTTGCTTCAAGCTCGCTTGCGTCTGTGCGCCCGACAGATTCACGAGCCTCTCGAACGAGGGTGTGCACACCGTCTCCTCAGCAATCGCCCGTTGCTCGGCGAACGTGGTCTTCACCGTCTCGAGATTGAGCTCAGTCAACTGCGCGAACCCTTCGTACGTCCTCCGGGCGATGTCGCCCGCGGGTACCACCACTGTCCTGCCGATATGGCCGGCGCGTTCGATTGCGAGTGAACTCATCGTCCTCCTCCGTTCAATGCTTGGGAACTGGGTGACCCCGCCGGGCACGGCCTTATCCGTTGTACCCACTGGCCGCAGAAACACGGGGAGCTGACCCAGGGATGTATCGCCGATGCGGGCTAGCGCGCGCGACGGGTTTCGGATTAGCGGCGCCTAACGCCCCCCTGAGTGCTCTCTCGAAGCTCCTCGAAACTGCTGTCCAGCCTTTACGCGGCCATGTCCTCACGCTTCCTGCGCTTGTGGATTGCCGACCGTCTGAGCAAATTTCGACAACTTCAGATCGGTCGCCTTTTCCTCTTCCAAAGTCTCGCTTAGCAATCTCACGGCCTCATCGCGGCCAAGTAGCTTGCCGATCGCGCAGAGCGTCCCGTACGCGGCGATTTCGTAGTGCTCCACTTTCTGAGCCGCGCCGACGAGGCCTGCGTCGAGCACCGGCCCCTTTCCCATCTCATCGATCATCTCCTGCCCTTCCTCGATGAGTCCTTCCATCGCTGCACACTTCATCCTCTTCAAACGGAGTCCGCAAACTTCGACGACCTTGTCGATCCGTTCTATCTGGCCCTCCGTTTCATGCAAGTGTGTCTCGAATGCCTTCGACAATTCTTCGTTGCTGGCCGCTCGCGATAGTCTGGCGAGTGCGCGCGTCAACTGCTTTTCAGCGCTGTAAATGTCCGAAAGATCGTGCAGGAATAAGTCTCCCAGCGACTTGCGTGCCATGGTGATCTCCTTCTCTGTCAATTCGATGAGGTTTCTCGTCGAGCGCGAGGCTCGCATTGAAATCCGCAACGTGCGTGCCTCGAAACGCCGTCAACGAGGCCGGCTCTCGACTAAAGGAGGGCTAGCAAGAGGCGTCAAGCTTGACGCCGGGCAGGTAAGAGCCACGATCTACCAGAGCGCGGAAATTGCCGCGATACCTTGAGCGCCCATCGCTCGAGCTGCTTCAGAATGCGATGGCGACATCCCCCCAAGCGCATAGACGGGCACCTGTGCGTGTGCCAAGAGCTCGCCGAAGCGTTGCCATCCCAGCGTCGGGGCACCAGGATGACTCGCCGTCGGCAGTACAGGCGAGAGCGTGACGAAATCGGCCCCGACCCGTGCTGCCTGCGCCAACTGATCCTCGCTATGGCAAGCCGCTGAAAGCAGCTTGGACTCCGGCACCATTCTTCTCGAGCACTGCATGAGCCGCTCGCTGCTCAAGTGCAGACCGTCTGCGTACACGTCCGGCGCGTCGGAGGTAGGTCCGTTGAGAATCAGCCGGGCGCCGCGCGCGTGACACTGATTGAGCACTCGCGCTGCAAGCAAGTCGAATCGGCCCGCATCAAGCTGCTTCGCGCGCAGTTGCACTAACGCAATGCCGCGCACCAATGCGTGATCGAGCCGCATGACGAAGGTGTCGAACCCGCCATCGACATCCGCGACGGGTTCGGGCGTGATCAACAGGAGTTCGGGAAGGTGTTTATCGGTGCGCATTCGCCGAGACTACCGAAACTACCGAAGGACAACAACGAGCGCGCGTTTCGACTTGCCGCTCCATCTCATGACAGCGTCGATCTCAATGGCTGTCGGGCTTGCGCACCATCGGCGCAGGCCCCTTTTTCCGCCACAGTTTCCAGATCGCCGCCAAAGTAACGGGCACGATGGCAGCCCCAATACCCACGAGCACGATCAGGTTCAAGTACTGCCGCACGAACGGAATGTTGCCGAAGAAGTAGCCGGCCAGCACGAGCAACAGCACCCACAGCGCCGCGCCCACTATGTTGAAGAACTGAAAACGGCTCAAGCTCATTCCCGAGACACCTGCCACGAACGGTGCAAACGTACGCACGACCGGAATAAACCGGGCGAGGACGAGAGTCTTGCCGCCGTGCCGCTCATAGAAGTCGTGCGTCTTTTGCAATGCGGCGCGATCAAGAAAGCGCTCGAGGAGAGGAACATGCGTATTGAAAACCTTCGGCCCGATTGCTCGCCCGATCACGTAATTGAGACTGTTGCCGCCAATCGCCGCGGCCAGCAGCAGGACGATGAGCCCCGGCAAATTCATTTGCCCCGCCGCACAAAAAGCGCCACCGATGAAGAGCAGCGAGTCACCCGGCAGGAACGGCAGGATGACGAGTCCCGTCTCGCAAAAGACGATCAGAAAAAGAACCGCATACACCCATTCGCCGTATTGTTTGACGAAGTCACCGAGAAATGTGTCGATGTGAAGAACCAGTCCGGCGAAATGAAGTAGCGTGTCCAAGGCGTACCTTTTTAGTAGAGTGCCCTTCCATCGAAGCGGCGGGACGATCGAATAGTCGCGCCATGATACCGAAAGTGTTCGACCCAATTCGCGAAATGACGGCTTGGATTGGCGCTGCATCCACTCGCTATAATCGCGCCATGTCTGAGTTTCCCGAATCGTCGGCTAACGCCGCAGACGCCCAACAGGGAGTCTCCCAACCGGAAGGAAGTTCGCCTGAGCCAATGGGGGCTGCTGAGCTGCGCTCGCCCTCCGCCATGGCCCCGCGAGCCCGTTCGGCCCCGCGTGCCATCCAGCCGCTGCCCGACCAGCTGATCAGTCAAATCGCTGCCGGCGAAGTTGTCGAACGTCCGGCCTCGGTTGTGAAGGAGCTGCTGGAAAACGCAATTGACGCCGGCGCGACAACACTGCGCATCTTGCTCGATGCCGGTGGCGTCAAGCGCATCTCCATTACCGACGACGGGTGCGGCATCCCGGCCGCCGAGCTGCCGCTCGCGTTGCTGCGCCATGCGACGAGCAAAATCCGCTCGCTTGCTGAGCTCGAGTCCGTCGCCACGCTTGGGTTTCGCGGGGAGGCAATCGCATCGATCGCTTCAGTCGCCGAGATGCACATCACAAGCCGCACGGCCGATGCCGCGCACGCCACGCGCATCGATGCGCAGACCGGCGCGCTGACGCCCGCGGCCGGCGGCGTCGGCACGACGATCGAAGTTCGCGAGCTTTACTTCAGCACGCCCGCTCGCCGCAAGTTCCTGAAGAGCGAGCAGACCGAGCTTGGCCACTGCATCGAAATGATTCGTCGCGTCGCGCTCGCGCGCCCCGACGTGGCGATCTCGGTCCTCCACAACGGACGCGCGCTCGAGCATTGGAACGCGAGCGAGCCGGTTCAACGCGTGACGAAAATTCTCGGCGAAGCTTTCGCGCAGGGGCATTTGCCGCTCGACGAAGCGGCTGGGCCGCTCGCGGTCTACGGCTGCGCCGGCCTGCCGACGGCAAGCCGCGGCCGCGCCGACCAGCAATACTTTTTCGTCAACGGCCGCTTTGTGCGCGACAAGCTGCTCACGCACGCCGTACGGGCTGCCTATGAAGACGTGCTGCACGGCGACCGCTATCCGTCCTACGTGCTCTTCCTCGACTTGCCGCCCGAGGCAGTCGACGTGAACGTGCACCCGTCCAAAATCGAAGTCCGCTTCCGCGACTCGCGTGCAGTGCACCAGTTCGTGTTCCATGCGCTGCAACGCGCACTCGCCCGTCATGCGGGCGCGTCGCCGGCAACGACGGCAGGCGCTCACGCGGCGCATCTCGAGGCCCCCCTCACGCCGGGGGCCGCTGCGGCAACCGGTGTGACGTCGCTGGGCGCCACCGAGCGGGGCGCGCCAGGCCAGCCGATTGCGCCTCGCTCAGGGACGACATGGATGCGCGACGCGCGGATGACGCAGGGGCGTCTGCCCATCGCGGAACCTCTCGCACTTTACGACGCCCTCTTCGGCCGCAAGGACGTGAACGGAGGCCAGGAATCGCTTCGCGCCGAGGGGCAAAGCCTGGGCGCAGCGCCGTCCCTCGATGGCACGTATAGCGCGACCGATTCGGAGAGCGTGGGGCGTTCTTCGAATGCGACGATGTACTTCGCTCGAGACGCCGCGGATGCGATGACGGGCGACGTCGCTCGCACCAACAGCGATACCGGGCTGCAAACCCGCGACGGCCTGCTGCCGAGATCGGCAGAAACGACGTCGGCCGCCCTGCACGCGAACGGCCCGGATGATGAGCACCCGCTCGGCTTCGCAGTCGGCCAGATTCACGGCATCTACGTGCTCGCGCAAAATGCGCGCGGTCTGGTCGTCGTCGACATGCACGCAGCCCATGAGCGCATCCTCTACGAACAGTTCAAGCGAGCGCTTGCGCAGCGATCCGTGGCCGTTCAGCCGCTGCTGCTGCCGATATCGATGCCGGCCAATGCCGTGGAGATCGGCACGGCCGAGGAGGAGCGGGACACCCTCGCCGCGCTGGGGTTCGATCTTGCCGTGCTCTCGCCGACTTCACTCGCCATTCGCGCCGTGCCGGCGCTGCTCAAAGACGCGGACCTGCTGGCGCTCGCGCGAGCCGTGCTCGCCGATCTCCACGCATACGGCGGCTCGCGCATCCTGACCGAGCGTCAGCACGAGCTGCTCGGCACGCTGGCCTGCCATCACGCGGTTCGGGCGAACCGGCGTCTGACGATCGATGAAATGAATGCCCTGCTGCGTCAGATGGAGGCAACCGAGCGTGCGGACCAATGCAATCACGGGCGGCCGACGTGGTATCAACTGAGCATCGCCGATCTCGATCGGCTGTTCATGCGTGGGCAGTGAGCGTAACAGCATGACCCGCACCGCCATCGCCTGCCTGCTCGGCCCCACCGCTTCGGGCAAGACCGCTGCCGCGCTCGCGTTCGCCGCGCGGCACCCCGTGGAGATCGTGAGCGTCGACTCCGCACTCGTCTATCGCGGCATGGACATCGGCACGGCCAAGCCCACGCACAGCGAACGCGCGGCCGTGCCGCATCATTTGATCGACATCGTCGAGCCGACGCAAAACTATTCCGCCGCGGAGTTCCGCGCCGACGCGCTGCGGCTCGTCGGCGAGATTCTCGGGCGCGGGCGGGTGCCACTTTTTGTCGGCGGCACGATGCTCTACTACAAGGCACTTACGCAAGGCCTGCACGATCTGCCTTCGGCCGATGCCACCGTACGCGCGCAACTCGAAGCCGACGCGGCCCGCGAAGGATGGCCGGCGCTGCACGCTCGCCTCGCCCAAGTGGACCCAGCCACTGCCGCCCGGCTTGCGCCGAACGACGCACAGCGGATTCAGCGTGCGCTCGAAATTTTCATGCTGACCGGCCGGCCGATGTCGGCGCTGCTTGCCGATACCCGCGAGGTGCAGGATGCGGCTCACGACGCGGCCATGCCGTACCGCTTCCATCCCATCGCGCTCGAACCCTCTGATCGTGCCGTGCTGCACGAGCGCATTGCACAGCGCTTCGACGCCATGCTGGCGGCGGGCTTCATCGACGAGGTGACGCGTCTGCGCGCGCGTGGCGATCTCCATCCCGGCTTGCCGTCGATGCGCTGCGTCGGCTACCGGCAGGCCTGGAACTACCTCGATGGAGAGATCGACTACCCGACGATGCGCGACACGGGCATCTTCGCAACACGCCAGCTCTGCAAAAGGCAGCTGACGTGGCTGCGATCGATGCCGGAGCGCGTCGTGATCGACTGCTGCTCGGAAAACGCTACGCAGCAAGCGGTGCAGGCCATCGAGGATGCGATGGCGACCCATACCGATTGACGGAGCTTGTCGTACAGCAGGCCCCGGCGCGCAACTTCGACGAAATCGTTTCGAGCGGGTTACTCGCCTTGGTCACCGCCTTGTATCCATTGCATAGGATGGATAGCCCGGAGACTGTGGCCCGATAACACGCAAAAACGCGCTCGTTGAGCATCTCGGTTTTATTTGAGCAGCCCTACGCCAAGGAAAAGCGCCTCACCCCTACCCGTACAAGTAATCGTACAGGTAGGGGCGCATGTGATACACTTGTACTTGTTTTAGTACAAGTTTCCTTTCGAGGAGGGCATATGCGCACAATCCCGTTTAGCGACGCACGAGCCAATCTTAAGCGCGTTATCGATCAGGTCGTCGATGACGTGGACGTTACGCTCATCACCCGGCGCGACGCACCCAATGCGATTGTCATGTCCCAAGAGCATTACGACAGCTTGATGGAAACGGTACATCTGCTGCGCTCTCCGGCTAACGTTGCCCATCTAGAGCGATCGATCGCGCAGTTGCGTGCAGGCAAGGTCAAGCCCCGCAAGCTGGTCGAAGACGGCGAATGAGCGCCCTGAACATCATGTGGACCGCTGAGGCGTGGGACGATTATGTCTACTGGCAGGGGCAGGACAAGAAGACGCTCAGACGCATCAACCAACTCGTTAAAGACGTTCAGCGCGCGCCATTCGAGGGCATCGGTAAACCCGAGCCCCTAAAGGCGAACCTGACAGGTCTGTGGTCGCGCCGCATTGATGATACGAATCGACTGGTCTATGAGATCACCGGTACGCAGATAAATATCGTCTCGTGCCGTTACCACTACTGAGCACCGATGACGCCACGGAAAACGGTGAAAAGCCCATGTTCTGATATCAGAACATGGGCACAGGGCGTTAGGCGACAGTGACAGCGCTTACTTCTTCCTCCTCAAGATCAAGGCTGCCTTTATCCCCGGTAATCCGTGAAGCACAAAAAAACCGCTTGAGCCCAAACCCAAGCGGTTTCTTTTTTAGCTAAGGCGCCGATAAAAGCGCCCGCCCTTTACTCAAACCACGATCGTCTGCGCCTCGCCTTCGCGCCGCTCGCGCACCTGACCGATCTTCCAGACTTGCTCGCCGGCTGCCTCGAGCTCCTGGACCGCGACGTCAGCATCGGCTGCGGCCACAATCACCGCCATGCCGATGCCGCAGTTGAACACGCGGTGCATCTCCGCGTCGGCTACGCCACCGTGCTGCTGCAACCAGGTGAAAAGCGGCGGCATCGGCCACGCGGCGTGGTCGAGTTCGGCCGTGAGGCCGTCACGCAGCACGCGCGGAATGTTTTCGACGAGCCCGCCGCCCGTGATATGCGCCATGCCCTTGACCGAGATTTTCTGCATGAGCGCGAGCAGCGGCTTCACATAGATCCGCGTCGGTGCCATCAAGGCATCGGCCAGCGTCCGGCCATGGAAGTCGGCCGTGAGGTCGGGATTCGCGCGCTCGATGATCTTGCGTACGAGCGAGAAGCCGTTCGAGTGAATGCCGCTCGATGCCAGCCCGAGCACGACGTCGCCAGCCGCGATCGTGCTGCCGTCGATGATCTTGCTCTTTTCGACAGCGCCAACCGCGAAGCCCGCCAGATCGTACTCGCCGTCGGGATACATGCCCGGCATCTCGGCCGTCTCGCCGCCGATGAGCGCGCACCCGGCAAACTCGCAGCCCTGGGCGATGCCCTTAACGACGGTGGCGGCCGTGCCGACGTCGAGCTTGCCGCAAGCAAAATAGTCGAGGAAGAACAGTGGCTCGGCACCCTGTACGAGGATGTCGTTGACGCTCATCGCCACGAGATCCTGGCCTACCGTGTCGTGCTTGTTCAGATGAAACGCGAGCTTGAGCTTCGTGCCGACGCCGTCGGTGCCGGATACGAGCACGGGCTCTCGGTATTTCTTCGGCACTTCGAAAAGCGCGCCGAATCCGCCGATGCCGCCAAGCACGCCGTCGCGCAGCGTCTTTTTAGCGAAGGGCTTAATTGCGTCGACGAGCGCGTCGCCCGCGTCAATATCGACGCCCGCGTCGCGATACGACAGGCCTTGAGCCGAGTGTTCTGGATGCTGGCCATCCGCAGCGGATTTCGGGTCGTTCATGGGGGAGTGCGTGAAGGTCGGTAAAATGCGATTTTACCCGATGCCGGCCGCAGGCTCGAAATCGGTTCTCCGATCAACCAGGGGAAGCGCCTTTGTCGCAACCGTCTCCGCTCCTCACGCCCTACCAGCGCCAGGCTCTCTTCTGGAGCATGGTTGCGCTCGGGCTCGGCATTTTGCTTTGGCTCTTGCGGGATGTACTCACGCCGTTTCTACTCGGCGCGATCATCGCCTACATCCTGCAGCCCGGGGTCGCTTGGTTCGTGCAGCGTCGCGTGCCACGCGGTTTGGCCGCACTCGTCATGATGCTCGTCTTCATCATCGTCGTCTCGTTGCTGGCATTGCTCCTCATCGTCGTCGTGCAGCGGGAGGCCCCGCTACTGCAACAACAGGTTCCCGAGCTGATCTCGCGCCTGCACAACTGGGCACACCCGAAACTGGCCTATTTGGGCTTGAGCGACTTCGATTTCTCGAGCGTGCGCGACATGCTGACGAGCCAAGCCCAAAGCAGCGCGCAGGAGGTGGTCGTGGCGGCCTGGAAATCGCTGCAAACGAGCAGCAACGTCGTGATTACGCTGGTCGGCACTCTCATCATGGTGCCGCTCGTCGTCTTTTATCTGCTTTACGACTGGAACGCGATGCTCGCGCGCGTCGTGTCCTTCGTGCCGCGACGGTGGCTCCCGAAGACAACCAAGCTCGCCAGCGAAATGGATTACTCGCTTTCGCAGTATTTGCGCGGGCAGTTGCTCGTGATGTGCTTGCTCGCAGGCTACTACGGCATCTCGCTCACCATCGCCGGCTTCGAGATCGCACTGCCCGTCGGCATCTTCACGGGCCTCGCCGTTTTCGTGCCCTATATCGGCTTCGCCACAGGCCTCATCCTGGCCTTGCTTGCAGCGCTGCTGCAGTTCGGCAGTTTCTACGGCTTCATTGCGGTTACCATCATCTACGGTGCCGGTCAGATTCTCGAAAGCTTCATCCTCACGCCGCGGCTTGTCGGCGAACGGATCGGCCTTCATCCCCTCACCGTGATCTTCGCGCTGCTCGCCTTCGGACAGCTCTTTGGCTTCTTCGGCGTGCTGCTCGCGCTGCCCGTCAGCGCGATACTTTCGACCGCCTTGCGGGAAGTGCGCCGTAGCTATCTCGCCAGCGGGCTTTATAAGAATTGACAACCCTACACCCACCCGTGTCCGTGCAACGCCAATTGACGCTCGATCTCGGCACGCCGCCGCCTTCGACGTTCGACAATTTTTTCGTCGGTGACAACTCGGAGCTCGTCGCGCGGCTCGTCGCGCTTGAAAGCGCCCTCGCCGCAGGCCCGCTCGCTGACCGCACCTTCTATGTCTGGGGTGAGCCCGGCAGCGGCCGCAGCCACCTGCTCGCGGCGCTCGCGCATAGCGCGGGGCCTGGCCGGGCGCGCTATCTGAACCCGCAAAGCGGGCTTGCCGCCTTCGCGTTCGACGCCGAAGTGCCGATCTACGCAGTCGACAACTGCGACAAGCTATCGAGCGCCCAGCAGCTTGCGCTGTTCAACCTTTTCAACGAAGTGCGCGCGCACCCGTGCGCGGCGCTTGTCGCGACGGGCAATGCCGCACCGATCGCGCTCGCCGTGCGCGAGGACTTGCGCACGCGCCTCGGCTGGGGGCTTGTCTTCCATCTCGCCCCCTTACCCGACGAGCGCAAGGCCGCCGTCCTCAAGCACGCGGCGAAGGAGCGCGGCATCGCGCTCGCCGAGGATGTGCCCGCCTACCTGCTCACGCACTTCCGACGCGACATGCCGAGCCTCATGGCGCTGCTCGACGCGTTGGACCGTTTTTCCCTCGAGCAAAAGCGCGCAATCACGCTTCCGCTTTTGCGCACGATGCTCGCCCTGCCGGCGGGCGACACGCCTTCGGACGGCCCGCCGGCTGCCGTCGGCCGCTTCAAGTAAAATGCGCCCTCATGACGAATCTCGCTCTCTTCGATCTCGATCACACGCTCATCCCCACTGACAGCGACCACGAATGGGGTCGCTTCATGGTCAAGCTCGGCATTGTCGACGGTGACACCTTCCTGCGCGATGTCGAACGTTTCTATGCCGACTACAAGGCCGGCCAGCTCGACATCCATGCGTATCTCGAAACGGTGCTGGCTCCGCTCGCGAAATACTCGCGCACGGAGCTTGCGGCTTGGCATGACCAGTTCATGCACGAGGTGATCCGGCCGACCCTCGCACCGGCCGCGCTCGAGCTCGTGCGCAGCCATCAGGAAAAGGGCGACCTTTGCTGCATCGTCACGGCAACGAACGAGTTCGTCACACGGCCGATTGCCAAGGCTTTTGAAGTCGAGATGCTGATCGCCTGCGAAGTCGAAACGATCGACGGAGCGCCGCACTCGCCTTTCACGGGTCGGGGCACGGGCATCCCGAGCTACCGCGAAGGTAAGATCGTGCGGGTGGAGGCTTGGCTCGCCTCACTCGGCAAGTCCCTCGACGACTTCCCGAAGACCTTGTTTTATAGCGATTCGCACAACGACATTCCGCTGCTCGAGAAAGTCACCGATCCGATCGCGACCAACCCCGATGCCACGCTGCGTGCCCACGCCAAGGCGAAAGGCTGGCGCATCCTCGATCTTTTTGAACCGTCGTGATCACGAAACTCATTCGCAAGCTATTAGGCGGCCGTAGCACGGCCGCCCCCGATGCACCCGACGCCCCGCTCGCCGCCGAAACGCGGCAAGCGGCCGAGCCTGACACGCATGCCGCGAGCACCGAAACGGGCGTTGCCAAGCCGCGCCGCAAGATCATGCGCCCCCCGAAGGCCGCCGCGGTGTCCGGGCCGGATGCGCCTGTCATTCTGGCGTCCGATGTGCACGGGATCGATCCCAACCTTATTTCCCGCAACGCGGTGCGCGTCACCGACACGCTGCAGCAGGCGGGCTTCAGGGCCTTCATCGTCGGCGGCGCCGTGCGCGATCTGGTGCTCGGTATTGCGCCGAAAGACTTCGATGTCGCCACCGATGCGACGCCCGACCAGGTCCAGCGGCTCTTTCGGCGTGCGCGGATAATTGGCCGGCGCTTTCAGATCGTTCACGTCCAGTTCGGACAAGAGATCATCGAAGTCTCGACGTTCCGTGCGCTCGTGGATCCGCCGCCCGCAGAGGCCGCGCCCCCCCGGCGCCTGCGCCGCGACGAACTCGATCGCCGCACGCACGCAGTCGACGCAAGCGGTCGCGTGTTGCGCGACAACGTGTGGGGCGAACAGCACGAGGATGCAACGCGGCGCGACTTCACGGTCAATGCGATGTACTACGACCCGGCGACGCAAACCGTGCTCGATTACCACGACGGCATGGCCGACATGCGCGCGCGCACGCTGCGCATGATCGGAGACCCGGCCACGCGCTACCGGGAAGACCCGGTGCGCATGCTGCGTGTCGTGCGCTTCGCGGCAAAGCTCGGCTTCGAGATCGAGGAAACGAGCCGTGCGCCGATCCAGCCGCTTGCCGATCTGATTCACAACGTGCCGGCCGCGCGGCTCTTCGATGAAATACTGAAGCTGCTGCTCTCGGGCCAGGCGCTCGCATGCCTTCAACAACTGCGCAAGGAAGGCCTGCATCACGGGCTGCTGCCGCTGCTTGACGTCGTGCTCGAGCAGCCGCACGGCGAATCGTTTATCACGCTCGCGCTCAACAATACCGACGCGCGCGTGCGGGCCGGCAAGCCCGTCTCGCCCGGGTTTCTTTTCGCAACGCTGCTCTGGCACGACGTGCAGCAGCGCACGCAGGGCTACGAGCGCGATGGCGAGTACCCCGTGCCTGCCCTGCATCGTGCGATGGACGACGTCATCGACACGCAAACCGAGAAGCTCGCCATTCACAAGCGCTATTCGGCCGACATGCGCGAGATCTGGGGGCTGCAATCGCGCCTCGAGAAGCGGTCTGGCCGCGGCGCGCTAAAGCTCATCGAACACCAAAGATTTAGAGCAGGTTATGATTTCCTCCTGCTGCGCTGCGAATCGGGTGAGCTCGAATCGTCAGTGGGGCAATGGTGGACGGCCTTTATCGAAGGCGATGCGGGGGCGCGTGAAGCGCTGCTCGCGGTCGGGGGCAACGAGCGCACGCCGCGCAAGCGCCGTCGGCGCGGCGGTGGCGGTGGCCGCGGCCGCAAGACGGGCGATGGTGAGGCGTCGGCTGCAAATTCCGTCGACGGAGCCGCTGCCACGCCCGACGTGCGCGAGGATTGACGCGGCGGCGTTCGTCGCCAAACCTAGTGGGTCAAAGTCGTGAAGTCGCAGGAAGCCATGTCATGACGGTTGCTTATCTCGGCCTTGGCGCGAATCTCGGGGACGCCCGCCAATCCCTGAAGGATGCGGTCGTCTGCCTCGCGCAGCAGCACTGCGTCACCGTGCTCGCGAAGTCGGGCCTTTATCGCACGGAACCGATCGATTCGCAGGGCGACGACTACTACAATCTCGTCGTCAAGGTTGAAACCGCGCTATCGGCAAGGTCGCTCCTTGCGCTCTGTCATCGCATCGAGCAACAGTTCGGTCGCGAGCGGCCGTTCCGCAATGCGCCCCGTACGCTCGACATCGACATCGTGCTGTTCGGCGACGCGCAGATCGCCGAACCCGACCTTATCATCCCGCATCCGCGCGCCGCGGAGCGCGCATTCGTCCTGGTCCCCCTCGTCGAAATCGACGCCGACGTTGAAATTCCCAGCGTGGGCCGCGCCGCCCTCCTCATCGCAGGCGTTGCGCACCAGCGGATCGAGAAAGTGCAGACTTGCCGCTGCGCGTTGCTCGACGTGCTGCGCGAACAGCGTGCGCAGCGCGCCGAGGAGCGCGCTCACGCAGGCGAGGCTGACCCGAAAGCCCCCGAAGAGCAGTCGGTCGACGCAGCCGATTCCGCCATCTGCGGCACCTCGCCGTCGCCGCATAGTCCGGTCAAGACCGACTGCCGATGACCGCAGCCTTTTACTATGATCGCCGCCAATCGGCACGCGCCTTACCGTTACCTCGCCATTGAAGGTCCGATCGGCGTAGGAAAGACATCGCTCGCTGAGCGGCTCGGTGAATGGTGGTCGATGCGCACGCTGCTCGAGCGGCCGCTGGACAATCCGTTTCTCGAACGCTTTTATAGCGACATGCCGCGTTACGCGCTGCCCACACAGCTCCATTTCGCGCTGCAACGAGCGGAGCAGCAGCGTGAGGCCGCCAAGGCGCTCGCAAGCGGGGCGATGCTTGTCGCCGACTTCATCACGCAGAAAAACGATCTCTTCGCGCGTCTCACCCTGCCCGACGACGAATTGCAGCTCTATCAGGCGCTTGCCGCACAGGTATTTACGGCGGCACCCGTGACGGCGCCCGAATTCGTCATCTATCTGCGAGCGAGCCCGCCGACGCTCATGGCACGCATTCAAGGACGCGCCCGCCCGGCGGAACAACGCATCACTGACACCTATCTGCGCAAGCTCAGCGACGCATACGACGAATTCTTCTGCCACTATGACGAGAGCCCGGTGCTGACGGTCAACACGGACCCTCTCAATCCGCTCGATTCCGTCGCGGATCTCGCACTCATTGCCGAACGCGTCGAAATGACGCGGCCATAGCGCAAGCTTCGTCAAAGCGCAGTAATATTCGACGCGGCCGGCATTGCTGCGCCGCGTCGATTCTTTTCCAAAAAAACGGAACTTCCGATGACTTATCTGCAGGAATCCAGCCGGCCGAAAGTGACCGTGCCGAAGCTTCAGGCAATGCGTGAAGCCGGCGAAAAAATTGTGATGCTGACCTGTTACGACGCGAGCTTCTCGGCGCTGCTCGACCGCTCTGGCGTCGACGTGCTGCTGATCGGCGATTCGCTCGGCAATGTTTTGCAAGGCCATGCGACGACGCTGCCCGTCACGCTCGACGATGTCGCCTATCACACGGCTTGCGTCGCACGCGCGCAGCCGCGCGGGCTAATCTTGACCGATCTTCCGTTCGGCACCTACGGCACGCCCGAGGACGCCTTTGCCAGCGCGGTCAAGGTCATGCGCGCGGGGGCGCAGATGGTCAAGCTCGAAGGCGGCGAATGGCTTGCAGATACGATCCGCTTTCTTGTCGAACGCTCCGTGCCCGTGTGTGCACACGTCGGGCTGACCCCGCAATCGGTCCACGCGTTTGGCGGCTTCAAAGTACAGGGCAGAACTGAAGCCGCGGCCGCACAACTCATGCGCGACTCGCGTGCGGTGCAAGACGCGGGCGCGCAGCTGATCGTGCTCGAGGCGATTCCGTCGGCGGTAGCGGCAGGTGTCACGAGCGAGTTGCGGATTCCGACCATCGGCATCGGTGCAGGCCTCGATTGTTCGGGCCAGGTACTGGTGTTGCACGACATGCTGGGCATCTTCCCCGGCAAGCCCGCTCGCTTCGTGAAAAATTACATGAACGGTGCGCCGAGCATCCAGGCGGCGGTCGAGAATTTCGTCAAGGAAGTCAGGGAAGGCAGCTTTCCCAGGCCTGAGCACGAGTTTTAAGCAACCGTCCGGAACCGGCCTTCAGGCCGGAGCTCGCTGCACCTGGAAAGGCGTCGTGGTGCTGGGCGCCCGGCGCGCCGTCCGCCCCCCTCACGTGACGGGGCGCTCCATGCGATTTCCCCCGACATCCGGTGCAAGGGCAGCAGCGACAGCGCCGCCCTGAAGGCGAAAGGTTCAAGCGGTGCCAGCGCCGGGGGCAACGCTTTTTTCCGCCGGCGAAATCGAAATAATCCGCGCAGGCAATGCGCCGCGCAGCGCGTTGCAAACGACGAGTGCCTCGGCGCACCGCACGTCGGCGAGCGTCAGCACGCGTTCGCGCGCAGCGAACATAGTGTCCTCGAGCAGCACCTGGCGCATGACGCCCGGCAGCAATCCGGATTCGAGCGGTGGCGTCCACCACTGGCCGTCGAGGCGAACAAACACGTTTGAGCGCCCCCCTTCTGTGAGTTCGCCGCGGTCGTTGAAAAACAGCATGTCAAAGCCGCCCCGCGCTTCTGCCTCGCGCCAGCCGCGGTCATAGTCGGCCCGATGCGTCGTCTTATGGTTCAGCAGGAAATCTCCCGAGCGCGTCGGTGCGAAACCATGTTCGGGCGCAAGCAAAACGCCAACCTCCGTCCCGTTGTCGAGCCATGTGAATGTGCCGGTTGCGGCTTTAGCGGCATGGGCGAAATGGCCCCCGGCGCTCGCTCGATCCACTTGCGCTGCCGCATCGATGAGCGTCTTGACCGGTCCTAGCGGCCCCGTCGAAATCTCGAGCGCGCCGTCTTTCGCGAGCGCGAGCCGGACCCGATGATCGCCCGTTTCCGGCAACTGCGCGCACTGCTCAGCGATGCGCGCACGCACTGCTGCTTCGTCAAAGAGGAACCCCAGCTGTGCGGCGCTGCGTTGGAGACGCGTGAGGTGTCGCTCCACGTGAGCCCCCCCCGCTGCGCGGCACGCCCGCATCGTCTCGAAAAGCTGGAAGCCGGGATCAGCTCCCGTCAAGAACTTCGCCTTCAAGCGGCATTCCGCATACTCGTCAGCGGCGATGCTGTCGAGCACGATCCCGCCACCGACGCCCATCATGCCGCGTCGCAGCCCGGTTGCCGAATCGCGTGCCGAGAGCGTCAGCGTGCGGATGGCGACGGAGAGACAAAAGTCGCCGCAGGGCGCTCGGTTCGCATGATCGCCCTGCCCGGCTTCGAGCCGATTGCCTCCCGGCGCAGCGTCATACCAGCCGATCGTGCCCGTGTAGAGCCCGCGTGGTGTCGTCTCGATATCGTCGATGAGCTGCATCGTGCGATGCTTCGGTGCGCCCGTAATCGAGCCGCAGGGGAAAAGCGCCCGCAACAAGTCTGCGAACGAGACACCTGGCACCGCCTCGGCCTCGATCGTCGACGTCATGGCCCAGATGGACGGATAAGCCTCCACCGAGAACAACGCCGGCACGCGCACAGAGCCCGTCTTGGCGACCCGCGCGACGTCGTTGCGCAGCAGATCGACGATCATCAGATTCTCTGCGCGATTTTTCGGATCGTTGCGCAGGAAAGCCTCGGCGCACGCATCTTCCTCTGGGGTACGACCGCGGGCTGTCGTGCCCTTCATCGGCCGCGTGCGCAGGTGTTCTCCGCTCTTTTCGACGAAAAGCTCGGGCGAGCACGACACGATCCACTCGTCGTGCGACAACGCGATCAATGCGCCGTACTGCACCGGTTGTCGTGCGCGAAGCCTCCGATAGAGGCCGATGGGCGAGCCGAACGCCTCGAACGCCAGCCGGTAGGTGTAGTTGATCTGATATGACTCGCCTGCGACGAGCGCTTCGTGCACGGCTGAAATGGCTGCATCGAACTCGTCCGGCGTTACGCTCTCGACGATGTTCGCCGCACCGGCAACTGACGGTAAGTTTGCGCCGCCCTCCCGATCGGAGAGCCACGCGTCGACCTCCTGACGGGTGAGCTTTTCGCAGCGCGCAAACAACAAAAAGCGCAACGAGCCGGCGCCATGCTGCCCGCGCTCTTTTGCGCCAACGCCTTTTAAATGGAGATTGCGGCCAAACTCATAGTCGCCGAGCACCACGGCGTGGAGCCCCGCCGCAACGTCGGCAGCGGCCGCTTCGCAGACCTCGTCGAGTTGCGTGCCTTCGGTTGCCGCGTAGGCGCGTACCAACTCGGTATACAAGCGGCTCGTGCGGTGTGCGGTGTTTGCGTCGCAATCGTCGAGCAACGCAAACACCGCATTGGAAACATCAGGCTTCATTCACTCTATGCCCGCGGATTGACCAGATCGACCGCTGACCCGCTCGTTCACTTCGAACTTGCCGGTGTGGACTTCGAACGCTGCCGGCTGCGCATGACACGCGCGCCCCCCTTTGCTCATTGCCCCTTGTTCCTTGCAAGCGAGCTCGGATGGGTCCGCGCGTCCGTTGCCTTAATCGAAAAAGCTCTTCACCCTGTCGAACCAGCTTTTGCTCTGGGGGCTATGACGCGGCCCCCCCTCCACCAACGACTTTTCGAATTGCTTGAGCAAATCGCGTTGCGTATCGGTCAGCTTCACGGGCGTCTCGACTTGCACATGCACGTAGAGATCGCCAGCAACGCTCGAGCGCAGGCCCTTGATGCCCTTGCTGCGCAAACGGAACGTCTTGCCCGACTGCGTACCCTCCGGCACCGTGAAGCTCGCGCGGCCCGCCAGTGTCGGCACTTCGATCTCACCACCGAGCGCCGCCGTCGTAAACGGAATCGGCATCTGGCAATGCAGATCGTCACCGTCGCGCTCGAAGACCGTGTGCGGCTTGATATGGATTTCGACGTACAGATCGCCCGGCGGCCCGCCGTTGACACCCGGCTCGCCGTTGCCCGACGAACGGATGCGCATGCCGTCGTCGATGCCCGCGGGAATCTTCACTTCGAGCGTCTTGGTTTCCTTGACCTTGCCTGCGCCGTGGCAGTGCAAACACGGATCAGGAATATACGTGCCGCTACCATGGCACTTCGGGCAGGTTTGCTGAATGCTGAAAAATCCCTGCGACATGCGCACGGCACCGGAGCCGTGGCAGGTCGGGCAGCTCTCGGCCTTCGTGCCAGGCTTGGCGCCTGAGCCGTGACAGATGTCGCACGAGACCCAGCTCGGCACCCGGATCTGCGTCTCGCAACCGTGTGCCGCCTGCTCCAGCGTAATTTCCATGCTGTAGCGCAAATCGGCACCGCGGAAAACCTGCGGTCCCGCACGGCGGCCACCGCCGCCCGCCGCCTGGCCGAAAATATCGCCGAAGATGTCGCCGAATGCATCGGCAAATCCACCGAAGCCTTGCGCCCCCGCGCCTGCCATGCTCGGGTCCACACCCGCGTGCCCGTATTGGTCGTAGGCCGCGCGCTTTTGCGGTTCCGACAGCATCTCATAGGCCTCTTTGGCCTCCTTGAAATGCTCTTCCGCGTTCTTATTGTCCGGATTGCGGTCGGGGTGGTACTTCATCGCGAGCTTGCGATACGCCTTCTTTATCTCGTCATCGCCCGCGTTTTTCGCGACGCCCAGAACCTCGTAGTAATCCCGTTTTGCCATCGGTTCACCGCCGGCCGCGCCTCATGCGCCGCCGCTCCTTTCGCATGCTGTAAAGTCTCGCGACTCGTTCGGCATGCCCCGTCCCAGTCTTCAAAAATGACCCGAACGGGCATGCCGCCCAAAAAGCAAATGTGCCCGGAGAACCCGAAAGTCCGCCAGGCGTAGTACCGGCCGGCCGCCCATGAGGGAGGGCCGACCATCATTGCGCTCGAGCCGAAGCCCCGCTTTCGCGAAGCTCAGTCCCTCTTCACTTCCTTGAAATCGGCATCGACGACGTCGTCCTCAGGCTTGCTCGCGCTTGCACCCGCGCTTGCGCCGCCAGCCGTTGCACCCGCACCGCCGGCCGCACCAGCCGCATTCTGGGCCTGCATGTCGGCGTACATCTTTTCACCGAGCTTTTGCGAAGCCGTCGCGACTGCTTCGATCTTGGCCTCAATTTCCGCCTTGTCGCTCGCGCCGCTCTTGAGCGTCTCCTCGAGCGCCTTCAGCGCCGATTCGATCGTCTCTTTTTCGCTTGCATCAACCTTATCACCATATTCGGTGAGCGCCTTCTTCGTGCTGTGCACGAGCGCATCGCCCTGATTGCGCGCATCAGCGAGCTCACGCAGGCGATGGTCCTCAGCCGCATTCAGCTCCGCGTCCTTGACCATCTTCTCGATCTCGGCTTCGGACAAGCCCGAGTTCGCCTTGATCACGATCTTGTTTTCCTTGCCCGTTCCCTTGTCCTTCGCGTGCACGTGCAGGATACCGTTCGCGTCGATGTCGAACGCCACTTCGATCTGCGGAACACCGCGCGGTGCGGGCGGGATGCCCTCGAGGTTGAACTCGCCGAGCAGCTTGTTGCCCGTCGCCATTTCGCGCTCGCCCTGATACACCTTGATCGTCACGGCGCCTTGATTGTCGTCTGCCGTCGAGAACGTCTGGGCGTGCTTCGTCGGGATCGTGGTGTTCTTGTTGATCATCTTCGTCATCACGCCGCCGAGCGTCTCGATGCCGAGCGAGAGCGGCGTCACGTCGAGCAGCAGCACGTCCTTGCGGTCGCCCGAGAGCACCTGGCCCTGGATCGCGGCGCCCACGGCAACCGCTTCGTCCGGGTTCACATCGCGCCGCGGCTCCTTGCCGAAGAACTCCTTCACCGTGTCCTGCACCTTCGGCATGCGCGTCATGCCGCCGACGAGGATCACGTCGTCGATGTCGGTGCCCTTCACGCCCGCATCCTTCATCGCGATGCGGCACGGCTCAACGGTGCGTTGGATCAGATCTTCAACGAGCGCTTCGAGCTTTGCGCGCGTGAGCTTCAAGTTCAGGTGCTTGGGACCTGTCGCGTCGGCCGTGATGTACGGCAGGTTGATCTCGGTCTGCTGGCTCGACGAAAGCTCGATCTTCGCCTTCTCGGCCGCTTCCTTCAGGCGCTGCAGCGCGAGCACGTCCTTCGAGAGGTCGACGCCCTGCTCCTTCTTGAACTCGCCGATGATGTAATCGATGATGCGCTGGTCGAAATCCTCACCGCCAAGGAACGTGTCGCCGTTCGTCGACAGCACTTCGAACTGCATCTCGCCGTCAACGTCGGCGATTTCGATGATCGAGACGTCGAACGTGCCGCCGCCCAAGTCATAGACGGCAATCTTGCGGTCGCCCTTTTCAGCCTTGTCGAGGCCGAACGCAAGCGCGGCCGCCGTCGGCTCGTTGATGATCCGCTTGACTTCGAGGCCCGCAATGCGGCCGGCATCCTTCGTTGCCTGGCGCTGGCTGTCGTTGAAGTAGGCGGGCACCGTAATCACGGCTTCCGTGACGGGCTCGCCGAGATAGTCCTCGGCCGTCTTCTTCATCTTGCGCAGCACTTCCGCCGAAACCTGCGGCGGAGCGAGCTTCTTGTCGCGTGCTTCGACCCAGGCGTCGCCATTATCGGCCTTTACAATCTTGTAAGGCATGAGACCGATATCTTTTTGCACTTCCTTTTCTTCGAAGCGGCGACCGATGAGACGCTTGACCGCGAACAGCGTGTTGGTCGGGTTCGTCACCGACTGACGCTTGGCCGGCGCGCCGACGAGAATCTCGTTGTCGTCCATGTAGGCGATGATCGAAGGCGTCGTACGGGCGCCTTCCGAGTTCTCGATCACTTTGACTTGGTTGCCTTCCATCAGCGCCACGCACGAATTCGTGGTGCCGAGGTCAATGCCGATGATTTTGCCCATTTTTCCTAATCTCCTGACTTTTGATCCCGTCTGGGCGCCGGCGCTGGTCCAGCGCTGACCGCCCATCAATTCAAACCTGCACCCAACATGAGTGCCTTCGCGCCGTTTTCAAGCCCTCGGGCCGATGCGCTCGCCAATTTTCTTTAATGGGCCCAATCGGCACCCCGCTCGCCGTCACCGGCCGCCCGAGCCTTCACGCAGGCGACGTCGACTACAGCTGGGGGAAGCCATGCCGCGCCACCCGTTGCGCGTCCGAGCCGCTTGCCCCAGAAGGCACGCGGCCAGCGCCTATGAGGTAAAAAGCGGCACGCTCCTTACCGGCACTCGCAGACGTTTGCGTGGAACAGCCAGCCCCCAACGAGCGAATCACCGGGCCAGCACACACATCGCCGTCTTCGCGACCTCGCATTTGAAGCAGCGCACGCTCCCCAGAAGGAGCAAGGCGAGCTCATCGCCGGTGGACGCAAGCGCCGCATCAAAGCTCACGGCTTCACGCTCGTCTCTTCTTCATCTCAAAAAAAGAGAGGGTGGCGTCGACCTATGCGTGTTCACGCTTGGCTCGCACCGGCCACGCGGGCCACGGGCGAGCGCAATGGCCAACTTACTTCGGCTGCGCAACGGTGACGAGCGCGGGCCGCAATACGCGCTCGGCAATCACATAGCCCTTTTGCAGCACTGACACTACGGTATTGGGCTCCTGATCAGCCGGCACCATCGAGATCGCTTGGTGCTGATGCGGGTCGAACTTTTGGCCGACCGGGTTGATCGCCACGACTTTGCCTTTGTCGAGCGCATTCGATAGCTGACGCAGCGTCAGCTCGACACCTTCACGCAGCTTCGCAACGTCGCCCGACGAATCGGCTAGCGCCGCCTCGAGGCTGTCGATCACTGGCAGCAGATGCTCGGCGAAGCTTTCGATGGCGAATTTGCGCGCCTTGAGTACATCCTCTTGCGCACGCCGACGCACGTTTTCGGTTTCCGCCTTGGCGCGCAAAAAGCTTTCGCTGAGCTCGACTACTTTCGCCTGAGCTTCGGCGAGCTCCGCTTGCGCCGACGGTTCCTGCTGCGATTGGGGCTCAGTGGCAGCAGCCGCGACCTGCTCCGCGACGTTCTCGGCAATGGGTTGCGCGGTGTCTCCGGCAGACGGTGGGGTCTGGCTGGCCGGGTTGTCTTGCGTATGTTCCATGTCGCTGAATCGTCCAAAAAGTGAAATCGCCACGGCGAGTGTTGCATCAACGCAACTTGCCGTCGCACGTCACGGCCAAATGGGGTCACCCATGACGGTTTCAAGGGGGCCTATCCCGCGTTTTTTGCACCGACTGCGGGCATGGGAAACGAACGGTAACACGGGTTACGGTGAAGGTACCCGATTGGCATTGAGCGCTATTATCGCTTGCCCTAAACTGGGCTCACCGGCTCAGCAACATTCGGCCCGATACGTTGACAGTAGCCAAGAACGCGGCAACCGCCGTTTTCGCGTCGTGCTTGTCCGTATCGCCGTCCTCCGTAGGGGAGTACAGTGAAACTCACCTTTGCAATCGCGGTGGTCGCGCTGGTACTCGTCGCGGGGACCACGACCATCTGCCTATCTGGCGCTGTGAGTGATACGACTACCGAATATGGCGTCGTGCGCGCCACATTCGAGCAGTTGCAGTTGTCTACTCCCCACCGCCTGAAAATTTGTCAATGACGCGCCTGTCGCGCTTGGTCGGCCTGCCCTGCAGCGTAGCCGCAGGCTCCCGGAACGTCTTGCGCCGCTCTGCTTCGACGGCCCGCCTAGCTTGGCTTTCGGGCGTCTCGGCGTAAAGCGTCTGCGCAACGGCGGCCGGGCCGCGCACGTCGCACGTGCCCAACACCCTGACTTCCCAGTACATGCGGTCGATCTCAATTTCGACGAGATCGCCCACGCGCACCTCCTTCGCTGGCTTGACGGTTGCTTTGTCGATTCGCACGCGGCCTTTTTCCACCGCATCAGCGGCAAGCGAGCGAGTCTTGAAAAAACGAGCAGCCCAGAGCCATTTGTCGATGCGCAAGCGCGCACCGGGTTCGGTCGAAATCTTGTAGTTCATCGTAAAACGGATTCCGGTTCAAAACCCCGGGGACTTCCTTCGGGCCGCCCCCAGCCTCCGACGCTCATACCGCCACACCGGGCGCTGTATGCTTGTGTGCGGGCCATCCCTGCAAATGCTGCATGACAATTTCAGCCAAGGCGGCGATCCATGCCGGCGATGCGTTCAAACACGCAATGCGTTGAAACTCCTTACCGCCCGCATGCAGAAACTCATCGCGTACTTCGAGGCCGATCTCTTCAATCGTCTCGATGCAATCGGCTGTGAAGCCCGGACAGAATACATCCGCGCGACGCACGCCAGCCGCACCGAGCTCGCGCAAGGTCGGCGCCGTGTACGGCTGCAGCCACTCAGCCCGCCCGAACCGCGACTGAAATGTCACCAGGCACTGCGCCGGGCCAAGCGCGAGCTCGGCCATCAGCAGCGCGGCGGTCTGCCGGCACTGATCGTGGTAAGGATCACCGAGATCCAGCGTGCGCTTCGGTACGCCGTGGAAGCTCAAGACGAGCTTGTCGCCGCCGCCGAAATCGGGGCGGCCGTGCGCCGCCCAATGCTGCCGTACCTGCTCGGCCAGTGCGCGGATATACAACGGATGGTCTGCGTAGTGCCGCACAGTGCGGACTTCCGGCTGGTTTCGCATCCGGCCAAGGGCGACAAACGCAGCATCGAAGGCCGTGGCCGTCGTCGAGGAAGAGTATTGCGGGTACATCGGCATCAGCAAGATGCGCTCGGCGCCCGCAAGCTTCAACTGGCTCAACATCGCGCCGATGCTCGGCGTGCCATAGCGCATCGCGTACTCGACAATGAGCGGATAACCGTTCTCATGCAGCATGGCACGCAGGGCTTCCGTCTGTTTCTCTGTGTGAACGCGCAGCGGCGAGCCTTCCGGCATCCAGATGGACGCGTACTTTTTCGCCGATTCGCGGCTGCGCGTCGGAAGAATCAGCCCCTGCAAAATGGGCTGCCAGACGAGCGCCGGAATTTCGACGACACGCGGATCGGACAGGAATTCCGCGAGATAACGGCGCACCGCACGCGGCGTGGGTGAATCGGGTGTGCCTAGGTTGATCAACAGCACTGCGATGCGGTGCGAGACGGCAGGCTGCGACGGCGGTTCGAGATCAAAACGCATGAGCGATGATTAGGGCCGGAAGTGCCGATCGGCCTCAGTTCAAGTGAAAGCCATTATAGCGACGCGGCCGAATCGGGGCGTTGGCCATTCAGCCAATGGCAATGCCTCGCAGCGGCAGGCATCATGCGAACGGCTGCATCGCGCCTTGCACGAACGTTGCGGCAGCACGCCTGGTTATTGCTGACTGAGCGCGGTGGACAAGAGACGCGCGGTGATATCGACGATCGGAATGACGCGGCTATAGGCCATGCGTGTGGGACCGATCACCCCGAGTGTGCCGACGATCGTGCCGTTGACTTCATAGGGGGCCGTGACCACGCTCATCTGCTCGATCGGCACCAGATGCGATTCGCCGCCAATGAAGATTTGCACGCCTTGAGCGTGGCTTGAGACATCCAGCAATTGCAGGAGGCTAGTCTTTTGGTCGAATACGTCGAAAAGCCTGCGCAGCCGGGCCATATCGGACGACAGATCCGCCACCTCAAGCAAGTTGCGCTCGCCCGAAATCAGCACCGTCTCGCCCATTTCGGTTTCGTCAGTGCTCGCCGCCACCGCCGCCTGCATCAGCGCGGTCATGTCGCCGCGCAGCTGGTCGATTTCGTCGCGCAACCGACGGCGAACATCGTCGAAGGAAAGTCCACCGAAATGCGCATTGATGTAGTTAGACGCCTCGATGAGCTGCGACGGAGTGTAGTCGCGCTGCGTCGCCATGATGCGATTTTGCACGTCGCCTTCGGGCGTCACGATGATGAGCAAAATGCGCTTGGCGGACAAGCGCATGAACTCGATCTGCTTGAAGATGTGGCTGCGGCGCGGCGTCAGCACCACGCCCGCGAACTGGGACAGGCTCGAAAGCACGCCTGCCGCCGCGGCAACCAGCTTTTGTGGCTCACCGGGCTGAAGCGTCCGCTCCACGGCACGGGTGACGGCCTCTTCGTCGGCGACGGATTCGACACTCAGCAACGTATCCACGAAAAGGCGGTAGCCGCGCGGCGTCGGCACCCTGCCCGCCGAAGTATGCGGGCTCGCCACCAGTCCGAGCTCTTCGAGGTCCGACATCACGTTGCGAATCGTGGCCGGGCTCAGCTCGAGGCCCGAATACCGCGACAGCGTGCGCGAGCCGACCGGCTGACCTTCCGCGATGTATCGCTCGATCAGAGTTTTCAGAAGAGTCTGTGCGCGTTGTTCTAACATGACGCAGAAATTTTAGCCGAACGCCGATAGCCCCGCGGCAGCACTCCCGCGCGCACCGGCTGCATCCGTTCCGGCGGTGAGCCGCCGCGATCGGCGTCGTGCACCGCGGCTCTACGCCGGAGGACGACTCGTCATCGGCACGTCGTCATTCTAGCGACAAATCAGCCCGGGCGGGCCAGCTTGTAAAGAGCCGCTCGTGGGCGGCTCGCGTGGGAGCCCGGGTAGGCGTCGAGTCACGGTTCTTTTCGAACCGCACCTATGGTGTAATGCCGGCATGGAAATTGGCAGCCAATTCAAGACGGTTGCGCTCATCGGGCGCAACAACACCCCCGGCATCGGTGAGCCGCTGACGGCGCTCGCCTCGTGCATTGCCAAGCGCGGCTTCGAGGTTATCTTCGAGGCGCAAACGGCGCGCGAGATCGGCGTCACGGACTATCCTGCGATGACGCCCTCCGACATCGGCGCACGCGCCGATGTCGCGGTCGTGCTCGGCGGCGACGGCACGATGCTCGGCATCGGCCGGCAGCTCGCACCGTACCGTACGCCGCTCATCGGCGTGAACCAGGGGCGGCTTGGCTTCATCACCGACATTCCGATCGCGGAGATGCAGCAGCGGATACCCGAAATGCTGGCGGGCAGCTATGAGCGCGAGGAGCGCATGCTGCTCGAGTCGCGCATCGTCCGCGATGGCGAGCCGATTTACCACGCACTTGCGTTCAACGATGTCGTCGTGAATCGCAGCGGCTATTCGGGAATGGCCGAGCTGCGCGTCTGCGTTGACGGGCGCTTCATGTACAACCAGCGCTCCGACGGTCTCATCGTTGCCACGCCGACGGGCTCGACGGCCTACGCGCTGTCCTCCCAGGGCCCCATCCTGCATCCGCAATTGCAGGGCATTGTGCTCGTGCCGATCGCGCCGCATGCGCTCTCGAACCGTCCCATCGTGCTGCCGGATGATCGCAACGTCAGCATTCAGATCATCGGCGGGCGCATGATCAACGTGAACTTCGACATGCAGTCGTTCACCGCGCTTCAGCTCAACGATACGATCGAGGTGCGCCGCTCACGCCATACCGTGCCGTTTCTGCATCCGATCGGCTATAGCTATTACGCCACCCTGCGGCAAAAGCTTCATTGGAACGAGCACCCGGCAAACGTCGGCCAAGATGAAGATGGCGATGACGAATCGCTGTAGCCTGACGAGCTGCCGCCCGGCTCGGGCGTGCGGCTTGCCCGCGCAAAACCGCTTCTGTCCAGTCAGCCGGCCTTGCATGGCCGCCCCTAGAACCTGACGTTAAAACGCTCCCATGCTCCGCCACCTTTCGATACGCGACTTCGTCATCGTCGCCGCGCTCGACCTCGAATTCGATCGCGGCTTCACGGTTTTCTCGGGTGAAACCGGCGCCGGCAAGTCGATCCTGATCGACGCCCTGGCGCTCACGCTCGGTGCACGCGCCGATGCCGACGTCGTGCGCACGGGCGCGAGCCGCGCCGACATTACGGCCGAATTTTCGGTGAGCGCTGAGCTCGCGCGCTGGCTCGACGAGCAAGCGCTGACAACCGGCGAGCCAGACGGCGGCGAAGCGAGTACCGTGCTGCTTCGCCGCGTCGTCGATGCAGGCGGCCGCTCGCGCGCGTTCATCAACGGGACCGCGGCGACGCTCGCTCAGCTGCGCGAAGTCGGCGAAATGCTCGTCGACATTCACGGCCAGCACGCGCACCAGTTGCTGATGCGACCCGATGCCCAACGTGCGCTCTTTGACGCCCACGCGGGCCTCGTGGCCGCTGCGGCCAACGTCGCGCGTGCGCACCGCACTTGGCGTGATGCCACCCAGGCGCTCGAGCTTGCCAAAGCGCGCGATCGCGAAATCCAGCTCGAACGGGAACGCCTTGTCTGGCAGCTCGCCGAGCTGGACAAGCTTGCGCCGCAGCCTGGCGAATGGGAAGAAGTCAGCACCGAGCACCGTCGGCTCGCGCATTCAGCCAATCTGATCGAAGGCGTACGCGGTGCGCTCGACGCGCTCGCCGAAGCCGACGATGCGATCCTCGGCCAGTTGGGCGCGATCGCATCCAAGGTTCGCGACCTCGCAGAGATCGACCCGGCGCTCGGCGACGCGCTGGCTTCGATCGAACCGGCCGAAATCCAGTTGCGCGAGGCGGCCTACTCGCTGACGCATTATGCGCAACGGCTTGAACTCGACCCGGATCGCTTGAGCGAAGTCGAAACGCGCCTGGACGCCCTGCATTCGCTGGCCCGCAAGTTCCGGCTGCAACCCGAAACGCTGCCGGCTGAGCACGAAGCGCGGCGCACGCAGCTCGCTGCGCTCGACGCCGCGGCCGACCTCGACAAGCTGGCCGCCACAGTCAGTGCCGCCCACGAAGCCTATCTACTCGAGGCGAAACAGCTCTCAAAAGGACGCGCGAAGGCGGCCAAGGCGCTCGGCACCGCCGTCACGGCCGGCATGCAAGAGTTGTCGATGGCGGGCGGCAGCTTCGAGGTGGCGCTCGTGCCGCTTGCCGAAGGCGGTGCGCACGGGCTCGAACAGGTCGAGTTCCGCGTCGCCGGGCACGCCGGCGTACCGACAAAGCCGCTCGCCAAAGTAGCCTCGGGGGGTGAGCTCGCGCGAATCAGCTTGGCGCTCGCCGTTATCGCGAGCACAGCCAGCCTGACCCCGACACTGATCTTCGACGAGGTCGACACGGGGATTGGCGGGGGCGTCGCCGAGGTCGTCGGCCGGCTGTTGCATCAGCTCGGGCGCGACCGGCAGGTGCTCTGCGTCACGCACCTGCCCCAGGTTGCCGCGCGCGGCGATCACCACTTCCAGGTGGCGAAGACGAGCGCAGCCGACGGCAGCACGCTGTCCGCTGTCACCGCGCTCAATCAAGTGAACCGCGTGGAGGAGGTGGCGCGCATGCTCGGCGGGCTCGAGATTACGGCCACCACGCGCCGCCATGCGAAGGAGATGCTGGCCGCATAGCGGACGCTAGGACTGATCAGTCCTAGCGGAGCCCGGATCAGCCCAAAATCCGGCCCATAAACACTAGCGTTCCCGGCTAAGCTCGCAAGAACGATCAAGGCCTCTTTCCGCGAAACGCAAAAGGGTACGCTTCCGGTTGCCATCAACCCGGCTGGCAATCCGACAGCACATCTTCGTGCTCACCGGCGGCACCGGCCGGTGACTCCTTTCGCACACCTCCATGAGCAAGCCAGATAGGGCGCTCGAGCGCCGCTATGGCCTGCCCTATCTCGCAGCACTCGCCCCTTCACCACGCACAACGTCGCGCGCGTTTCGGCACAGTTCCCAAGCCGCCTTGACGCGACCGGTCACCGGGCATTTCTTCAATTTCATTAGCGCTTGGGCATCCGCTTAACCTGGACAGCATTCGGGACCGAACAACTCTCTGCGACCGCGAGGTTGTTGACGGCGAAACCAATCATGAAAAAAATCTATAGGACTCTTGAAAGGTTAAAAAAAAATTAATTGAATAGACCAACTTGTTTTAGCGTGGCACGCCCATGGTGGCACCTCTTCTGTGGAGAACTTGATTCATGAACAACAAGCACCAGAAGTCGGACAGAAGCGAAGATGACGCTGTGCCGGCGCTCGAAGGGCTGACACGTCGATCGTTCCTGTCGCGCGTCGGTGCGACAGGTGTCGCGATCGGAGCAGGACAACTTCCTTCTCTCGCGCACGCAGAGTCCGACAACACGAACCAAGGCGATACGCCTACCGACGTCGCTACGGATGGTGCCAAGGTGCACGTCCGATTGAACGTCAACAAGACGAATTACGAGCTGGATATCGATCCTCGCACGACGTTGCTCGATTGCCTGCGCGAGCATTTGCAGCTGACGGGCACGAAGAAAGGCTGCGACCACGGTCAGTGCGGCGCTTGTACCGTTCATGTCGACGGAAAACGCGTGAATTCGTGCCTGAGTCTTGCCGCCACCCATGAGGGCGAAGCGATCACGACAATCGAAGGCATCGGGCAACCGGGCGCCCTGCATCCGATGCAGGCAGCCTTCCTCGAACATGACGGTTTTCAGTGCGGATACTGCACGTCGGGCCAAATCATGTCTGCCGTTGCACTGCTCAACGAGCCCTACGGTCATAGCGACGAGGAAGTCAAGGAAGCCATGAGCGGCAATATCTGCCGTTGCGGTGCGTACTCGAACATCGTCTCCGCGATCCAGCAAGTTCGTCGGAAAGACTAAGCGGAGCGTACGAATGGAAACCTTTCAACTCAAGCGCGCCTCTGACGTCAATCAGGCTCTCGATCTCGCGAAGACTGCCGCCGGCGGGCAAAATGGCTCGTCGGTACGTTTCCTGGCGGGCGGCACGACGCTGCTCGACTTAATGAAGCTTGGCGTAGAGCAGCCGGCGCAGGTGATCGACATCCATCGCCTGCCGCTCGCCGAGGTCGAGAAAATCGCCACGGGCGGTGTCAAGATCGGCGCTACCGTACGGAATTCGGACCTGGCGAATCATCCGCTGATCAAGACGCACTACCCCGTTCTGAGCGAGGCATTGCTTTCCGGCGCATCGGCCCAGTTGCGAAACATGGCGACGACAGGCGGCAACCTCTTGCAGCGTACCCGCTGCGTGTACTTTCGCGATCCCGAAACGCCATGCAACAAGCGTGAGCCCGGCAGCGGTTGTTCAGCGATCGACGGGTTCAATCGAAACCTCGCCATTCTCGGAACCAGCGACCACTGCATCGCCACCAATCCTTCCGACATGAGCGTTGCGATGACTGCGCTCGAGGCCACGATTCATACCGTCGGTGAGCAGGGAACGCGAAGCATTGCAATCGATGACTTTTTCCTTTTGCCGGGAAGCACGCCTGAACGTGAAACCACGCTCAACCCTGGTGAATTGATCACTCACGTGACGCTCCCCGCGCCTGTCCCCCGCGCTCGTAGCACCTATCTGAAACTCCGCGACCGCGCGTCGTACGAATTTGCGTTGGCTTCAGCCGCGGTTGTCGTGGCGGTGAGCGCGGGCAGGATCGATTACATCCGCATCGCGATGGGCGGCGTCGGTGTCAAACCGTGGCGCGCGAAAGAGGCAGAAGCCGTGTTGCAAGGCCGCACGCCTGACGCCGCAGCGTTCCAAGCAGCGGCCGAGGCGGCGCTCCAGTCAGCGCGTCCGCAAAGCCAGAACGGCTACAAGGTCGAACTCGCGAAACGCTGCATCCAGCACGCACTCAAGCTTGCCACACAGAACGCGTGACGCAGCGGTCGTGACGCGGAGGAAATATGCAATCAGCTACGAAGAAAACACAACAGTTCATCGGCGGCGAATTCACCCGAATTGACGGGCCGTTCAAAGTCAGTGGCACAGCGAAGTACACCTCGGATTTCAACTTGCCCGGTCAGCTTTACGCCGTGCCGGTTTGCGCGACGGTCGCCAAGGGGCGCATCACGCGTTTGGATACCGCCGCCGCGTTGAAAATGCCCGGTGTCCGGGCAGTCTTCACGCGCGAGAACTTTGGAAAGTTCTATCGCGCCGGCTTTTCGATGGACGCGCGAATCGACGAAAAACGTCCACCGTTCGAAGACGACAACATTTACTACTACGGCCAATATATCGGGTTAGTGGTTGCCGATACGTTCGAAGAGGCAACTGCAGCGTCTCAAGCCGTGAATGTGACGTATACGTCGAGCCGACCGGACGTACGCACGGCCATGTCGGCTGAGGTGACGCCGTCGGTCGAAACCCAGCGCGGCGACGCGGCTGCCGCATTCGCGGCTTCGCCCGAGGCGTTGACGGTGGACCAGACCTACACGACGCCGATCGAAACGCACAACCCGATCGAATTGCATGCGACGTTGGCCGCATTCGATGGCATGAACTATACGTTGTACGAAACGTCGCAGGCGGTCATCAACCATCGCCACGTCATTGCGCTGATGCTCGGCGTGTCGGAAGACCGGGTGCGCGTCATTATGAAATACCTGGGCTCCGGGTTCGGCGGCAAGCTGTTTCCGTGGTCACACTCGTTGCTCGCCGCCGCTGCGGCCCGCAATCTCCGGCGCCCCATCAAGCTGGTACTCACCCGCGAGATGATGTTCCACAACGTCGGTCACCGTACCAACACGCAGCAGCGCATGCGCTTGTCGGCAACGGCCGAGGGGCGTCTGACGTCGCTCCAGCACGACTACGTGTACCAGACGTCCAGCCAGGAAACGCGCAAGGAAAACTGCAGCGAGACAACGGGCTATCTCTACAGCACCCCTAACCTGCGCTCGACTTCGGCGTATGCCCGCCGGGACATCGCGCCCAGTACTTCGATGCGTGGCCCCGGTGCCGTTCCTGGCTTGTTTGCCATCGAGTCGGCCGTCGACGAACTCGCCATCAAGCTGAACGTCGACCCCGTCCAATTGCGCTTGATCAATGAGCCCAAGATCGACGAAAGCCTGAACGTGCCGTTTTCTTCGCGGCATTTGAAGGAGTGCCTCACGATCGGTGCGGAGAAATTCGGCTGGGAGAAACGCACGAAAGCGGTTGGCTCCATGCGTCGCGACGGTCTGGTGATTGGCTGGGGTGTCGCAGCCGGCTCATGGGCCGCGCGGCGATTGGCGACAGAGGCAATCGTCGAATTGCACAGTAACGGGACCGCACGCGTATTGACGGCGACCCAGGACATTGGAACGGGTACGTACACGGTATTGGCGCAATTGGTGGCCGATGTGACCGGCATCGCACTCGACAAGATCTCGGTGGTGATCGGCGATACGCGCTTGCCGCCGGGGCCGATGTCCGGCGGCTCGATGGCTACCGCATCGTTGGTTCCGGCCGTGAGGCAGGCAGCACAGGCGGCGGTGCAGGAGCTATTGGCGATAGCGTCTCAGGCGGGTGCTTCGCCCTTTAACGGGCAAGCGATGGATGCGCTTGGCTTCGATAATGGGATGGTCTATCGAAAGAGCACGTCGCCCGGCGCGGGCGTGCCGTTCCAGCGGATCCTCGGACCGGCAGACATCAACATGGTGGTCGGAAGGGGGCGGTCCGGTGCGAGTCAGGACGATCCTGACGCCAAGCAGGTGTCGATTCACTCATACGGTGCCCATTTCGTCGAGGTCACGTGGCAGCCGGAGACAGCACGGTTGAGAGTCAGCCGCGTGGTTAGCGTGATCGATGGCGGTCAGATCATCAATGCGCGCACGGCTCAGAACCAGATCGAAGGTGCCGTTGTGATGGGCCTCGGTATGGCGCTGTTCGAGGAAACGCACTACGACAGCCGTTCCGGTGCACCGATCAACCGCAGTCTCGCGGACTATGTGATGACGACGCATGCCGATTCGCCAAAGATCGACGTGACGTTCCTCGACTATCCGGATTACGCGTTGAATCCGCTCGGCGCGCGCGGGGTTGGCGAGATTGGGATGGCCGGTGTTGCGCCTGCCATTACAAACGCCGTGTATCACGCGACGGGCGTGCGCGTACGCAATCTACCCGTTCGGCTTGAAGACCTTCTGACGTCTCAGGTGTCTGCTTAGTATCCCCGGCGACTTGTTGAAGAGAGCACGGCTGGGAGGTGTCCAGTCGTGCGCTTCGGCGCCGACGCCGAGTTCTTACTGCGGCCGAATTTCGGCCGCCTCCCCTTCGCCCCATCGCGTCAGCCGAAAATACGCCGCCACAGCGTCGTGACAACCTCGCGTTCTGCGGCGATGTTTTCGGGCAGCACGCGCGCCGTCTCCACACCGTCGAGCCGCAGTCGATGCTGCAGCTTGCGGAAAGTCCGATAGGCGCCGCCCACAGTCTCCGCCTCGTCCGCGCTCATGAGCCCGAAGCGCGACACCTCCCGCAACAACGCAATGTTGCCCGTATTGCGGATGAGCTCCGGATGCCGGGCCGCATGCAGCAAAACCCAATACTGAACGAGGAACTCGATGTCGACCATACCGCCGCGGTCGTGCTTGAGATCGAACAGCTGCGTGGGATTGCGATGCCCCGAGGCAGCGCGCTCGCGCATCGCCACGATCTCGGCGGCGAGCGTTGCCGCCTCGCGCTGCGTGGTCAGCACCTCATTGCGGATCGACTCGAACTGAGTGCCGATCGCGGCATCGCCTGCGCAAAAGCGTGCACGCGTCAGTGCCTGATGCTCCCAGACCCACGCCGTATTGGCGGCGTCGCCTTTGCGCAACTGGTAGCGGCGAAAGGCGTCGAGATCGGTGATGAGCAACCCCGACTCCCCGTTCGGCCGCAAACGCAGGTCGACATCGAAAAGCGTACCGGCGGCCGTCGCCGTCGTGAGCCAGGTGACGAGGCGCCGCGCGAACGTCGCATACACTTCGGCCGCCATCGGGTCGGGATCGTCGTAAAGGAAAATCAGATCGAGATCCGACGCGTAGCCGAGCTCCTTGCCGCCGAGTTTGCCGTACGCGATGATGGCAAAGCTCGGCCTATCCCGATGGCGCTTCGCCACTTGCTGCCAGACGGCTTCCATCGTCACCTCGAGCACCGAGTCGGCGAGCTCGGAGAGGCGGTCGCTCACCTGCTCGACCTTCAGCTTGCCGGCGAGGTCGAGCAGCAGGATACGGAACACCTCGGCGTGGTGCGCGTGCCGCAGCAGGTCCATCTGCTGTTCCACCCCATCCGCGGCCGCAAGCCGCGTGCGCAACGCCGTCTTGAACCCGGGCCAGTCGAACGGGGTAGCGATTGCATCGTCGTCAAGCAACTCGTCGAGCAGTTGCGGGTGACGCGTCAAGTAGCCGGCCGCCCAGCGCGACGCAGCCAGCACCCCCATCACGCGCTCGAGCGCCGCCGGGAACTCGTCGAGCAACGCCAGATAAGCGCTGCGCCGGCTTACCGCCTCGAGCAGATCGAACAGCCGGGCGAGCGTCGGAGCGCGCTTGGTCGGCGGCTCAAGCGTTGCTGCGGCATCGAGCGCGCGCCGCGCGATTGTGTCGAACCGCTCGCGGCTGCGTTCGGGCAAGCCCTGATAGCGCGTCGAGCGACGCACGGCGACCAGGCGTTCGACGACTTCACGCGCCTCCTCGCCGAAGCCGTGCCCGGTAAGCCGGGCGGCCAGCGAGGCGCTCGCCGTTTCGTCCTCCAGCTCGGGGCTCCAAACCTCGGCCGCCGAGCCGTCCTCCCGCGCCTTGTCGGCAAAGATTTCGTCGAACTGCGCCTGGACAAAATCGCGATGGGCATCGAGCCTGGCAGCAAGCGCGGCGTAGTCGACAAACCCGAGCGACGCGGCTAGCCGTGCACGCTCATCGGCATCGACGGGCACGGCATGCGTTTGCGCATCTTGCCGATATTGAAGGCGGTGCTCCAGCACGCGCAAAAAGCGGTAGGCTTCTCCGAGCTGGTCGCACAGGGAGGGCGCGATGAGGCCGCGCGTCGCCGCATGCCGCAGCACGCTAAGCGTCGGCCGGATGCGAAAGTCGGCGTCCTGACCGCCGCGAATCAGCTGGAACACTTGCGCGGAGAACTCGATCTCCCGGATGCCTCCGCGGCCGAGCTTGATGTCGTCGGCCTTCTCCGGGCGCATCGTAGCGCGCCGCCGCCCCTCCTCGCCGATCTGCCGATGCAGCGATCGAATCGCGCCGATCACGCCGAAATCGAGATAGCGCCGGTACACGAACGGCTTCACGAGCGCTTCGAGCTGATCGGCCAAGCGCACGGCCGCCGGGCTTTCACCCTCGGAGACGAGCCGGCCCTTGATCCAGGCATAGCGCTCCCATTCACGCCCCTGCACATAAAAATACTCTTCGAGCATGCCTAGGCTGCAAGCAAGCGGGCCTGCGTCGCCGTTGGGCCGCAAACGCATGTCGACGCGAAAGACATACCCGTCGGCGGTCGGCTCCGCGAGCGCGCCGATGAGCCTGCGCCCGAGACGTGCGAAGAACTCCTGCGTAGCAATCGGCGAACGGGTGCCGCCCGCCGTTTCGCCGTCGTCCTCGTACACGAAAATCAAGTCGATGTCGGACGAGACGTTGAGCTCGCGCCCACCCAGCTTGCCCATGCCGACCACGCCAAGCGTCAGCCGCTCGCCACCCGGGCCGCGCGGCTCGCCGAAAGCCGCTTCGAGCTCCGCCGAAAGCACCGCGAGTGCCTGCTGGATGGCGACTTCTGCAAGATCGGTCATCGCCGACGTCACTTCGGTCAGATCGGCGTGCCCGGCTAGATCGCGCTCCATGACCGTGCAAAACACTTCCGTGCGCAAATGCCGTAGCACACGGCGCAGTGACGTTTCGCCAAGCATGGCTGCGGGGGGCAGCCCGTCCGCCGCACGCGCTTCATTTGCAAGCACATCGAAGCGCGCACCTATGCCCTCGCGCGTGACGGGCACCTCAGCCCATTCGGCGATGCGTTCGGCCAGACCAGGCCGTGCGGCGATTGCGCGCGCGACATAAGAGGAGTAATCGGAACTCAGCAGGAGCGGTGCAGTCATGAACAGATCGTGTTCGGCATGATCGCCCGAAGGCGGGCAAAAATCGTCTCACCACGCGGGATGCGCGAGCACAGGTGCAAGCGCCGCGGAAATGTCGGCGGATCGCCGTCGAGGCCCCGCGCCTGTGATACATTCGTCGTCAAGACGCCAAACTACCACACCCGGCACTGCACACCGGTTCACGCCCTTTCTCCGCAGCATGTCCGACAGCAAGGAATCCGTCGAAGAAGCCGTTGCCGGACCCACGCGCCACGCCTCCCTACTGCTTCGCCGCACGTTCAGGATCGTGCTGGCGTTTGCCATTGGGGCGTACTTCGTGGCCGCGGCCGCGTTGCTCGGCTTGCGCTACGTGCTGCTGCCCCGCATCGACGAGTTCCGTCCCCGCATCGAAGCGGCCGTCTCGCAGACGATTCATGCCGACCTTCGCATCGCAAAGCTGGCACCGCATTGGTCGAGGCTCGAGCCAGGCATCGACGTGAGCGGTCTCACGATTCGTGACCGCGATGGCCAACTCGCGCTGTCCGTACCCCACGCAACCGCCACCGTGTCGTGGCGCTCGCTCGCGCTCGGCAAGCCCGTGCTGGCAAGCCTGATTGTCGATGAGCCGCAGGTACTCGCAACACGCGCGCCGGATGGCTCGCTGACAGTCGCCGGCGTGCCCGTGCCGACCGTGCACCGAGGCGGCGACGCGACATTTTCCGACTGGCTGCTCTCGCAGCAGGCGATCGTGCTGCGCGGGGCCACATTGCGCTGGCGCGACGGTTTGCGCCAAGCGCCCGAGCTGACGTTGCACAACATCCACGCCGCAATCTTCAATCGCGGCTTCGAGCACCGTGTCGCACTGCAAGCGCCTGCCGAGGGCACGTTGCTCAAAGGCCCGCTGGACTTTCGCGCGCGCTTCCGGCATACGTTGCTCGCCGAGCTGGGCAAGCCGGAAAACTGGAGCGGCGAGGCGTATGTCTCGACGGGCCCCGTCGATCTGTCGACGCTCGGCCGGTATGTCGCTGTGCCGATGAAGCTTTACGCAGGACGCATCGATAACGCGATCTGGGTCAACTTCTCCGACGGCTACATCCGCTCGGCGCACGGCGAGCTGGACGGAAACGATGTGTCGCTGCGCGTGCGTACAACGCAGCCGAGGCTCGACTTGAAGATCGCGCGCTTTGGCTGGGCTGCGCAGATCGAGCCGCAGCGCGACTATCGGATCACGCTCTCGAACCTGCTTGCCGAGATGGGCCAGCCGCCGCTCGCCGACGGCACGCCCGTGACGCGGACGCTGGCGTTCTCGACGCTTTCGGGCCGCTATCGGCCGCCGAGCGTTGAAAACGGACAGTTAATCAGTGTGTCGGGCGACCGTGTGGATCTCGGCGTACTGGCCGAGTTCAGCCGCGCGCTGCCCTTGCCCGAGGAATTCCTCGACGAGCTGGTGCGCTTTGACCCGCGCGGCCTCATGGCCGACTACACGATCGAAGTCGAGCGTGCGCGGCCCGAGACGGAGCCCGCAGCGCGCGAGCAGCGCGTCTTGGGTACGGCGCCCATCGTGCGCTACCGCTTCAAAGGCGACCTCGAGGGCATCAGCCTTGCCGCGCAGGAGCCGCCGCCGGGGCTTTCACGCCTGGGCCACCCGCGCGCCGGGCTGCCCGGCTTCGAAAACCTTTGGGGAACGGTCGACGCCAACGAGACGGGCGGTGCTGTAACGATCGATACCGCCAACGCGGCGCTCACGTTTCCCGGCGAGTTCGACGACCCGCGGCTGGCGTTCGACCGGCTCGCCGGACGCGCGCAATGGTCGGTCACGCCCGCACCCGGGCAGCCACACAAGGCATTTGCCGTCACCGTGCCCGAGCTTCATATCGAAAATGGCGATTTGGCCGGCAGCGTCGTCGCTCGGTACACGAACCCGGGCCATGGCCGCGGGACACTCGATTTGAATGCCACGTTACCGCGGGCGAAGGTGGCGACGCTGACGCGCTACTTTCCGACGAGCATCGACGAGCATCTGCGCCACTACCTGGGCTACGGCCTGCAGGGCGGTATCACGCGTAATGCCACCATCGAGGTCCATGGCGACCTGGAGACATTTCCCTACTCGCAAGATCCCCACGCGGGCGTTTTTCGCATCGTCGCGCCGTTTTCAGGTGGCAAGTACGATCCGTCGCCCTATCCGCCCAAGAAGCTCAGAAACGGCGAGCCGGATGTCTGGCCGCCACTCGTCGATATCGATGGGGTTTTCAAGCTCAAGGAAAACGTCCTGCGCTTCGACATCGACCGGGCGCGCTACAAGCGCGTCGCGCTTAAGCACGTCAGCGGGCACATCGCCGATCTCGGCAATCACGCATCGAGCCTCATCATTGCTGGCCAAGCACACGGCCCGCTGGCCGATCTGCTCGATTACGTGAACGAGAGCGCAGCAGGCAGCATGACCGATCACGTTACCGAAAAGCTCCGCGCGAGCGGGCCGGCGACGCTCGATCTCACGCTCACGGTGCCGCGCAGGCAGGGATCGCACACGGGCGTGGCAGGCACTGTAGGCTTCCAAGGCAACACGCTGGGCCACGCAGGGTGGCCGCCCATCGAAGACCTCACGGGGCGCCTCAACTTTACCGAGCACACCCTCGCGCTCGAAGACGCAGCGGGGCGCTGGCTCGGCGGCAAGGTACGTGCCGACGGTAAGCTCGCGGCCAATGGCAGTTATGCGCTCGGCGTTTCAGGCCAATTATCGGCGGCGCGTGCGCGTGAGCTCGATCAGAACAGCGTCGCCGGCAGACTGCTTGGACACCTGTCCGGCGAGGCGCCCTTCTCGCTCGACATTCGTGGAAACAAGAGCGGCGTGCCGCAGATCGCTGCCCGCTCCGACCTGACAGGTCTCGCGCTCGATTTGCCGGCCCCCCTCGGCAAATCGAGCGGCACGCCGATGCCCTTCTCGCTGACGGTTGAGCCGCTCAAAGGTGAGACCGCCGAGGGAGCGCTGGGAGCGCAGACAGCTCGTGCGAACCTGCAGTTCGGCCCCATTGCCGCCTCCTATCTGCTGCGCCGCGAGGTCGCAGGTCCTGATGCGGCGACGTCTGCGCCCCCCTTCCACGTGGTAAAGGGCGCAATCGCAGTGGACCAGGCGCCGCAGCTGCCAGCCGCAGGCGTCACCGCCACCGGTGCGCTGGAATCGTTCGACGTCGACGCGTGGCGAACCCTCGTGGCCGAGCTGCGCGACCCACTCGCCGCCCATGCGCCGGAGGTGAGCACCGGCGAGCACACCGAGACGGCCGGCACGCTCAGTCAATTCGTGCCGAGCAGCTACGGCCTGCACTTCGACACGCTCAAACTGCTCGAGCGCAACTGGACCCACGTCGGCATCGACGCACAACGCACAAACGGCGACTGGGAGGCGCACATCGCTGCCGACCAGTTGACGGGCAGCTTGTCGTGGCAGCCGGGCGCTGCGGGCAACGCGGGAGGACAGCTCACAGCCCGGTTCTCCAAAGCCGAGGTTCCAGTGACGGTCGGACATGCGCTGGTCGGCCAATTGTCCTCGCCCACGACGCGGCATATGCCGGCCATCGATCTCGCCATCGACGATTTCATCGTGCGCGGACGCAGCCTTGGCCGACTGGCCGTGGCCGCGCACAATGTCGACGAGAACGGTGTGCCAGTCTGGCAGGTCGACAAGTTCGAAGTCACCAACCCTGCCGCGCACCTCCTTGCGACGGCGAACTGGCGCACAGCGCCCCGTTTCGGAACGGACGTGCCAGCGGACACGCCACGGCGCACGGCGATCGACTTCAAGCTCGATATCTCGGACGCGGGCGCGGTGCTCGAACAGTTCGGCCTGCCGCGCACCGTGAAAGGCGGCGCTGGCTCCCTCAGCGGACGCATAGGCTGGCGCGGCGAGCCCACCGCGATTGACTACCCGACGCTGTGGGGCCATATGGCACTCGATCTGCGGCACGGGCAGTTCCTCAGGGTCGACCCCGGCGTCGCAAAGCTGCTCGGCGTGCTGAGCCTGCAAAGTCTCTCACGCGTCGTCACGCTGAACTTCAAGGATGTGATCGGCGAGGGCTTGCCGTTCGAACGGACGACGGGCACAGGGCAAATCAAGGACGGCGTCGGTCGCACCGACAACTTCCAGATCGTGACAGCGCCAGCGCGCGCCGATCTGTCTGGCACAGTCGATCTCGCGGCCGAAACCCAGGATATGCAGGTCGTCATTACGCCGACGATCAGTGCCGGCTCGGCCGTGATTGCCGCGACGATCGTCAATCCCCTGCTCGGCCTCGGCGCGTTCGTGGCGAACCTGGCCCTTTCTCAGTCGATCTCGCACGCGTTCGCGACGCAGTACGCGATCACTGGGTCGTGGTCGCGTCCGCGTATCGAGCGACTCTCAGCCGATCAGGGTAAGATGAGTGTTCCGACCGAGGGCACCGGCCACTGATACGAATGAAAGTCGGCCGGCCTGTGGCACCGCCGCGCCGGGCTCGTCCCTCCCGGCGGTCGTCACCGGTCCATCGGTCACATGGTTCATTTGCCGACCGGAGTGGGCGCTATGCCCGCTCCGGTCCATGCACAGCTCGCACACGGATATCCATGAGCGATCGACACATCACACCCGCGTCAGCAATGCCCTTTCGCGTGGCCGCACTGCAGATGGTGAGCGCGCCCTCACGCGAGCGCAACCTCGAGGATGCCGCGCGCCTCATCGCCGAGGCCGCGAGCGATGGCGCAGAACTCGTGCTGTTGCCCGAGTATTTCTGCTTCATGGGGTTCAAAGAGACCGACAAGCTCAGCGTGCGCGAGCCGTATGGCGACGGCCCGATCCAGCGCTTTTTGGCCGATGCGGCGCGACGCCACGGCGTGTGGTTGATCGGCGGCACCCTGCCGCTCGCCGTCGACGGCCCCTCGCCCGACCCCGAGCGCGTCCTCAACACGACGCTTGTCTTCGACCCGCAAGGTCAAGAGGCGGCAAGGTACGACAAGATTCACCTCTTCAACTTCGAGAAAGGCAGCGAATCGTTCGACGAAGCGCGCACGATCCGGCCCGGTGGCGACGTGCGCACGTTCGAGGCACCTTTCGGACGCGTGGGCCTGTCGGTCTGCTACGATCTTCGCTTTCCCGAGCTGTACCGACGCATGGGCGATGTTGCGCTGATCGTCGTGCCGTCGGCCTTCACATACACGACGGGGCGTGCGCATTGGGAGATGCTCCTGCGCGCCCGCGCCGTCGAAAACCAGTGCTACGTGCTCGCCGCAGCGCAAGGCGGCACGCATGAAAACGGCCGTCGCACCTGGGGACACAGCATGCTGATCGACCCCTGGGGCGAGATCGTGGCGCAACGCACGGCTGACGGCTCGGGTGTCGTCACAGGCGACATCGACCGCAAGCGCATCGAAGAAGTGCGCCGTAGCCTGCCAGCGTGGCGGCATCGCGTGCTGTCTTGAGGAGCTCGTCGGCTATCGCTCATGCCCACACGACCCATTCCATGAAAACGTCGAAGGCGTACGTCGCTTTTCACTCACCGCATTCAGTTTCTACCGATCGATCCGCATGAACATCATCGAACCCGGCATCCGCAATCTCGTCACGGCAAAAGACGCACTGCTCACCCCCTACGGCCTTGACGAAGCGCTACTTGCCCGCACGCTCGCCGACATCTTCACGCACCGCGTCGACTACGCGGACCTGTACTTCCAGGCAACGCGCAGCGAAGCGTGGAGCCTCGAGGAAGGCATCGTCAAATCAGGCAGCTTCAGCATCGACCAAGGTGTCGGGGTGCGCGCCGTCGCGGGTGACCGGACGGCGTTTGCCTACTCCGACGATCTTTCCCCCGAGGCGCTGCGCCAGGCGGCGGAGGCCACGCGCTCGATCGCCAAGGCGGGCGGCGGCAAGCAAAAGATCAAAGTGGCGAGCGTGCTCAAGGGCGTGGGCGGACGCGATCTTTATCTGCCGGCTGACCCGCTCGCTTCGCTCGACGCAACAGCGAAAGTGAAGCTGCTCGAGCGGGTCGAGCAAATGGCGCGCGGCCGCGATCCGCGCATCACGCAGGTCATGGCGGGCTTGGCCGGCGAGTACGACATCGTGCTCGTCGCGCGCAGCGACGGTGCGCTTGCCGCCGATGTACGGCCGCTCGTGCGCGTCTCGGTGACGGTCATCGCCGAGCAAAACGGGCGGCGCGAGATCGGCTCGGGCGGCGGCGGCGGCCGCTTCGACTATGGCTACTTCACCGACGAAGTGCTCGCGCGCTATGTCGACGACGCCGTGAAAGCGGCGCTCGTCAACCTCGATTCGCGGCCCGCGCCGGCCGGTACGATGACGGTCGTGCTCGGGCCGGGCTGGCCCGGCGTGTTGCTGCACGAAGCCATCGGCCACGGCCTCGAAGGCGATTTCAACCGCAAGGGATCCTCGGCATTCGCCGGACGCATCGGCGAGCGCGTCGCGGCCAAGGGCGTGACGGTCGTTGACGACGGCACGTTGCCGAACCGGCGCGGCTCGCTCAACATCGACGACGAAGGCAATCCGACGCAATGCACGACGCTGATCGAGGACGGCGTGCTGAAGGGATACCTGCAGGATTCGCTCAACGCGCGCCTCATGAAGATGCCGGTGACGGGCAATGCCCGCCGCGAATCGTATGCCGCGCTGCCGATGCCCCGCATGACGAACACCTACATGCTCAACGGTGACAAGGATCCGGCCGAGATCATCGCCTCGGTGAAGAACGGCCTTTATGCGGTCAATTTCGGCGGTGGGCAGGTCGACATCCCGAACGGCAAGTTCGTGTTCTCGGCCTCCGAGGCCTACATGATCGAAAACGGCAAGGTGACCTACCCCGTCAAGGGCGCGACGCTCATCGGCAGCGGCCCCGAGTCGCTCAAATACGTGACGATGATCGGCAATGACATGTCACTCGATACGGGCGTCGGCGTCTGCGGCAAAGAGGGCCAGAGTGTGCCGGTCGGCGTCGGTCAACCGACGCTGAGGATCGAAAAGATGACGGTGGGCGGCACGGTGTAACGCTGGGCCGCACGCGCGGAGGCGCCCGAAATCTGCACGAGGGACGAGGGCGCGTCACGCAAGACATCCGCATCATTCGATGTTTTTGTGCGGCCATTTCGCATTTTTTGGATGGGCGACTTGTCAGTCGTGCCTGATCGAGGTATAAAGCGATATACCATTTCCTGATGCGAATCACCACTGCCATGTCCACGAAGTTTTATTTTTACTTCTTTTGGCATCTCAGTCCGCCGGCGGATCGAGAGGGGTGTTAGCGCGTTGAGCGAACCCGAATTCCGAAGAAACCGCCGGCAAAGCCCGGCGGTTTTTTTTCGCCTGCGGCTGTCGACAATGCCCTCAGTGGCCAACGCGGCCCATGCCACGAAGCCGTACTGAATCGATATGGAGAAACGCAGCATGCCCCCGCACAATACGGACGATGTCCGCATCCGCGAATTGAAAGAGCTGATTCCACCCGCCCATCTGATCCGCGAGTTTCCGTGCACGGAAGCGATGTCGGACCTTATCTTCAACGCACGCCAGTCGCTGCACCGGATTCTGCATGGCATGGAAGACCGGCTCATCGTCATCATCGGCCCCTGCTCGATCCACGATCCCAAGGCGGCGCTCGAGTATGCGGGCCGGCTCGTCGAGCAGCGAAAGCGCTTCGCGGGCGAGCTCGAGATCGTGATGCGGGTCTACTTCGAAAAACCGCGGACGACCGTCGGCTGGAAGGGACTCATCAACGATCCTCATCTCGACAACAGCTTCAAGATCAACGACGGCCTGCGCGCGGCGCGCGAACTGCTCGTCGGCATCAACGAGCTCGGTCTGCCGGCCGGCACTGAGTTCCTCGACATGATCAGCCCGCAGTACATCGCCGATCTCGTCTCGTGGGGCGCCATCGGCGCGCGGACAACCGAATCGCAAGTGCACCGCGAGCTCGCGTCAGGCTTGTCGTGCCCGGTGGGCTTCAAGAACGGGACGGACGGCAACGTCAAGATCGCCGTCGATGCCATCAAGGCCGCGTCGCAGCCGCATCATTTCCTTTCGGTGACCAAGGGCGGACATTCGGCGATCGTCTCAACCGCCGGCAACGAAGACTGCCACGTGATTCTGCGCGGCGGTACGCAGCCGAACTACGATGCCGAAAGCGTCAATGCGGCGTGTTCCGCCGTGGGCAAGGCAGGACTCGCCGCGCGGCTCATGATCGACGCGAGCCATGCGAACAGCTCCAAGAAGCATGAGAACCAGATTCCGGTGTGTGCCGATATCGGGCGGCAAATCGCCGGCGGCGACGAGCGCATCGTGGGCGTCATGGTGGAGTCGCATCTGAACGCGGGACGCCAGGACTTGCAGGAAGGCTGCGCGCTGAACTACGGGCAAAGCATTACCGACGCCTGCATCGGCTGGGATGACAGTATTGGCCTGCTTGAGGGTCTCGCGCAAAGCGTGAAACAGCGTCGTGTCGCGCGGGGTAGTGGCAATTAACAGGTAGCGCATCGAACTGGAGTTGGCCCGGCGCTGGCGTATTGATGGCTATTCCGGGCCTTTCTTGTTGTTGCGGTACTGCTTTGCGATTTCGCGGGCGGGTGCAGTTTGTCCCGACTCATACCGACACCGCCTCATTAATTACTGTCGCCCGGCAAGAGACGGGCAACGCCTTCGGCGTCAAAACGTCCACATTAATACCGAGAAGACGCGCCAAGGCGGCTTGAATGATGCCGGTATCGAGCAAGGAGGTGTCAAGGGTCGGATCGACAAGAGTGTCTAGGTCGCTGCCATCCCGATCCTCACCTCGCGTAACTGAGCCAAAGACACGCGGGTTCGTCGCCCTGTTGGAAGCAACGATCCTGCGAATCTCTGCGCGGTGGCGACTTAACACTTCGGATGGCTTCACGGACTTCGCCTGAATTTGGCTCTATTTCGGTACGCCCTGTGCACCATGTCAAGCACGTTTTACAACGGCGTTTTTTCTCAATCAGCCGGACGAATCGAAGCACGAGCGAGGCCCAGCAACGCCCGCTGATCCCATGCGTATCTGGCATCCGATCAAAGCCGTCGCCCGCGCTGCCAGAGCACGTCGGCCCCGCCCCCTGCGCGATTGAGCACGCGCGCGAGGACAAAAAGCAAGTCGGACAGGCGGTTGACGTATTGGCGCGGCGTGGCCTCGAGCGCTTGTTGGTGCCCCAATGCCACGATGGACCGTTCGGCGCGGCGGCACACGGTGCGGCAGACATGGGCCAACGCCGCCGCACGGGTGCCGCCCGGCAGGATGAATTCCGCAAGTGGGGGCAAATCGGCGTTGTAATGGGCGAGCCACTCGTCGATTCGCGCGAGATGTGCGTCGCCGATCATCGTTCGGCCCGGCATGCAAAGCTCGCTGCCAAGATCGAACAGATCGTGCTGCACGACGGTAAGGGCCTCGCTGACATCGTCGGGCAGGCTTTCGCACAGCAGTAAGCCAATCTGCGAGTTCAGTTCGTCAACCTCACCTATCGCGGCGATTCGCACATCGTCCTTGCGCACGCGGCTGCCGTCACCGAGGCCGGTCGTGCCCTCATCGCCGGTACGCGTTGCGATTTTGCTCAAGCGGTGGCCCATTGTGTTGTCCTCATTTCGTTCATCCGGCTGTGCGGCAGTTGGCTCGAAAGATCAAAGGCTCAAAAGCTCGCCGGTTTACCGACGCTAGCCGAAGGATCGGCGTTCCGGCTCAACTGCAATGCAATGCACCGCACCGCAGCACTCTGAAATTATAGAAGCCCCCTCGCCCGCCAGCGGCCACCGCCGATCGAGCCACCGATAGACGAAAGCCGCAGGCCCGCCGACGCTTTGCGCTGATCCTTTGCGCCGGGCTTTGCGCCCGTTCGCGGCGTCGGATATCAGCGCTAGAATAAAGCTGCTTCTCAATGGCATGAGGCCATCGGCCCGGCATATTGCTCACCGAACCCGATCATCCGCACGCGCTGTCCTCGTCGCCCACACGCGCTTGGCGCTAAAGCCGTCGACGGAATGCGCGAGTAGGACGCTGCGCTCGGTAGCGCAACCCGACTCCGGGCGCGATCTTTTCCTATACTGCGCCAAGCAAGCATCATCGACGCATGACGGGCACCTGAGGAGACAGCGATGCAAGCCGTTGCCCAAGACAACGAAGCGACTGACCAAGCAACGCGCGCCCGGCTTCGCGCCGATCGCCAGCGCGAAGTCGTACAGGCGCTGATGGCGACACTGCCCGCCCAGTGTCTGCTTCATCGCGACGAAGACACCGCGCCCTACGAATGCGACGGCATGAGCGCCTACCGGCAACTGCCCCTCGCCGTCGCGCTGCCTGAGACGGAATCGCAAGTGCAGCGGATCGTACAGATCTGCCGGCGCCTGGGCGTGCCCATCGTGCCGCGCGGTGCGGGCACGGGCCTGTCAGGCGGCGCGACACCGATCGGATGCGGCATCGTGCTGTCGCTCGCACGCTTCACCCGAATCGTCGAGGTCGATCCCTACGCCCGCACAGCGACCGTCCAACCCGGCGTGCGCAACCTGGCGGTGTCCGAAGCCGCCGCGCCCTACGGGCTCTACTATGCCCCCGACCCGTCCTCGCAGATTGCGTGCACGATCGGCGGCAACGTCTCCGAGAACTCAGGCGGCGTGCACTGCCTGAAGTACGGCCTGACCGTACACAACGTGCTGCGCGTGCGCGCCGTGACGATGGACGGTGAGATCGTGGAGTTCGGCTCGCTCGCACCGGATGCGCCGGGGCTCGATTTGCTCGCGGTCATGATCGGCAGTGAAGGCATGTTCGCAATCGTGACGGAGGTCACCGTCAAGCTGATTCCCAAACCTCCGGCCGCGCAAGTCATCGTGGCGAGCTTTGACGATGTCGTCAAAGGCGGCGACGCGGTGGCCGCCATCATTGCGTCCGGCATCATCCCCGCCGGCCTTGAGATGATGGACAAGCCGGCAACGCATGCCGTTGAGGATTTCGTCGGCGCGGGGTACGATCTTGAAGCCGCCGCAATCCTGCTTTGTGAATCCGACGGCACGCCCGAAGAGGTAACCGAGGAAGTCGCCCGGATGACGGCGGTGCTGCGCGAGCACGGCGCGACGCGCGTCCAGGTTTCTCGCTCAGAAACGGAGCGCCTCAAGTTCTGGTCAGGGCGCAAGAACGCGTTCCCGGCCGCCGGTCGGCTCGCGCCCGACTACTACTGCATGGATGGCACGGTGCCACGGCGTAGCATTGGGCCGCTGCTCGCGCGTGTCGAGTCGATGGAAAGCAAATACGGGCTGCGTTGCATCAACGTCTTTCACGCGGGCGACGGCAACATGCACCCGCTGATCCTCTTCGACGGCAACGATCCGGACCAACTCCATCGCGCCGAGGCGTTTGGCGCAGAAATCCTCGAAACCTGCGTGGAGTTCGGCGGCACGGTAACGGGTGAGCATGGGGTCGGCATCGAAAAGCTCAACTCGATGTGTGTGCAGTTTTCACAGGCCGAACGCGACGCGTTTTTTGCTGTCAAGCGCGCTTTCGATCCGGCTGAACTGCTCAATCCGGGCAAAGGCATCCCCGCACGCGCCCGCTGCGCCGAGTACGGCAAGATGCATGTGCGCGGCGGACTGTTGCCGCATGCGGACTTGCCGCGCTTTTAGCCGAGCCGGCGCTCGGTTCGACGGCTACGGCCCGATGTCGGCCTGTTTTTTGCACTTTAGTGGGGTCTTTGGCGGTGCTGCCGACGGTTCACCATAAGAGTATGGGGCTAACCCGAACCGGGTCGATCGCGAGTTGTCGCGCCGGCATGCGCCCGTACAATGGCCCTGGGGCGACATCGCAGAACTTGGACGATACGCCGGTGCGACCGGATCAAGGACAGACGAAGCGGGAAGCCATGCAAGATGACGACATCGTCGCGCAGTGGGCAGAGCGCGTTCGTGCGGCTGCGGCCGACAATCGCCCGCTTCAATTGCGCGGCGGCGGAACCAAAGACTGGTACGGCCAAACCCTTGGGGGGGACATATTCGATACGCGCGCCTATAGCGGCATCGTGTCTTACGACCCCGCCGAACTCGTGGTAACCGCCCGCTGCGGCACGCCGCTCACCGAGCTCGAGGCGGTGCTCGCCGAGCACAATCAGATGCTCGCCTTCGAGCCGCCCCACTTCGGCCGTGGAGCGACGTTCGGCGGCTCTATCGCGGCCGGCATCGCCGGGCCGCGCCGCGCATCGGCCGGCGCTGCGCGCGACTTCGTGCTTGGTGCGACCCTGATGAATAGTCGTGGTCAAATCCTGCACTTCGGCGGCCAAGTGGTGAAAAACGTCGCGGGCTATGATGTCGCACGGCTCATGGCGGGCTCGCTCGGCACGCTCGGGCTCATACTCGAGCTTTCGGTGAAGGTGCTACCGCGTCCGGCGGCAGAGGCCACGCTGAAGTTCTCGATGCATGGCAGCGATGCCGTGCGCAAGCTCAACGAATGGTGCGGCCGTCCGCTGCCGATTTCGGCGAGTGCCTGGCGCAACGGCACGCTTGCCGTGCGGCTCTCGGGCGCCGATACGGCCGTGAAAACGGCGCGCTATATGCTCGGTGGCGAAGTCGTCGATGCGGTCGAAGCCGAGCGATTCTGGGAAGGCTTGCGTGAGCAGACCGATCCGTTTTTCTCGACGATCCCCCCGAAAGCGGCGCTCTGGCGGCTCGCACTACCGTCGATCACCGAGCCCTTGCAGCTGCCAGGCGCACAGCTGATGGAATGGAACGGCGCCCAGCGTTGGTGGATCACCGACACGGATGCTCAGACGGTACGCATCAGCGCAAAACAAGCGGGCGGCCACGCGACGATGTTCCGCTCTGGACCAAGCTTCGAGCGAACCGCGGGCGTTTTCACACCATTGCCGGCGCCACTCATGAAAATTCACCGGGGACTGAAGGCAGCGTTCGATCCGGCCCGGATCTTCAATCGCGGCCGCCTTTACCCGGACCTTTGACCGACCGAGGCCGAGCGTTTGCAATGCAAACCCATCTCGCGGAATTCATACGCATGACAGCGGACGGCGAAGAAGCCGACGCGATCTTGCGCAAATGCGTGCATTGCGGCTTTTGCACGGCCACCTGCCCGACCTATCAGCTGCTGGGCGACGAACTCGATGGCCCGCGCGGGCGCATTTACCTGATGAAGCAGATGTTCGAGGGCGCACCCGTCACGCGCAGCACGCAGTTACACCTCGATCGCTGCCTGACCTGCCGCAGTTGCGAGACGACGTGCCCGTCCGGTGTTCAATATGGACGCCTCGTCGAGATTGGGCGCGAGCACGTCGACACGGCAGTGCAGCGGCCGCTCAGGCAACGGCTCATGCGCACGCTGCTCGCGCGCATCGTGCCCAACAGCGCCCTCTTTGCGCCAGCGATGCGCTTCGGTCAGACGGTGCGGCCTATTCTGCCGCGTGCGCTGCGCGACAAGGTGCCGCCGCGGCAGCAACCGCTGCCATGGCCAAGCACGCCAGTGACTGCGCACCCGCGCAAGGTATTGCTGCTCGGCGGGTGCGTGCAGCCCGCGATGCTGCCGAACATCAACGTCGCCACCGCGCGCGTGCTGGACGCGCTGGGCGTGGAGACGGTGATCGCCCGCGAGGCGGGCTGTTGCGGCGCGATCCGGCTGCATCTCGGCTATCGCGACGCATCGCTTGACGATGCGCGCCGCAATATCGACGCGTGGTGGCCGCACATCGAAGCAGGCGTCGACGCCATCGTATCGAACGCTTCGGGCTGCGGCGCGACGGTAAAAGAATACGGTCATTTGCTGCGCGGCGATACGGCTTATGCAGGCAAGGCGCGGCGTGTCTCCGAGCTTGCACGAGACATCGTCGAGGTGATCGGCGACCTTGAAGCCGAGTTGGGCGCACTGGCGCGGCGCCGTGGCGTGCATACGGTCGCATTCCATTCGCCTTGCACGCTGCAGCATGGGCAGCAGATTCGGGGGCAAGTCGAGCGTGTGCTGACGAAGCTTGGGATCGACGTGCGGCTGCCCGTGAACAGCCATCTGTGCTGCGGCTCGGCGGGGACCTACTCGATCTTGCAGCCGGCGCTCGCCTATGAGCTGCGCGATCGCAAACTCGAGAGCTTGAAAGACCTCGAGCCGCAGATGATCGTGTCGGCCAACGTCGGCTGCATCACGCACCTGCAAAGCGGCACGGCTACTCCGGTCGCGCATTGGGTCGAGCTCGTCGAGCGCATGATCTGCAATTGACGAGTCACGGACTTTCAAACGAGAGCCGGCTAACGACATGGCATGGTTCGCTACCCATCGCGCCCGCTTCAATGGCTGTCTGTCGGCGTGCCTCACTTGTTCCGCTTGAGCCACCGTCAGTAGTCGGCTCAAGCCCGGCCGCCCCGATGCGTCCTTATAATGCGCATGGTGCCGAATCGCTCTATCGCTCTGGCCTCTTGCATCTCGCATCTCCATGTCCGACATTGCTCACAACCTCGAAGCAGTCCGAAACCGCATCATCCGCGCCGCGCAGGCCGCGGGACGTGATCCCGCATCGATCCGTTTGCTTGCCGTCTCGAAGACATTCCCCGCTGAAGACGTGCGTGCGGCATTGGGCGCGAACCAGTCCGCCTTCGGTGAGAACTATGTGCAAGAAGCGCTCGCCAAAGTCGAAGCGCTTGCTGATCTGCGCGAGCGCGTCGAATGGCATTTCATCGGCCCGCTGCAATCGAACAAGACGCGTCCCGTTGCAGAGCATTTCGACTGGGTACATTCCGTCGATCGCTTGAAAATTGCGCAGCGCCTGTCCGAGCAACGGCCAGTAAACTTGCCGCCGCTCAATGTCTGCCTGCAAGTCAACGTGAGCGGCGAGGCCTCGAAAAGCGGTGTTGCGGCCGCTGATGCACCGGCGCTCGCCCGCGAGATCGCTGCATTGCCGCGGCTCGCGCTGCGTGGGTTGATGTCGATCCCCGAACCCAGCGAAGACGTCGACGCGCAGCGTGCCGCCCATCGCACGCTGCGCACCCTATTCGATGACCTGCGTGGCGAGGGCATCGCGCTCGATACGCTTTCGATGGGCATGTCTGCCGACCTCGAAGCGGCTGTGCTCGAAGGCTCCACGATGGTACGAATCGGTACGGCAATTTTCGGCAATCGCGACTACAGTGGCTGATCGCGGATCGGCGCGCTCAACTCACGGCCATATGAGGCTCGCGCCGCCCGGATTCGCTTAACTCGATCCGTTTTGCTTTTTCTTCAATCACGACCTTGACGTTTCCTCGGCCAACGCCCCGAAGGAAGTCCCCTGCCCCGCAGGAAGTCCCCTTGGGGGATTGGGGGGCACCCAAGGTCACCCGGAGCAAAATCTGATGAAAATCGCATTCATCGGCGGCGGCAACATGGCCGCCGCATTGATTGGCGGCCTCGTCAAGCGCGGCACCGCTGCCGCTGACCTTTACGCCATCGACGTCGACGCCCAAGCCCGCGAACGACTCGAAACGCAGTTCAACATCAAAACCGCCGCATCGGTTGACGACACACTGCGTGCCTATGACGCCATCGTCATCGCCGTCAAGCCACAAGTGATGAAGGAAGTCGCCACCGGGCTTGCTGCGCACCTGTCGACTCAACTCGTCGTCAGCATCGCCGCAGGAATTCGCGGCACCGACATCGCGCGCTGGCTGGGCGGCTATACGCGCATCGTGCGTGCCATGCCGAATACCCCCGCGCTGATCGGCATGGGTGTGACAGGCCTTGTCGCACTGCAGGGCGTCGATGAGGCCGGCCGCGCGTTGGCCACTGGTGTTCTGGGAGCCGTCGGCGAAACCGTTTGGTTCGACGACGAGACGAAGATCGACGCAGTCACCGCCATTTCCGGCAGCGGCCCAGCGTATGTGTTTTATTTCATCGAGGCGCTGCAGGAAGCCGCGCGCCGCCTCGGACTTTCGGACGATCAGGGCCGCGCGCTCGCTCTGGCAACTTTCGCGGGCGCAGCGCAGCTGGCCACGCAATCCGACGAGCCGGCAAGCGTGCTGCGCGAGCGCGTTACCTCGAAAGGCGGCACGACCGCCGCTGCGCTCGCCTCGTTCGACAAAGAGAAGATCAAGGACGCGATTGTCGCAGGCGTGCTCGCCGCGGACGCCCGGGCAAAGGAAATGGGCGACGAACTCGGAAAGCTGTGAGCGCACGCATGCCATGCCCCGTCGATACAAGGGTTACCGACACTCTTTCCAGACGGGCAATGGCGTGCGTGAAAATGGCGTGCGCGTGCGAGGCAACTCGACGCCGCGCAAGCTGTTGGAACCAGCGCGTCGGCTATTGCCTCGCGGCCATTGCGTCGTCACTTGGGATGGAGTGAGCCACTGCGGCACGCGTGTTGTTCGCCTCGCCGGCCTTATGGCCTAGGCCTAGGGCCGCCGATGAGGCCGTGACCACCGCCGATCAAAAGCCCCCAACCACATAATGCGCGGCAATGCCTGCGAACAGTGCACCGCCGAGCCAATTGTTGTGCCGGAAGGCCGCGAAGCACGACATGCGCTCGCGGTTGCGAATCAACGTGTAGTGGTAAAGCGCGCAGCCGATTGCCACGGCCCATCCGAGCCAGTACGGCCAGCCAAAGCGCAACACGGCGCCAACCCACGCATAAACCGCGAACGTCACCGCATAGCAGAGCATGATCGCGGCGACGTCGAAGCGACCAAACGTGATCGCCGACGTGCGAATGCCGATCTTCAGGTCGTCATCGCGATCGACCATCGCGTATTCAGTGTCGTAGGCAATCGCCCAGAACACGTTGGAGGCAAGCATGACCCAGGCGATCATCGGCACGCGTCCCTCTATGGCGGCAAATGCCATGGGAATGCCAAAGCCGAAGGCGATGCCGAGATACGCTTGCGGTATCGCGAAAAAACGCTTGAAAAACGGGTAGCTGCCGGCCACGAAAAGCGCGACCACCGACAGCGCCTTGGTGAGCCCATTGAGCGGCAGGATCAGCAAAAACGCGAAGAGCGACAGCACCGCCGCAATCGCGAGCGCCTCCCACGCGTGAATCTTTCCCGACGTCAACGGCCGATCAGCCGTGCGCTTGACGTGGCGATCGAAATCTCGGTCGGCGTAATCATTGATCGCGCATCCCGCCGAGCGCATCAGTACGGTGCCCAGCGTAAAAATGACGAGCAACGACAGCGACGGATGGCCACTCGATGCGATCCACAACGCATTGAGCGTCGGCCACAGCAGCAAAAGGCTGCCGATCGGCTTGTCCATACGGATCAAGCGCAGGTAAAGCGGGAGACGAGCGAATATGAGGGTCGACATCGGGCAGCAGGCAAAACCGGACGCCGTATTGTAGAGCCGAAACGGTCTGCGCTATCCGAGTGGCGCGCTCCGTGCACGGCCGCCCGCCTTTGAACGATGCAATGGCGAAGCGGCCTTCCAGGCTGGACGCCTGACTTGCAAAAGGGCTGGGGCAGCCATCCGGCGCACGAAGCGCCATGTGCGACCGCTTCGAGCGAGCCGCAGCCGCAACTAGCCTTGAACGACCCCTTAGCGGACTTTACGCGAGCATTGCGCGCAACATCCACGCCGTCTTTTCGTGCGTCTGCATGCGTTGGGTCAGCAGATCGGCGGTCGGCTCGTCGTTCGCTGCATCCGTGGTCGGGAAAATCGCGCGCGCCGTGCGAACGACCGCTTCCTGCCCTTCCACGAGCTGGCGGATCATCTCCTCGGCACTCGGGACGCCGTCGGCTTCGGGGATCGAAGAAAGCTTGGCGAACTCCTTGTAGCTGCCCGGCGCCGGCACGCCCAGCGCTCGAATGCGCTCGGCGATGGCATCAACTGCAAGCGACAGCTCGCTGTATTGCTGCTCGAACATCGTATGCAGCGTGTTGAACATCGGCCCGGTGACGTTCCAGTGGAAATTGTGCGTCTTGAGGTAAAGCGTATAGGTATCGGCGAGCAACCGCGACAGTCCTTCTGCGATCTTTTTGCGGTCTTTGTCGCTGATACCGATATCGATTTGAGTAGCGGCGTTCTTTTTTGCCATGGCTGTTCCTTGCAAGTGAGATGCGAACGGCTCCAGACGGCGAGGTACCGTAAGCGCTGCCACACGAATCCGCGCGTGGCAGCGCGCGATGCGTCGGGCGAGCGCCAGTGTAGCCCAGGCGGACGTTGCGGCGCTATCGCGCATCGCGGCGCTGCAACGCCCTATCGCCGTCAACGCATCGCGTAGGTTACTGCCTCACGAACCTCACGATGGGCCGCGACCCGATGTGCGGCCCTTGCGCACCGTCAGCACCGGGGCGAAAGCAGCGCTGTGAAGCAGCAACCCTCTGAAGCGGTTGATCAGATTACAACTGACATTTCAGCAAACTAAGGCCCCCGCCTTTCTCGCGGGGGAGACGACAACTTCGTGTTTCGTTTCGCTGCTTAGCGTGCGGCTTTGCGCTTCTCGATCGCCGCCGCGACGCCCTCGGCATAGGCCGGGTCTGCGCGACGGAAATGCTCGAGCTGACGCGCGACGATCTCGGCGGGCACGCCATCGATATGTCCGGCGATGTTCTCGAAGAGCCGCTGCTGCTCACCTTCACCGAAAAGACGGAACAGCGCGCCCGGCTGACTGTAGTAGTCGGCGTCCTCGCGGTGATCGTAACGGTCGATCGTGCCTGCTGCGAGCGGCGGCTCTGCCGCATTGCGGTCCTGCGCGAAATCACCGTGGCGATTCGGCTCGTAGTTCACCGTGCCACCCAGGTTGCCGTCCGTACGCATGGCGCCGTCACGATGGAAGCTGTGATGGAACGGGCACTTCGGTGCGTTGACCGGAATTTGGTGATGATTGACCCCGAGACGATAACGCTGCGTATCGCCGTACGAAAACAGCCGCCCTTGGAGCAGACGGTCAGGCGAAAAGCCGATACCCGGCACAACGTTAGCCGGCGTAAATGCGGCCTGCTCGACATCGGCAAAGTAATTCGCCGCATTGCGGTTCAACTCGACCACACCGACATCGATGAGTGGATAGTCGTTATGCGGCCAAACCTTCGTGATGTCGAACGGGTTGTACGGCACCTTGGCCGCGTCCGCCTCGGGCATGACCTGAATCCGGAAATGCCATTTCGGAAACTTGCCGCCATCGATGCTCTCGATCAAATCGCGCTGCGCGCTTTCACGATCCGCCGCGACGACCTGTGCCGCCTCTTCGTCGGTGTAGTTCTCGATGCCCTGCGCAGACTTGAAATGGAACTTCACCCAGAAACGCTCGTTGTTCGCATTGATAAACGAGTAAGTATGCGAGCCGAAGCCGTGCATTTGGCGGTAATTCTTGGGAATTCCGCGATCGCTCATCAAAATCGTGACTTGATGCAACGATTCGGGATGACGCGACCAGAAATCCCACGCGGCGACATTGCTGCGAAGGTTGGTGTACGGATCGCGTTTTTGCGTGTGAATGAAATCAGGGAACTTCAGCGGATCGCGGATGAAGAACACCGGCGTGTTATTGCCAACGACATCCCAATTGCCCTCCTCCGTATAAAACTTGATGGAGAATCCGCGGACGTCGCGCTCGGCATCGGCGGCACCGCGCTCGCCCGCCACCGTCGAAAAACGCATGAAAAGCGGTGTCTCTTTGCCGACTTGCGAGAAGAGTTTCGCTTTCGTGTACCGCGAGATGTCATGCGTCACACGGAGCGTGCCAAATGCGCCGGAACCTTTGGCGTGCACTCGCCGCTCGGGGATCACTTCGCGATCGAAATGCGCAAGCTTCTCGAGGAGCCAAACGTCTTGAAGCATGACTGGGCCGCGAGCACCCGCAGTCATTGAATTTTGATTATCGGCGACAGGGGCGCCGGAGGCTTGGGTGAGATTGCGATCACTGCGGTCTGACATTACTTATCTCCTACGAGAATCACGTACAGTCTAACGATGCGAAAACAACCAAAAAACGAAAAGTCAACGAAGGTGATCAGTGCACCAACGGCGACAATGCAGAATAAGCGTAACGCTCTATACGTGCATTGAACTTGCCAATTAACTCGATAGCCGGTGCAACTGTGCGTTTCGACAACCCGAAAAAACGCGGCGGCGTTCGAGCGACGCAGCACCGGGAATCCGCATGCCGGCTTGCGGACGGACGCGCAATCCAAGCATCTAGCAATGGAGATGTTTCCATATGGCTTCCCTCCGCAAGTGCGATCAATCCGATCACCATGGAGGGAAGTATATTTCAGCTATCGAATATGTGTTATTGATAGTTCATATTTATTCGATAGCCGATGGGGGTGCCGGAGTGCCGGGCCCCGGCGCTGCCGCATCAATTCACTGCGGCGGGTAGCTCGAGCTTCTTGACGCCGGGCAGATTGCAAGACGCCACCGCTTCGCAGATCGCGTCGATGGCCGGCACGCGCGTGAAGCTCTTGCGCCAGGCGATCACAACCCGGCGGTCAGGCACGGGCTCACCGAATGGCACGTAGCTGAGCAGGCCTGCGTCCGGGCCGCCTCCGTGCGGCCTGACGTCGGGCACCGACATGCGCGGCAGTACGGTGATACCAACGCCGCTCGCGACCATGTGCCGGATCGTCTCGAGCGAAGAGCCCTCAAACGTCTTCTGGATGCCGTCGGCCGTCTGCGAAAAGCGCATCAGCTCCGGGCAGACGCCCAGGACGTGATCGCGGAAGCAATGTCCGTTGCCGAGCAGCAGCATCGTTTCCTGCTTGAGGTCGTCGGGATCGATCACTTCGCGCGATTCCCAGACATGGCCGGCCGGCAATGCCACAACGAACGGCTCGTCATAGAGCGGGCGCACCATGAGCCCCGTTTCGGGAAACGGCAGCGCCATGATGGCCACGTCGATCTCGCCCTGTTTGAGCAACTCGATCAACTTCAGCGTGTAGTTCTCCTGCAACATCAACGGCATCTGCGGCACAATTTTGATCATGCGCTTCACGAGCGTCGGCAGCAGATACGGCCCGATCGTGTAGATGACGCCCAGGCGCAGCGGTCCCACGAGGGGATCCTTGCCCTGCTTGGCGATTTCCTTGATCGCGAGCGTCTGCTCGAGTACGCGCTGCGCTTGCGTGACGATCTGGTCGCCGATCGGCGTCACGCTGACTTCGCTCGTGCCGCGCTCGAAAATCTGCACGTTGAGTTCGTCCTCGAGCTTCTTGATCGCGACGGACAACGTCGGCTGGCTCACGAAGCAAGCCTCAGCCGCGCGACCAAAATGGCGCTCGCGCGCGACCGCCACGATGTATTTCAGTTCAGTAAGCGTCATTACAGATCAATCAAATTAATACCGTCGATAGGTTTATCTTATACACCTAACGTGACATTTTCGCCAACAACCTCGCATCGCACTGCACGCCTGGTAACTCGTACCCTATTTTGCAGCTTACGGGCCGCGGTGGCGTAGTGAAGCGCGGTACCCGTGCCCCTAGCCGTCTGAGCGGCAACCCCGAGTCATGCGCGCTCTTGGGGTGCGAGCGCTAGGCCTTCAGAAACTGCTCGCGTCCACCCAGCCAGCGCGCAAGATACCGCCCGACGACTTCCGGATGCTCCCCAATCAGATGTGCGGCGACCTCGCGCGCCGGTTCGATCAGCCACGCGTCGTGGTTCAGATCCGCAAAACGCAGCATCGCGGCGCCCGATTGCCGCGCGCCGAGAAATTCGCCCGGGCCGCGAATCTCGAGGTCGCGCCGCGCGATCTCGAAGCCGTCCGTCGTCTCACGCATCGTTTTCAGGCGCGCGCGTGCGGTCAGCGAGAGCGGGCCGCCATACAGCAGCACGCACACCGACGCCGTGCTGCCGCGACCGACACGACCACGCAACTGGTGCAGCTGTGCAAGCCCGAAGCGCTCCGCGTGCTCGATCACCATTAACGAGGCATTGGGCACGTCAACGCCGACTTCGATCACCGTCGTCGCCACAAGCAGCTGAATCTCATTGTGCGAGAAGGCGTCCATGACGGCGGCCTTCTCAGCGGGTGCAAGCCGCCCGTGCACGAGGCCGACGCGCAACTCGGGCAACGCGGCAACAAGCGTCTCATACGTTTCGACCGCCGTTTGCAGTTGCAGCGTCTCGCTTTCTTCGATCAGCGGACAGACCCAATACACCTGTCGGCCGGTGAGCGCCGCCTCGCGCACGCGCGCGACCACCTCGTCACGGCGCCCATCCGAGACGAGCTTCGTCACGATCGGCGTGCGGCCGGGAGGCAGCTCGTCGATCGTCGAGACGTCGAGATCCGCGTAGTAGCTCATGGCAAGCGTGCGCGGGATCGGCGTGGCTGACATCATCAGTTGGTGGGGCTGGAACTCACGCGCATCGTCGGCTGGGTCGCTCCCGTCGGCAGGTGCCGGATTGCGTGCTTTGGCGCGCAATGCTAGCCGCTGCGCCACACCGAAGCGGTGCTGCTCGTCGACGATGACAAGCCCCAGCCGCGCGAACTCCACCGCCTCCTGAATGATCGCGTGGGTGCCGATGACGAGCGAGGCCGCTCCCGAGGCAGCGGCCTCGAGCGCCGAGCGCTTCTCCTTCGCTTTCAGGCTGCCCGCGAGCCAGGCGACCGTCACGCCGAGCGGCTCGAGCCAGCCGCGCAGCTTGCGGGCGTGCTGCTCGGCGAGAATTTCTGTCGGCGCCATCATCGCCGCCTGGTAACCGGCGTCGATAGCCTGCGCGGCGGCAAGTGCCGCCACTACGGTCTTGCCACTGCCGACATCGCCCTGCAGCAGACGCTGCATCGGGTGCGGTGCGGCCAGATCGGCCGAAATTTCGGCCACCACGCGCCCTTGCGCCTGTGTCAATGCAAACGGCAGCGCATGCATGAGGCGCGCGGCAAGCGTTTCCGCGTCGCTTGCCGTTCGGCGCGGCATGGCGGGCGCCGTACGGCGACGGCGCTCCTCGTGCGCACGTTTGAGCGAGAGCTGCTGCGCGAGCAACTCGTCGAACTTGATGCGAGCCCAGGCAGGATGACTGCCGTCGATGAGCGCCGCTTCGTCTGCGTCAGCGCCTGGGTGATGCAGCGTTCGCACCGCCTCGGCAAGCGGCGGCAAGGCGAGCGGCTGGCAATAGCGCTCGGCAATCGACGCGGGCAGCAACTCGGGCAGCGCGGTGCGCGCGAGCGCATTGTCGATCGCCTTGCGCAGGTAAGCCTGCGAGACGCCCGCCGTGCTCGGGTAGACCGGCGTGAGCGCCTGCGGCAAGGGGGCGTCTTCGTCCACCGCACGCACCGTCGGATGGACCATCTCGAGGCCGAAGAAACCGCCGCGCACATCGCCGCGTACGCGCAGGCGCTGCCCGAGCGCCATCTGCTTCACCTGGGACCCGTAGAAGTTGAGAAACCGTAACGCCAGTTCGTCACTAGTGCCGTCACGCAGCTTCACCACGAGTTGGCGGCGCGGCCGGTAGGCAATCTCGTTGTCGACGACCACGCCCTCTGTCTGCGCCGTCTCGCCCGGCAGCAGTTCGCCGATCGGTGTAAGCGTGGTTTCGTCCTCGTAGCGCATCGGCAGATGCAGGAC
>NZ_DATJJF010000095.1:0-25788 GCF_035492435.1 Trinickia sp.
GCCATGTAGCTCGTATCAGCCATGATGAGTCGTCCCGTTCAAATGATGTTTGAACACGAACCGACTCGGCTTGCTTCGGCTCGCGGAGCACGGCAAAAAGCATCTGTTAACGAAGACTGGCAGGGGTGAGGCGGAGGGAAATGTCAAATTCAGTGTAGTTCGAATCGGAAGTAAAGTGAATCGAAGGTCCGAGCTGACTAGACTGTTGACGATCTGATCAGGACAACTAAGGTTTTCCTTTGTCCAGAAGCTGACCGTAGATACGTACGGACCTGCTTGCCGAAGTAGATCACGGCTCCCGCGAGAAACGTAGCACCGAATGCAACGAGCGCCATTAACCATCTTGGCAGACTATGCAACCATGTACTCGTCATTGCGGCTTGCTCCACGCGCTGTGTGAAGGCTATCTCTCTGGAAACCCGGCGAATTCAAATCAAACGCTCAACCAGACCACGAGGCTTAATCGGCAGTCTGTATGCTTGATGACGTTGCGCTGCAAGAACCGATCGGGCACATTTTTTTGGGGCGATCGACGGGTGTGATGCGCGAAGGCCTGTGCGCAGGCAGATTTAATTGACCGCAGCAGACCGCAGGCCACCAGAAGCCCACCGCCATCCCAATACAGTTTGCCTTCCCGCAAAAGCTCCAAGGCTCGGGTGCCATGGCAGCTACACGATTTTTGCTCCGTCTTCTCGACGTGCGGACGTATCTGCCGATGCACTAAGGTATCAGTTGAGCGGCAAGCAGGCGCCTCGCGTGGCGAGCGCATGTGTGAGGCCAGGCTGACCGCCGGCAATAGCGCCGGCGAGTCACTCGCCCAGCGCTAACCGCCTTCTTGCAAGTTATGGCCGGCCACAGCCCGGTTCGGCGGTGCCTTTCTCAGCGAGGAGTTGACCATGGCAAAGCAGACGATTGCTGAATATCTGGCAAAAACGCTCGCGGCTGCACGGGTCGAGCGCATCTGGGGCGTGACGGGTGACAGTCTGAATGGACTGGCGTTCAGCCTGGACCGAGTCGGCTCGATCCGCTGGATGCACACACGCCATGAGGAAAGTGCCGCTTTTGCGGCGGGTGCCGATGCTGCATCGACAGGGCGGCTAGCGGTGTGCGCGGGCAGTTGCGGACCGGGCAATCTTCACCTGATTAATGGACTGTTCGACTGTCATCGCAATCATCAATCCGTGCTCGCGATTGCAGCGCATATTCCGTCGACGGAAATCGGTCTTGGCTACTTTCAGGAGACACATCCTCAGGAGTTATTCCGGGAATGCAGCTATTTTGCCGAGTTGGTATCGAATGCCCATCAGTTTCCTCGCGTCCTCGCGCGCGCGATGCGCACTGCCGTCGAGCAGCGCGGAGTCGCCGTCATCGTGTTACCGGGCGACGTTGCATTGAGCGATGGGCCCGAGGAAGCCGCGAGTTGGACCGAATCAGCCCCGCCGTCCATCGTTCCGGCAGACGACGACCTCGACCGACTGGCGGATCTTCTCAACACGTCCGCGGCCGTGACGTTGCTGTGCGGCAGCGGCACGCAAGGCGCTCATGACGAAGTCGTAGCGTTGGCGGATACGCTGGGTGCGCCCGTGGTTCACGCGTTGCGCGGCAAGCAGTTTGTCGAATGGGACAATCCTTTCGATGTGGGCATGACGGGCCTCATTGGTTTCAGCTCGGGCTATCACGCGATGGAGTCGTGCGACACGCTGCTCATGTTGGGCACCGATTTTCCGTATCGTCCGTTTTATCCGAGCAACGCAAAGGTTGTCCAGATCGATTGGAAGGGCTCGCAACTCGGCCATCGTGCGCCGCTTGCACTCGGATTGGTGGGAACGGTCAAGGATACGATCAAGGCAGTACTGCCGCGTTTGCAAAGAAAGACCGATCGTGGGTTTATCGAGCATGCGCGCAAGCACTACGCTTCGGCAAGAAAAGGGCTGGACGACCTCGCTGTCGCGTCCGCTCCCGGCAGGCCAATTCATCCGCAATACCTGACCAAGCTCATTGACGAAACGGCCGATGAAGATGCCATTTTTACCGCGGATGTGGGCACGCCGACACTCTGGGCGGCTCGCTATCTGACGATGAATGGCAAGCGGCAGTTGCATGGCTCGTTCAATCACGGATCGATGGCGAATGCCATGCCGCAGGCGCTCGGCGCGCAGGGCGCGAATCCCGGGCGCCAGGTTGTCTCGCTATCCGGCGACGGCGGGTTGTCTATGCTGCTTGGCGATCTTCTGTCGGCGCGACAATTGAACCTGCCGATCAAGGTTGTCGTGTTCAACAACAGTCTGCTTGCCTTCGTTTCGATGGAGTTGAAGGCCGCCGGATATCTGGATACCAACGTGGATCTGAGCAAAACCGATTTTGCGGCGATTGCGAAAGCCGCCGAGATTTTTAGTATCAGGGTTGAGGAGTCGGAAAGACTTCCGGACGCGCTGAAAGTCGCATTTTCACATTCGGGCCCGGCGCTCGTCGATGTGGTGACATCGAAGTACGAGCTCGCGATGCCGCCGAAGGTCGCGCTCGCGCAGGCGAAGGGGTTTAGCCTGTTCATGCTGCGCGCGATCCTCAGCGGGCGAGGCGATGAAATCATCGAGCTTGCCAAAACGAACTTGCGCTAGTGTCCGACCTAAAGTCGAACCGCAGAAAGCACACCACCGATCAGAGTGGTCGAACTTTCGCGGGCGGGCGACTCCCCCTCTAACACGACGCCTTGCGGCGGCGTAACGCAAATACGTCTGTTTTTTTTAGGCACGAACATACCCCGTCTTCGAGCACCAAACGTTTCGCGCCACCCATAGCTGTGGCAGACTAGGCCCGTTGCTGGTCGGGCCGACGTGTAAGAGGCGCTTTTCGCCTGACAACGGCAACGGGCTTGATGCTGGAGGCCAGCAATTGGATCCGTCTCCTCAGTTCGGCGCGCTTGGCGATAACGACTCCCAGGTCTTGTGGGAGGATGGCGAACGCGCCTTCTGCCGGATGTGGTGCCCGCAGGCCGACGGGAGGCAGAGTGCCGTGCTAGTCGCACAGCTGACTTCCGAGCACCCGACGCCAGCGAGCCTTGATCGCCTCGCGAACGAATACGACTTGAGGGATGTGTTGGACGGCGGATGGGCCGTTCGCCCACTAGGGCTTGTGCACGAGGGCGGTCGAACGCTGCTATTGCTCGAGGACACGGGCGGCGAGCCGCTCAACCGACAGCTTCGGGCACCGATGCAACTGGGCCGCTTTTTGCGCCTTGCTATCGGCATCTGCGCCGCGCTTGGCAAAGCGCATCAACGTGGCCTGGTTCACAGGGATCTGAAACCAGCTCATGTTCTCGTGAATGCGAAGGCAGACGTGAGGTTGACGGGTTTTGGCATCGCTTCACGCTTGCCTCGCGAGCGTCAGCCGCCCGAACCGCCCGAGACGCTGGCTGGGACGCTCGCCTACATGGCTCCCGAACAAACCGGACGCATGAACCGTTCGGTTGATGCCCGCAGCGATCTCTATTCGCTCGGCGTCACGCTTTACCAGATGCTCACGGGCTCGTTGCCATTCACAGCGGTCGATCCCGCGGAGTGGGTGCATTGCCACATCGCGCGCAAGCCAGTCCCGCCGAGCGAACGGTTGGCCAATATCCCCACGCCGATTTCGGCCATCATCATGAAGCTGCTCGCCAAAACGGGCGAGGAGCGCTACCAGACAGCAGGCGGCCTCGAGCGCGATCTCCGACGCTGCCTCACCGAGTGGGAAGCCAGCGGCGATATCGAGCCTTTTGCGCTCGCGCAACACGATACGCCTGATCGACTGCTGATTCCCGAAAAGCTGTATGGGCGAGAACGCGAAGTCGAGGCCTTGCTGGCCGCGTTCGATCGCATCGTCGAACGCGGCGGGCCGGAACTGGTGCTCGTGCTGGGGTATTCGGGCGTCGGCAAGTCATCGGTCGTCAACGAACTGCACAAAGTGCTGGTGCCGCCGCGGGGGCTCTTCGCCGCAGGCAAGTTCGATCAGTACAAGCGTGACATTCCCTATTCGACGCTCGCTCAGGCTTTCGAGAGTCTTGTGCGGCCGCTTCTCGGCAAGAGCGATGAGGAACTCACTGGCTGGCGCGACGCATTGATAGAGGCGCTCGGCCCGAACGGGCGGCTCATCGTCGATATAGTGCCTGAGTTGAAGTTTGTCGTTGGAGATCAGCCACCGGTCCCCGAGCTTCCGCCACAGGACGGGCAACGGCGTTTCCAATTGGTGTTGCGGCGATTTCTCGGCGTCTTTGCCCGCGCAGAACATCCGCTGGTGCTCTTTCTCGACGACTTGCAATGGCTCGACGTGGCGACGCTCGATCTGCTCCAGGATCTGTTGACCGGCACCGATGTGCATCACCTGATGTTGATCGGCGCCTATCGCGATAACGAGGTGACAGCCGACCACCCGCTGATGCGCAGGCTCGAAGCCATCAAGGTCGCTGGCGGCAAGGTCGCAGAGATCGCGCTCGCGCCGCTTGCCGAAGCGCACCTTCGGCAGTTGATCGCGGATACGCTTCGCTGTGAACTACAGCGCGCAGCGCCGCTCGCGCAACTGGTGCAGGAGAAGACCGGCGGGAATCCGTTTTTCGCGATTCAGTTCATGTCGTCGCTGGTCGAAGAGGGCATGGTCGTCTTCCAGCATGATGCGGCGCAGTGGAGCTGGGACTTAGACGGCATCCTTTTCAAGCGATTCACGGATAACGTCGTCGATCTAATGGTCGCGAAGTTGAACCGTTTGCCGCCCGAAACGCAGGCTGCATTGCAGCAATTGGCCTGTCTTGGAAACTGCGCCGAGGTGTCGGCACTTTCGATCGTCCTCGGAGTATCGGAGGAGCAGGTCCATGCGGCCCTTTGGCCCGCCGTCAAGCAGGAATGGGTGGAGCGCTTGGCGGACAGTTACCGGTTCGCCCACGACCGGGTTCAGGAAGCGGTCTATTCACTGATCGCCGAGGAGCAGCGGGGGGAAATGCATCTTCGAATCGGGAGACTGCTGGCCGAGCAAGCGCCGGACAAGAAGCTCGAGGAGGCAGTCTTCGAAATCGTCAACCAGCTTAACCGCGCGTTTCCCTTGATCACCTCTCAGGCGGAACGTGAGCGATTGGCCGAATTTAATCTGATTGCCGGCCAACGCGCCATGGCTTCGTCAGCCTACGCGGCGGCGCTCAACTATCTCATCGCGGGCGAGGCCCTGTTGGGTGACGACTGCTGGTTGCACCAGCGGGAACTCATCTTCGCTCTCGAACTCAACCGAGCCCAGTGCGAGTTTCTGACGGGCTCGCTCGCCGCCGCGGACGAGCGACTGACCGCGCTGGTTGCCCGCGCACACGATGTGCTCGAACACGCGAGCGTTGCGTGTCTGCGTGTGGATCTGTACGCGTCCCTCAGCCAAATCGGCCGGGCGGTCGCCGTTGGCCTCGACTATCTCCGGCATCTGGATATCGAGTGGTCGCCGCATCCGACACAAGTGCAGGCCCGCAGCGAATACGAGCGGATCTGGTCAACTCTCGGAGACCGCCCGATTGAGGCACTTGTCGAGCTGCCTTTGATGAGCGAGCCGGTATCGCTCGCGACGCTCGATGTTCTCACTAAACTCGCGGTGCCGGCCTTATACACGGATGAGAACCTGGTTTTGTTGGTCATCTGCCGGATAGTCAATCTCAGCCTCGAGCGGGGGCACTCTGACGGATCTTGCTTTGCGTATGAGTGGCTGGGTGGCATGATCGCCGGCCCCCGCTTCGGTGACTCCGAGACCGGACTCCGATTTGGCCGACTCGGCTGTGAGCTGGTCGAAAAGCGTGGGTTGAAGCGCTTCGAAGCCAGGACCTACATGAACTTTGGCAATGTGATCCTGCCATGGAGGCGACACGTGCGGGCTGGCCGCGAACTGGTGCATCGCGCGTTCGAAGCGGCCAACCGAAGCGGTGACGTAACGTTTGCGGCGTACAGCCGTAATCACCTGAATACCAACCTGCTTGCGGCGGGCGATCCGCTCGATGCGGTGCAACGCGAAGCCGAAACGGGGCTTGCGTTTGCGCAGAAGATGCGGGTCGGTATAGCCATTGACTCAATCGGCTCGCAGCTCGGGCTTATTCGAACGCTGCGCGGCGTGACACCAAGTTTTGGTTGCTTTGACGATACGCAGTTCAATGAGCGTGAAATTGAGCGTCGTTTCTCCGCTAACGCTGGCTTGGCGCAGGCTGAATGTCGATATTGGATTCGCAAGCTGCAGGCGCGCTACTTTGCTGGCGACTATGCGGCAGCGGCCGATGCGTCGTCGAACGCACAACGGCTGCTTTGGACATTACCGTCCCATTTCGAGACGGCTGAATATCACTTATACGCCGCGCTCACCGTCGCTCTGTCATGCGATTGCACAGAGCTAGGCGAGCGCCAGCGCCATCTCGATGCGCTCGTCGCGCACCACCAACAGCTCAAGATCTGGGCGACTCATTGCCCGGACAATTTTGAAAACCGCGCCGCGCTAGTCGGAGCCGAGATTGCCCGGATTGAAGGCCGTGCGTCTGATGCTGAGCTTCTTTACGAGCAGGCCATCAGCTCGGCTCAGGAAAACGGCTTTGTCCATAACGAGGCGCTCGCCAACGAGCTGGCCGCTCGGTTTTATGCGGCGCGAGGGCTGCGGCGATTCGCGCAATGGTGCTTGCGCAACGCCCGCTACGGTTATTTGCGCTGGGGCGCAGCTGGCAAGGTGCAGCAACTCGATGAGCGGTATCCGCAGCTCAGGGAAGAAGAGCGTGCGTATGGCCCGACAAGTACGATCGGAACGCCGGTCGAACAGCTTGAACTCGCGACCGTGATCAAGGTTTCGCAGGCAGTTTCCGGCGAGATCGTCCTGGACAACTTGATCGATACGCTCATGCGCACAGCGATGGAGCAGGCGGGTGCCGAGCGAGGGCTGCTTTTGTTGTTGGGCGAGGGTGAGCCGCGGCTCAAAGCGGAAGCCACAACCGGCGGCGACGCGATCCGGGTGAAAATATGCGATGGGCCCGTGGATACCAGCGTGCTGCCGGAGGCAGTACTCCACTACGTCGTGCGCACCCGCGAAAACGTCGTGCTCGATGACGCCTCGACCGATTCCCCGTTCGCCTCCGATCCTTACATTCGGCAGCGGCAGGTGCGATCGGTTCTCTGCCTGACTTTGCTCGTCCAGGCAAAACTGATCGGCGTGCTTTACCTCGAAAACAGCCTGGCTCCCTTTGTGTTCGCGTCGGCCCGCGTCGCAGTACTCAGGTTGCTCGCCTCGCAGGCCGCAATCGCGCTGGAGAACGCGCGTTTATACCGTGATCTGGCTCAACGCGAGGCGAAGATCCGGCGCCTCGTCGAGGCGAACATCGTCGGGATCTTGATTTGGGACCTTGACGGTCGCATTCTCGAAGCCAATGAAGCGTTTCTCCGTATGTTGGGATACGACCGCGATGACCTCTTGTCAGGACGGTTGCGCTGGACAGAGCTCACGCCACCTGACTGGCTCGAGCGCGACAGACAAAAATGGGTGCCGGCATTGAAGACGGCGAGGCTTTTGCAGCCCTTCGAGAAAGAGTATTTCAGGAAGGACGGCTCTCGCGTGCCGATACTGATAGGCTTAGCGATGGTTGATGAAGCCGGGACCCAAGGTGTCGGGTTTGTGCTCGATCTGAGCGAGCGCAAGCAAGCCGAAGCGCAAGCACGCGAGAGCGAGCGGCGTTACCGCGAGGTGCACATGGAGCTTGCGCACGCGAATCGCGTCGCGACAATGGGCCAGCTCACCGCCTCGATCGCCCATGAGGTCAAGCAGCCGATTGGCGCGACGGCAGCCAATGCGGCGGCCGCGTTGCGCTGGCTCGGTGCGCAACCGGCCAACGTGCAAGAGGCCCGAGAGGCGCTAGATCGCATTTTGAATGACGCCCTGCGGGCCGGCGATATCATCGGCCGAATTCGTGAGCTCATCGAGAAAGCGCCCCCACGCCAGGACACCGTGAACATCAACGAAGCAGTTTGCGAGGTCATTGAACTCACGCGTGGCGAAGCCGTCAAGCACCGTGTTTCCGTGCAGGCAGTCCTCGGGTATGGATTGCCACCGATTTGCGGAGATCGCGTGCAATTGCAACAGGTCATGCTTAATTTAATCGTGAACGCCATCGAAGCCATGAGTGCAACGAGCGAAGGGCCGCGCGCATTGCTGATCAGCACAAGCGAAGAACCGCCAAATAGCGTATCGATTGCGGTGCGTGACACCGGGCCAGGACTGCCCGCGGAGGGTAGCGAGCGCGTCTTCGATCCGTTCTATACCACCAAGGTGGGTGGCTTAGGCATGGGCTTGTCGATCTGCCGTTCAATCATCGATGCGTATGGAGGACACCTCTCGGCGAAGCCGAACACGCCACGTGGCGCGGTGTTTCAGTTCATCCTGCCCGGTTGGGTGGACAACCCAATGGGAAATGACGCGGATCCAGCAGCTTCGGGGACGCGTTGAAACTGGGACCGTTTATGGCTGTGTGCCGTCACTTGACCGCAGCAAGCGCGCCAAGAAACCGCCACCAGAAGTAATCGACGGGTAGCAGGAACAAAACAGTAAGAACTGCGAGGGGAGCGCAGAGTCGAATGCCATCTTTCAACGAGACTCCGCCCAATTGCATTGCGATCATCATTGGCGGTGATTGAAAGGGGAGAAAGACTGTCGAAAAGACCGGTACTTGAAGCATCAACACGGTATATAAGGATAAACCGCTTGCATGAGACAGTTGGCCGGCAATCGGCGTCAGCACCGCCGGGAGGCCGGGCAGCGTTGTCAGCAGGCCGATCAACGCGCCGATTCCAAGGATCAGCAACACGTTGACGATGTCATGGCCCGGCTGCAAAGGCACTGCACGCAAAAGCAGATTGGCCGCCCCCACACCCAAACCGCTTTCCGTGATGACTGCTCCAAGTCCGAGGAATCCTGCGACGTACACGAGCGGCGTGATATGCATTTGCTCCGTAAACTCTTTTAGCGAGACGATGCGCGTTTGAGGCAACAGACAGGTTATGCCCGCGGCAAGACTGACCCATGCGGGCGATATGCCATGCCAGTAATCTGTCGCGTAGCACAACAGTGACAACGCGAGCACTGCACTCAATGCAACCTCACGCGCGGTGAGCTTCATAGCCCAATCGCAGCGCTCAAGACCAGGGTTGATTTCGTCAGGGTAGAGGCGGCGGACAAGCCAGATCAGCAGTGCTGACTTAAGGGCGCCTAACACAGGGAAGTGCAGCAGAAAGTACGGCCCGTAGTGAAGTTTCACACCATACAGTTGCTCCGCGGCCCCAAGCAGGACCGAGTTAGGAATATTGGCCGGCAGGATGGACGTGGGAGGCATGTAGCTCGCTGCGGCCACCGCCATAACGAGGCCCGTGCGGCCTCGCCGCCCCTCACCCAATCCGAGACGGTCTGCCAATGTCAGCGCGATAGGCGTCAGGAGCATGATTCTTCCCGTCGTCGACGGCATCACGAAAGCAAGCCCCACTGATGTAACAACGAGGGCCGACACGTAGAAACCGTACGTGCCTGCCTTCATCGAGAGCAGCAAGTCGCTGAATCGCTGAGCGAGCCCCGAGGTGCGCACGGCAATTCCCGTAATGCCCCCGCCAAAGACGAGCCACCACGCGGGCGACGCAAATCCCCCGAAGAGCGTCTGTGCAGGTGCCACCGCAAACAGCATTGCGAGCAGGAAGAACAGCAACGTCGTCACGGGCTCTTTAAAGAGGCCAAGCGCCCAAGAGCAGACTGTGAAGCAAACGAGAACTGCAGCACGCGAAGCCGTGGCGGGCAATCCCGGTAGCAACGGCATTCGTTGCAACACAACTAGCGCGATGATCACCGCCAAGAGCAGAATGCCTGTGCCTATTGTCTCGCCGGACCATCGCCGCGTGGTCACCTTGTTCAAGCCTACTGCTTTCCCAGAGTGATTCATCTCGCTGCTCCGGTCGATGAGTTACCGCAAATGGTAACGAGAATTACAATGGCAAAAATTCGCTCCCTAGCCAAAAAATTACGAAATCATGCCAGGCCGTCCTGCGTACGATCCATTGCCGAAGCGCGTCCCGACGCAGACAGAGCCTGTGACGGTCCATCTGCGCCTTCCGCCGACTGATAGCGTCATCAGTCGGCATCGGCACGCTTGGGGCCAACTCAACTGTCCCCGGCTCGGGAGCATCCGCGTCAGCGTGCCCGGCACGATGTGGATCGTTCCCCGCTACCGCGCCGTATGGATACCGCCCGGGATTGAACATGAGGTGGTCATGCAAGGAGAAGTCGAATTCCATGCTCTCTATGTCGAGCCGGCAGCGTCGCCGCTGCCGCTTGATCGATGTGCCGTCGTTGAAGTGAGCCCGCTTATGCGCGAACTTGTCAACGCTCTGGCCGACGATGTCATCGCGCAGGAACGGCGAAGGCGGATGGCGATGGGGCTGCTCGTGGAAGAGATTCGTGAAGCGCCTTCTCTGCCGCTCGGCCTGCCGTTGCCGGAAGAGCGACGCCTGCGTGCGTTATGCATGGCAATGATGGAAGACCCAGCGTCGGAAAACACGCTCGAGGAGTGGGCACCGATCATCGGCGCCAGCGCGCGGACGTTGGCTCGTTTATTTGATACCGAGTTGCATACGAGTTTCGGCGTCTGGCGCAGGCAACTGAGATTGGCACGTGCAATCGACCTGATCGGCCGCGGCATGCCTCTTGCCGACGTGGCAACTGAAGTCGGATATGCCAATGCACCGGCCTTTTCGACTATGTTCAGAAACTCACTAGGTTTCCCGCCGTCCCAGCTATCCACCGGGCAGACACTGCGGTGACCCGTACAGCGTGCGCGGCCGATCGGCCACCGCCGCGATCAGCGCAAAAAAAACGCCCCGACTCGGCATGCGTGTCGTTGCGGCAAATGTCTCGCGCGCCCTCAAAATGAATGAGGCGCCGTGACGCGTGCTTGATCGTCTAGATCGTGGAAAGAGTGGATCGGCTAGCAATGCTTCGGTCGAGGAATTCGACGTCTAGGCTTTGGATGGAATGTAATTGTCCGGTCCATTAACGGCGATTCATGTCGGAAAACCGGTTTTGCCCACGAATTGCGCCGCTCGCATCGGGTAATGGCGCTTGGCAAAGCGCAAACGGAAAGAATGTTGGAGTTTCTCGTTGCAACCAGGATGGCCGAAAGCTACTTGGAATTTTGAGCAACGAAGCCGCCAACCTACCTCGCCAAGATCTTCAGCGTAATGGGCATACTGTGCGTCATCGCACGTTGCCACAATGGCTTGGCATGCAAAATTCAGGTGAATGCCAACGGAGTGTAGATGTGCGTCGTCGGCCGCTGCCGTTTTATGGGGTGCTGACTTATTTCCATTCCTGACATGAACCGTTCAAGAAATGCGAGTGTATTCGATGTGCTCTTGCAAGCAGCGAGTCGACATAATCGAAGCTCCCGAGGATTTTCATGACCTTCGAGAAGAATGGATTGATTTATGGAGTCGTGCTGAAGGGCATCATCACGAGTCTTTTGCAGTTTGCTGGCTGAGCTGGCAGTGTGTCGCCCGTCGAGCAGGACGTTCGCTTCGCATTATCACCGTCAGAAGTGAAGGGCGCTTAATTGCCGTGTGGCCGCTGGTTCGGTGGCGCAATCGGTTTTGGACGGTGTTGCGGAGATTGAGCCCGGAATCGGCCGACTATACGACCGTTCTAATTGATCCTGCGTACTCCTCACCGGAACTCGTCAATTTAATATGGCGTGCCGCCCGCGAGCGATGTTCGGCCGACATCATCACGCTCCCCTATCTCGAGAGTAAAGGCGAGTTGTTTCGTCTCGCTTCGATGCATCACGGCGTGATGAAGGCAAAGGAGCATCCGTACGCCGTTGCCAGACTGTCGATGGAGACAGACTGGCATCGCTATGCGGAATCGCTGGGTGCGCTGTCAGGCAACAAGCCTGGCGCGCTGCGCCGACGGCTGGAGAGGCGGGGCCAGTTGGAATTGCGCATACTTGGTCCAGAGGATGCCCAGGAGAACGCTCGCGTGATCGACTGGATGCTCGATTGCAAGCGCGAGTGGGCGAAGCGCACCGGTAAACAAGGCGAGTGGCTGTTCTCGGAGGCGTACCGCGATTACCTTGTCAAACTCGCGAATCACCGCGACAGCGATGCTTGCGCGAGGCTGCTGCTGGCCACGCTCAACGGCGCACCGATCGCCGCGAGTATGGTCGGCTTGGGAACACGCAGCATCACCGGTCTCATCGCAGGCTTCGATCCACGACAAAACAGGCTCGCGCCTGGGGCGGTAGCAACGGAGGCATGGGTCCGTTGGGCGCTGGAGTGCGGATTGGATTTAGATTTCGGCGTCGGGAACGAATCGTTCAAGCAGTATTGGAGCCGGGGCCACGGGGGTGTCGTCTGTAGCATCGATATTGCACAGACCCCTTGGGGGCGCGTCGCGTTCGCTGCGCACGAATATCGTGAAAAAGCCAAGTCCGCGGTGGCGCGTTTGCGCGGCGCTCGCGCCGAGATTTATCCCATAAGAGCAGGTTATAAAGCGCTTAGCCTCGTCGTCGGTCTCGTAGCCAAAGTGCTGCATGACAGGATGCGTGAGCTTCAAAACATGGGCGCTAGACTTCAGGGGCAACGGGTCGGTGCTGAGCGCGCAGCGCATGTGCAGAAGCGGACGGAAATTTAAAACGGGAACAACTATCCCCTGCGTTGGGATAAACGCCGGCTCCAGCCTTGCACCGGCAGAGAATGCGATTGCGAACCGGGCGGCGAGGATTAGAAAGGCCAAGCGAATTCGGTTGCGGGATGTCGTTGTGTGGGCGACGGCACAGGTGCACTCGCTGCTGCTCGTTTCACGAAATACCCAAATTTTCCCGCGGACGAACCAAGCGTCCGCGTCCCTCCCGTACTACATCGAGGTAACGCGGCCGCTTCCATTCAACGATGCTTCTCCCCCCATCGTTGGGCGAGCGGGGCACAGACCATCAGTTGAATTTGATGGAACAACATGACCGGCAGCACAATGGCGCCCACGGTACTCGATGCAAACATGACTTTGGCCATGGCAATTCCCGACGCCAAGCTCTTTTTCGAGCCGCAAAAGGTGACTGTCATGCGATCTTCGCGCGAGAAACCGAGCCATTTGCTGATCATGGAGGTCGTCACGAGAGCGGTTGCCAGCAAAATGCCGTCGATAAGCAGCAGCGCACCGAGTGACGATATCGACAGGCGATGCCAAAGTCCCTCTGCCACGCCTTCGCTAAATGCCGAGTAGACGATGAGCAAGATCGAGCCTTGATCGACGAAACGGATCACATTGCGCTTTCGCTCGACCCAGCCTCCAATCGCTGGGCGCAACAACTGGCCGGCCGCGAACGGTACAAACAATTGCAGCACGATGTTGCCCACGGTCGCCCAAGGCGACCCCGACGTGGCGTGGTTGGAGATGATCAGGCTAATCAGCGCCGGCGTAATGAAAATGCCAAGCAGGCTCGAGGCCGACGCACTGCAGATGGCTGCGGGAACATTGCCCTTGGCCATCGACGTAAACGCAATCGACGATTGGATCGTCGAGGACAGCGTGCAAAGAAAAAGCACGCCGGTATAGACCGTTGGCGTGACGAGCGGCGAGAGAATCGGCTTGAACGCGAGACCGAACAACGGAAAAAGAACGAACGTCGTCAACAGCACAAGAGCATGCAGGCGCCACTGCGTGGCCCCTGACACAATCGCTTCACGCTGCAGCTTCGCCCCGTGCATGAAGAAGAGCATTGCAATGGCGAAGTTGGTCAGCCAGTCGACAGCAACCGCGGCTTCGCCTCGGCAGGGCAGGATGCTCGCGAACGCGACGGTTCCCGCCAGCGCGAGCGTAAAGTTGTCGGGAAGGAACTTGGGACGGGACACAATAGCGAATCGAATTCGAGGTTGGGCCAAGCCGCGATAGGCACGGGTGCACCCACGCCATGCGGCAAAGGCATAACAATACGCTGCCTCGCTTTCAATGCGCCTTAAAAATGAAAATGCTGTGCCGCAAGGCAGCACAGCATGCAAGGGTGCCGCAAACCAGTGCTCACACTTTTAGCAACGGCGAGCACCAAGGCGAGGGCAAATTAGCGACCCGAACGACTCAGACGCATACGCATACGATTTGAGCGACGAGCGACAAGGCTAACAAGGCTTAAGCGCCCCGGCGCGCGAGGAAGCGGGCGCGTGAGGGCTTGAGCACAAAGAACGCGAGAAGCGCTGTCGTCAGATCGAGTGCGATGGCGCAGCCGAACACGGGAATCCAGCTGCCGGCATGCTGGTGCAGCAGCGCGGCGAGCGGCCCGCCAAAGATCGAGCCGATACCGAACGAGACATAGAGCCAGCCATAGTTCGCTGTCGCGAAACGGTTGCCGAACGTGTCGGTCAGCGTCGAGGGGAACAGTGAGAAGATTTCGCCCCAACCGAAGAACACGATGCCCGACAACAGCACGAAGAGCATCGGGTCGCTGCGCGTCATCAGCCACAGCGTCATGGCGATGCCTTCGAGCGCAAACGCGAACGTCATCGTATTTTCGCGGCCGAACCGGTCCGAAACCCAGCCGAAGAGCGGCCGCGTAAGACCGTTGCAGAAGCGGTCGATCGTGAGCGCGAGGGGAACTGCGGCGAGGCCGAAGACAAGCACCTTGCTCACGCCGAAGTCGGCGGCGAAGCTGGCCATTTGCGAGGTGACCATGAGGCCCGACGTCGACATCATCGTCATCATCAGGAACATCAGCCAGAAGATCGGCGTCTTCAGCATTTGCGAAGGGCGGAAGTCGCGGCTCGACGTGGCCGTGTCAGCCTCGAGCGTCTGCGGCGCCGTGCGCAGTCCTTGCGCAGCGAGGACGCCGACGACTGCGAAAATCGCACCGTACAGGCCGAGTGTGTAGTCGATGCCGTGCGACGCGAGGGTCGAAGCGATGGGGAACGTCGTGACGATCGCACCCATGCCATAGCCGGCAGCGACGATGCCCGCAGCGAAGCCGCGATTGCCGGGGAACCAGCGAACGACGAGACCGACGACACCGACATAGACGATGCCCGTTCCGAGCCCACCCAATCCGCCGTAGGTCAGGTACAGCATGGTTGCGCTGCTCGCGTGGGCGGCGAAAATCCAGCTCACGCCGGCGAGCAACGTTCCGATCGAGATCAGCGTCCGCGCGCCGAAGCGGTCGATCAATGCACCTTGAAAGGGCGAGAAGAAGCCCTGCAGGACGACCAGGATCGAGAAGGTCACCTGCAACGCGGGTAATTCAACCCCGAACTTCGCCATCAAAGGCTTGGTCAGCAGCGTCCAGACATACTGCGGACTGGAAATCGTCATCATGCAGATCAGACCCAGCAGCAACTGGGTCCACGCGGTGCCGGCAGCCGGTACGGCCGCAGCCGCCGGTTGACGGTTGACAGAGGCAGGTGTGGTGTTCATCAGTTTCTCGCTTTTATTGGGGCGACGCACGCCTGTCGGCAATTGCCGGATGCTCGATATCGCCCTCTTGTATACAAGGGTGTCGACATTTAGCGAGAGTCGTGCCAGACGGCGCCAGTCGGCGCTCAAGCGGTAAGCAGATGAGGTGGGACCGTTGTGGGGCGGGGCTTGCCGATCCGGCTGCTTTCTGAAAAGAGATGCACCGATGCAACGCGGGTGGAAAATGGTCGCGCCCTTAAATGGTGCGACGCTTGCCCGAACGGGGCGGGGGGAGTGCGTGAGGGGCCAAAGTGGTGCGCGCGTCTTGAAGACGGTGCACCGTCAACTTGCGGACTTCCGTACAGCTCGCCCGGATATGTTCCTCGAGCAAGCGCGTTGCGCCTTGCGCGTTACGTTCGTGCAGCGCGCCCAGGATGGCCGCATGCTCCTCATAGGCTTCGTCGCAACAGTCGCCGTAAACGAAATCGAGACGTCGCACGATGCGGATGCGGTCGGTCACGTTGCGCATCGCGGACATCAGTTCTTCGTTGCCGGTGGCGTCGACCAGTGCCTGATGAAAGGCTTCATCGAGCGCGGCCAACGCTCGCCCATCCCGGATGCGATGCTTCGGCGGCACCTTCCATGTTGCAGCGAGCGCGTCCAATGTCGACGCGACTCTGGCTGCACCGCTGGAAGCCGGGTGCTCCAGCGCGCTGCAAATCTTTCGGACAGCAAACGTTTCGAGCAACTCGCGCATCTCGTAGAGATCGTCGAATCGCTTGAAGTCAATGGGCACAACCTCCCAGCCTCCGCGCACGTAGCCTTGCATGAGGCCATCCGATTGCAAGCGTTGCAGGGCTTCGCGCGCGGGTGTGCGCGAGACTTCGAAGCGCTCCGCAACGCTGGCCTCGGTGATGCGATCCCCAGGCAAGAGGCGCATCTCGAAGATGTCGTCGCGCAGCTGAACGTAGACGCGGTCTGCTCGAGAAGCGGGGGGGACAACCTGCGTCGCCGTCATTTCGGGCGAACCGGACGCCACAGACGTCGACGTGACGAAGGACATGATGAAGCGCAATGAAAGATGGGGACACCGCGATGGCGGCATTAACAGAATACAGGGCGGCAGGGGCCGGCATGTCGGGCAAGCTTATCAGAAACGCGATGCGACACGCCAATCCGGGGATGGCCCTATGCACCCCTAACCCTGCATCAACCGGGCGATTGCGCAGCGCCGCGGCACTCGAAATCGGACCGTCGCGGCGACGATCCTCATCGAGCCGCAGCGCCGCGCCGTTCAGCCTCGGCGAACATCTCTCGCAAGGCCTGCCGCTGATCCTCTGTTAGATGGCGGGCCGCAGCGGGCATGGCGAGCACGATGCGCAGCTTGAGTTCGCCGCGGTTGCCGGCCGGGTCGGTAAGGCCGTATGCCGGTAGTCGAACAATGCTGCCGCTCTGTGCGTTGGGCGCGATGGTCACCTCTATCTCCCGCCCGAGGAAGGGGAGGACAGTGCTTCCGCCGAGCGTCGCCGTGACAAAGTCGACCTCGATCTCACCGATGAGATTGAGGCCATCGCGCTGAATATCGGCCCCGTACAGGATGGCGATGGTGAATATGGCATCGCCCGCCGCTCCGCCGTGCAAGCCGGGAAAACCGCCGCCGGTCACAACGATCCGCTGACCATCCCAAGCGCCAGCTGGCACGTCAACGGTATCGGATTTCGGGAGCAGTTCGACCCCCTTGTTCTGGCAGGCCGCGCACCACGGGCTGGATCTGACGCGGCCGCGGCCTGAGCACACGGTGCAGACGGTCGAATCGTGCAGACGTCCGAGCCCGCCGCAAGGCGTGCAGGGTTGCGCCATGTGCGGTGCGCTCATCCCGTTGCACTGACGGCACGTTGCGGTGATTTGGTAGCTTGCCGGCACCTCGCCCCCGTGGATGGCTACTTCAAGGGGCACATAAAGTTGGGTATGTCGATGGGCGCCTCGTACCGGCATCGGGCCCGCATGGGCAGCAAAGGCGAAGGCGCTAGCGGCGCCGGAATCGGGGCGTGCTGCGCGGGCCGTCGTCTCCTCTTGCGCGCGAGCGCCGCTGGGCTGCCGCCCTGAGTCCGCGCGGGTGTGGCTGCGCTGGCGCGGTTCCGCAGCACGGGCGCCGGCCTTCGAGGGGGCAGGCGAGCGCGGTGCTTCGCGTTTGCCCGTAAGAATTTCGAATGCTTCCTGGACACGCTTGAAAGCCGGCTCGGCCGTCGACTCGTCGCCTTTGTTGCGGTCGGGATGGTATTTGGCCCTCAGGCGGCGATAGGCCCGTTTGATATCGGCTGGCGTTGCGGCGCGCGGTAAGCCTAATCGTTCGTAGTACTCATCGAGGCTCACTCGTTTTTCCCATCGGTATCGCAAAGCGGCATTTCGACCGGCGCGAAAACGCACGCCAATTGCAAGGTTTGAATTCTGTGTTTCGAATTACCGCGGCGCGCATGCGCATCGAGACGAGAAGGTGCCACGCGCCGCGGTGTATCAGTGGTCTATCGGCATTTAAGAGCGAAGCTTAAATGCAAATAGCGATGTACCGCTTGCCGATCGATCACCGTGCATTCGATCCACAGGCAAGCGCGGCCGCAGGCTGCAAGCGTTGGCTCATACGTCGCACGTAGAGCCAACGCTTGCGGCTTGTTCTCTGGCCGCCTTGGCCCCTTCGACTTGCAAGAGCGTCGGTAGCGAAACGCCGTTTTTTGCAGCGGTCACTTCGGCAAGAATGGAAATGGCAATTTCCGGCGGCGTGCGGCTGCCGATGTAGAGGCCGACGGGACCATGCAGCCGTGCCAACTGCGCGTCAGTCAGATCGAACTCCTTCAGGCGTTCGCGTCGTGTCGCATTGTTGCGACGCGAGCCAAGCGCACCGACATAGAAAGCCGGTGTTCTTAACGCTTCCATTAAGGCGAGATCGTCGAGCTTCGGATCGTGGGTCAATGCGATGACGGCGCAGCGCTTGTCGAGCTTCATGTCGAGGACCGTGTCGTCGGGCATCGTACGCACGAGCGTCGTGCCCGGTACGTCCCACACGTCGGTGTACTCTTCACGCGGATCGCACACGGTGACCTGATAGTCGAGGCCAACGGCGATGCTGCACAGATAGCGGGACAGCTGCCCGGCGCCGATGACGAGCATTCTGTAGCGCGGCCCGTGAATCGTCACCAACCGGTTGTCGTCGAACTGGACGCCGTCGGTGGCAAGTGCGGGGGTCAGGGTTGCCGTGCCCGTCGTCATGTCGAGCGTGCGCGTGACGAGCCGGCCGGATTCCACTTCGCGGCATAACTGATCGAGACCGCTTGCCGGTGTGAGCGGCTCCAGCACGAGCTCGATCGTGCCGCCGCACGGCAATCCGAATCGATGCGCCTCTTCGGCCGAAATGCCGTATTTGATCGCTTCCGGGAGCGTTGACGTGATGCCCGATCGACGCACACGCTCGATCAGATCATCCTCGATGCACCCGCCCGAAACCGAGCCGACGACGAGGCCATCGTCGCGCACAGCGAGCATTGCACCTTCGGGACGGGGCGATGAGCCCCACGTTTTCACTACCGTAACAAGCAGCACACGATGGCCTTCCACAAGCCATCGAACACTCGACTTTAGTACTTCAAGATCCATACTTTCCATGATTCTGTTCCCTTGCCTCAGGCGCATGTCGAGCCGCGTCGCCAAGTCCTACGAACCGATTGGCCGCGGATTACTTGCCGTCGCCGCTCGCAGCGCCGGATCTTCAGTCTGAATGGGCGCACGCACCGGGTGGCATTCGTCAGATGCGCCGGCAAACGATTGAAAAAATCGCCGGTAATCCTGCACGCAGCGTCGTCAACGAGTCGCAAGCCGATTGGCGCAAGTTTTCCGCCTACTTGCGCATTTGCCGGATATCAAAGCCTTGTCGATCCTTTACCGCGTTCCTTTCAATGCTTTCGAGGCCGGGGCCGCACGAAAGGTGCTTGTATCGTTGAGTGCTTCCCAAACGCAAACTGCTGCGGCCCGTTGCGAGCCTTTCGATCAATGTCGACTTGCGGCAGGATAGCCTGAATGCCGAGCGCCCGTGGTGTGAACTGCGCATTTGGCGGCACGAGTGGCGCGAGAATGGCGCCATGCGCGAGGAGCGAAAGCGCACAGAGTGCGAACGCGGGTACCGTATCGTACAGCGCGCCCTGCGCTCCACAATTCGGTGTACTTGTATCAAGGTTGCGGCGATGCGTTCCTTCGCACGGATATAAGCGGTGCAGTGCAGATCTGCGGATATTGAATGGGCGACCCATGAAATTCGACATCATCGTGCTCGGCGCTGGCATGGTCGGCGTCTCTATCGCTGTGCACTTGCAAAAACGCGGCTACGCGGTGGCGCTTGTCGATCGCAAGCAGCCGGGCAACGAAACGTCGTTCGGCAATGCTGGGTTGATTCAGCGCGAGGGTGTCTACCCGTACGCGTTCCCGCGCGAGGTCGGCAAGTTGCTCGGCTACGCGCGCAATCGAGCGCTTGATGTTCGCTTTCATTCGGCCGCGATGCCGAAGCTGGCGCCTTTTCTGTTCCGTTATTGGCGCAACTCCCATCCCGCCCGGCACGCGACGATCGCGCGATCCTATGCTTCGCTCATCATGCAATGCGTCACCGAACATCAGACGCTTGCCGAGGCTGCGGGTGCTACGGGGCTCATGCGCCCAACCGGCTGGATCAAGGTGTTCCGGACAGCTGCCAAGCGCGACCAGGAATTCAAGGCCGCGGAGCTTGGACACAAGGAGTTTGGCGTGAACTACGAGGCGCTCGATGCGGCGCGCTTGCATGAGCTCGAGCCGAATCTTGCGGACACGCTTGCGGGAGGTGTCTGGTACACGCAGACGCAATCCGTAGCCGACCCCAACGCGCTCGTGACGGCTTACGCATGCTACTTCAAAGACCTCGGCGGGCGGTTCCTGTTGGGCGACGCTTCCACGCTGCAGGGGCAATGGCGCGTCGACACCGAAGAGGGCATGGCAGAGGGGCGATCGGCAGTGGTGGCGTTGGGACCCTGGTCAGAGCCAATCGCCTTGCGGCTCGGCTATCGGCTTTCACTGGGTATCAAGCGCGGATATCACATGCACTACCGGCAGCCGGCTGATTCGCCGCTCTTTCATCCAGTACTCGATGTGGAAAGCGGGTACCTGATAGCGCCGATGAATCGCGGCATCCGGTTGACGACGGGTGCCGAGCTTGCTTTGCTCGATCAGCCGAAGACCCCAAATCAGCTGGCGGCGGTCGAGCCGATCGCACGTGAGCTGTATCCGCTCGGCGAGCGTGTCGATGTCGAGCCATGGATGGGCCAGCGTCCGTGTACGGGAGATATGCTGCCGATCATTGGGCCGGCTCCGCGTCACCGCGATCTCTGGTTCGCGTTCGGCCACGGGCACCATGGCTTTACGCTGGGACCAGTGACAGGGCGGCTCATTTCAGAGATGTTGACGGGCAGCACCCGGCTCGTCGTCGATCCGACACCGTTTCGCGTCGATCGGTTCTAGGCGAACGGCGTAGAATTCGCATCATTGCGCTATGGCGCGCAGTCTTCGCCGCGAGCCGTCATGAGCGAGTGCGTTGGGTCTTCATCGATTGTCTCTTTCGGGAACACAGCTGCCCTTGAGGCGCTGAGCGAATTTGCGCGCCGTTATCCGCGTCTTTTCGTGCTGACAGGCGCGGGTGTCAGCACAGCATCGGGCATTCCGGGTTATCGCGATGCAACGGGCGAGTGGATGCGCGCGCAGCCCATTCAGCTCAAGGACTTCCTCGGTTGCGAGCAAGCACGAAGCCGTTATTGGGCGCGCAGCATGATCGGCTGGCCGACTCTCAGCGATGCGCATCCCAATGTTGCGCATCGCGCTCTCGCGCGGCTAGCCGCGGCGGGCCGCATTGGGCGGCTCGTCACGCAAAACGTCGACGGCCTCCATCAACGTGCGGGCAGCCGCGAGGTGATCGAGCTTCACGGCAGTATCAATGTCGTCGAATGCCTCGATTGCGGCGCGCAGCATCGGCGCGCGGCTATCCAGCAGACGCTCGCGCGCGACAACCCCACCCTCGTGGCTGCCGTTGCTGCACCGTTGGCCGATGGTGACGCCCATCTCGACTGCAGCGATTTAAGCCGTTTCCGTGTGCCGACGTGTCCGCATTGCGGCGGCTTGCTCAAGCCATCGGTCGTCTTTTTCGGCGAGAACGTGCCGCGCGAGCGTGTCGAAGCTGCCTCGCGCGGACTTGAGGCTGCCGACGCGATGCTCGTCGTCGGTTCGTCGCTCATGGTGTACTCCGGCTATCGCTTTTGTCTCAAAGCCTCGCGTGCGGGTATGCCGATTGCCGCGATCAACATCGGCCGCACGCGGGCTGACCCTTTGCTGTCGTTGAAGATCGAGGCACCGTGCGCCGATGCGCTCGCCGTGCTTGCGCAGCAACTTGCAGGGTATTTCTCCGATTGCTGACGCTCGACGCGTCATGCCCTGCGGCATTCAGTGCCGCTGCTGCTTTTCTTTCAATGTGGCTTCTATCTGCTTTCGCGTAGTGATCCATGGAGAATCGACGATGGACAAACCCGCTATCGGCGTCATCGGTCTTGCGGTCATGGGCCGCAATCTTGCGCTGAATATCGAGAGCCGCGGTTACGCGGTGGCCGTCTACAACCGCACGCGCACGAGAATCGACGAAATGCTTGCCGAGTACCCCGGGCGCAAGCTAGTGGCCGGCTATTCGCTTCAGGAGTTCGTCGACTTGCTTGAAACGCCACGCCGCATCCTGCTGATGGTGAAAGCAGGCGAAGCGACCGACGCGACGATTGCGGCGCTCAAGCCGCTGCTTGCGCCGGGCGACGTCCTCATCGACGGGGGCAACACCCATTTCACCGACACCGAACGGCGCAACGGTGAGCTTGCGAAGGCGGGCTTGCATTTCATAGGCACCGGCATTTCCGGAGGCGAAGAGGGGGCCTTGAAGGGGCCTTCCATCATGCCGGGCGGTCCACGCGACGCTTACGACCTTGTTGCGCCGATCCTGATCGAAATTGCGGCAAAAGCTCAGGATGGCGAGCCGTGCGTCGCCTACATGGGGCCCGGGGGGGCGGGGCATTTTGTGAAGATGGTGCACAACGGAATCGAATATGGCGATATGCAGCTGATCGCCGAGAGCTATGCGGTGTTGAAGCATGTCGCGGGATTGTCGAATGCCGAGCTCGCACAGGTTTATGCGAATTGGAATGAGGGCGAGCTCGACAGCTATCTGATCGATATCACTTCGCAGATATTTCGTAGGCGGGACGCGGAAACGGGTCGCGACCTCATCGATGTGATTCTTGATCGCGCCGCGCAAAAAGGTACCGGCAAATGGTCGAGCCAGAATGCCCTGGATCTCGGTGTGCCGCTAACGCTGACCACCGAATCGGTATTCGCCCGTGTGCTGTCGTCGCTGAAGACGGAACGCGTCGCCGCGAGCCGAGTGCTCCGTGGGCCGCAGGCGAAGCCGTTTGGGGGCGAGCGCCCAGCATTGATCGAAGCGGTGCGGCGCGCGCTGTATTTGAGCAAGGTGATCTCTTACGCCCAGGGATTTGCGCAATTGCGCGCGGCTTCCGACGCCTATGGCTGGAACCTCCAGTACGGCACGATCGCAAAGATCTTTCGCGCCGGTTGCATCATTCGCGCGCGTTTCCTCCAGAAAATTACCGACGCCTACGCGAACAACCCGACGCTCACCAATCTGCTACTCGATCCTTACTTCCGTGATATTGCACACAGCTACCAATCCGCTTTGCGCGAGGTAGTGATGTTTGCCGTCGCGGCCGGCGTGGCCGTTCCCGCGTTCGCATCGGCCATCACGTACTTCGACGGCTACCGGTCCGAGCGTCTGCCCGCAAACTTGATTCAAGCACAGCGAGACTTTTTCGGGGCCCACACCTTCGAGCGCGTCGATCGAGAGGGAAGCTTTCACGCAAATTGGTCATGACGAGCCAGTGGCTTGATTTCGCGGATGGTTGCTGTTTTTGTGGTGATTGATCAGATTAATCCGTTGATTGTTGCTCGTATGAAAACTGTGTTTCTCGATATGGTGGTTCCCCTAGGTGCGAAAACAATTAAAATGTGCTGGTTGCTTCAGGTGTGAGGCTGAATTTTGGAGGTTTGGTAATGAAATCGCTTGTTTTTGGTGCCGCTGTCGGCGTTGCCCTCTTGATGCCGCTTGCTTCGTTCGCGCAAGCACAAGTGCAATCGAATCAGCCGCTAACGCGTGCCCAGGTTGAGGCGGACTTGGCCCGCCTCGAGCAAGCAGGTTATCGTCCGGCAGGGCAGGACCCGCACTACCCGGCCGACATTCAAGCGGCGGAAGCACGCGTCGCAGCGCAAGACGGTACGGCTGCCGCACACACGAGCGACGTCGGCGGCGCGGCGAACGAGGCGCAATCGGGCGTCTCTGTTAGTGGTCCGACGTATGCCAACGGGCATTCGCTCTATTCCGGCCGTTGATTGGATTCGCAAAGCAATAGAAACAGCTGAAACAGTAAGAAAAACGAAAGAACATGGCTCGCCGCCCGCTTGCACGGGCGGCGAGCCTATTGTTTTTGCTTTGCTCTTCGCCGTTTATCTATGCGATCCTCGGTTGAAAATGCATTATCGGGAAGGGAACGATGCGTGCTTGACGCTACTCGAAGCGATGACGTTTGCTACGCGTCTGCTGGCACAGAACATGTTGCGCATTCCTATAGGCTATAGGCGAGGCGCGATGTCTCGTCATCGGAACTGGAGGTAGCGTTCGTTTGACGATGGGTGAGCACGCAACATGGGCGTGCTCAGCAATAGGAGGGCGACGCCGTTTGTGAAAACGCGCACCCGATTCATCGAACCCATGGCATTTAATCGAGGGCAATAGTGAAGACGATCTGGTCTTTCGCTTGGCAACAGCGCGCACTATCTCGGGCTGCGCTGTATGCCGCTTGCGCTGTGCTGGCGAGCGGTTGTATGACGACAGAGGGATGGATGACCCAGCCATCCCCATCGGCACAATCGCGCCCACCGGAACAACCGGGTAACGTCTCACCGGGCTTTTACCGAGTTCGTTCCGGCGATACGCTGGCGAGCGTGGCGGGTGGCTTCGGTCAGAGGATTCAGGACCTGGCGGAGTGGAATCGCTTGCCGATCAACGCGGACATCGTGCCGGGAGAAGTGCTGCGCGTCGTGCCGCCGGTTGCGGCGAACGCAAACGCGGCGGGGGAGCCGGCGATTCGTCTCGCTTGGCCGGCCTATGGTCAGGTGCTGAGATCCTCTGCAACGCGCAACACAAAGGGGATCGTCATCGCGGGCCAGTCCGATCAACCCGTGAAGGCCGCAGCCGACGGGCAGGTGATTTATGTGGGCAATGCAACGGATCAGTACGCGTCGCTCATCGTCATAAAGCACAGTGAGGGGCTTGTGACAGGCTATTCGTTGAGTGGGGAGGTTGCCGTCAAAGAAGGGGACGCCGTGAAGAAAGGGCAGCCGCTCGGCACCATGGGTATCGACAGATCGGGCCGTAGCACGCTCGAATTCGAGATCCGCCGTGCAGGCACACCGATGGATCCGCTCGCTTATTTGCCGCGCTAATTGCAGCCGTGCTGACGCTCGCGCTCAAGCGAGCGGGCTTGCGCTCCTCTCTTTTATCCTGCTTTTTTCCTGAGTGAAGTGACGGCCGGCCATCGTTATTCCGATGGCCTTTCGTCTTGACACTCAGGCACACTCATCTTCAGGTCGAGACGTTCCGACCCACCTCAAAAAGGCGTAACCTCAACGTTCCGCGGCACACGCCATCAGGCTTTGCGAGACACGTGCAAAGAGCAAGCGGCGTGCCGCAGCGTGGACAAGGAGGGTATTGATGACGGCCGTCGATCTCGAATTCGATCAGCTGAGCAACACCGTCGATGCGCTGCGCCGCTCCATCTCCAATCGTTTGATCTACGGTGTCGGCAAGGACGCGGTCGCTGCGCGTCCGCAGGACTGGCTCCATGCCGCGGCGCTGGCGGTTCGTGACAGGCTCGTCGCGCGCTGGATGAAAACGACACGTCAGCAGTACGAGCAAGACGTCAGGCGCGTCTATTACATGTCGATGGAATTCCTGATCGGCCGCACTTTCACGAACGCGCTGCTTGCGCTCGGCATCTATGATCAGATGAACCAGGCGTTGGCGAGTCTTGGCGTCGATATGGCATCGGTTGCCGAGCTCGAAGTTGACGCCGCGCTCGGCAACGGCGGTCTGGGGCGTCTTGCCGCCTGCTTTCTCGATTCGATGGCGACGCTGGCCATTCCGGGCTTCGGCTATGGCATCCGCTACGACTACGGCATGTTTCG
>NZ_DATJJF010000096.1:0-34721 GCF_035492435.1 Trinickia sp.
CCGCTCACGACTCGTCGGTGCATCAAGGGGCATCATGCCGCCGTGGCTCGTTCGGCAAAGCCCGCAATACTACTGCGTTGCGTCCATTTGATTAAATAATCGATGGTTGCGACGGCATGCCGTATTGGAATAAGCACCCAGCGCTTCGCTGGAGCCGGGATCGAATCCTCGTACCGAGACGGGCTAAATTCCCGCCAACGCACGCACGTGCGCGACCACGCTGCGCCCGAGCGCCGACAGGTTGTAGCCGCCCTCGAGGCAACTGACGATCCGGCCGCCCGCGTGCCGCTCCGCGACCTCGCAAATTCGCTCGGTGATCCAGGTGTAGTCGTCCTCGACGAGGCCCATGTTGGCCATATCGTCCTCGCGATGAGCGTCGAACCCCGCCGAGATGAAAATCATCTCGGGCTTGAACGCCTCGAGACGCGGCAACCAGGCCCTCTCGATTGCTTCCCTGACGACATCGCCTTTGGTGCGTGGCGGCATCGGCAAGTTGACCATGTTCGGCGCCGGATTTTCCACACCACTGAAGGGATAGAGCGGATGCTGAAAAAAGCTGCACATCAGCACGCGCGCATCGCCCGCAAACGCCGCCTCGGTGCCATTGCCATGGTGGACATCGAAATCGACGATGGCCACGCGTGTCAGACCATGAACGGTAAGCGCGCGCCGCGCGGCGATGGCGACGTTGTTGAAGAAGCAGAAGCCCATCGCCTGCGACGGCTCCGCATGATGCCCGGGCGGCCGCACACTGCAAAACGCATTGTCGTAGTGCCCCTGAATGACCGCATCCGTCGCCGCTACAGCCGCGCCAGCGGCGCGCAGCGCAGCTTGCCACGTGTGCGGGTTCATTGACGTGTCGGGATCGATGACCGTGTAGCCCTCGCTCGGCGCGCGAGACCGTATGAACTCGATATGTGCATGCGTGTGCACGCGTGCGAGATCGTCCATCCCGGCCAGCGGCGCCGATTCGCGCATGATTAGCGGCGCAATCCGGCTCGCGATCAGCTGATCCTCGATCGCCTGCAGCCGCTCGGGACATTCCGGATGATCCGGGCCCATCTCGTGCAGAAGACAATCAGCATGTGAATAAACAGCGGTCGCCATGTTGGTTCGTCTGCCGTGTCCGGCATGTCTCCTTGTTCGGCTCGGGCTCGGAAATAAGCTACGTTACCACAGCCGTGTAGCGGTACTGGACCTGAGACAATGAAGCTGCGGGGCCGAGGTGACACAGTACGAAGCGGTATGTGACCGGAGACCTGCATCGAGGCGTCGGCAGCGTCGGCTGCATCGTCTGTTAGGCGGCGGCATCGAAACGTGAAAGATGGCTGAGCGGCCCCAAGTGCCAAGCGAACCACATCTCGGTTTCGCACACCGCGCCCCTTCGCTATACTGCGCCGAGCCCCAAGCCATTGGTGTGATCAACGGCTTCGCGCGAGCTTGTACGCCATCCCACACAACGCTTTACGCAGCTTCCTCCGCACTCCGCCCTAGCCGCTCGCACATGACTGCTGCCACCACCCCATCGAATTCCATCAAAACGTTGGCCCTCGCCGCGCTGCTCCTCTTCGCCGGGACGGCTGCCGCTTTCGCCGAAACAACGAATGCTGTGCCTCAGACCAACGCCCGCCCCACCGCGGCGCAGGCTGTGCAGAATCCGCTGCCAAAATTGTCGCGGCCCAACCCGGCTGAGGCACAACTGGTGTTGCAGCGATATGCCGACAATATTGAGGTCAATACATTCATTGACGATATGGTCTCGCGGTATGACTTCGATGCCACGGCATTGCACACGCTTTTCGCGAGCGCGAACTACTCGCCGACGATCGCGAAGCTCGTCCTGCCAGCGCCCTCGCCCGCCATCAAGAACTGGCAAGTGTACCGGGCGCGTTTCCTGGATTCCGTGCGGATCAATGCTGGCGTCAAGTTCTGGCTCGAGAACCGCGCAACGCTAGAGCGCGCTTACCAGCAATACGGCGTGCCTCCGGAGGTCATCGTGGGCATCATCGGGGTCGAGACGATGTACGGTCGCTATATGGGCAACTTCCGCGTGCTCGACGCCCTCACAACGCTCACCTTCGATTATCCGGATACGCCGAACCGGGCTGAACGCGAAAAGACGTTTCGCAAGAATCTGGAGGACTACCTGATCTGGACGCGCAATGTGCAGATCGACCCGACCACCGTGCGCGGCTCGTACACAGGTGCCATCGGCATTCCACAATTCTTGCCTAGCAGCATCGTGCAGTACGCCGTCGATTTCGAGGGCAACGATCACATCGATCTGCGCACGAGCACGGCCGATGCCATCGGCAGCGTCGCTCACTTTCTGAGCGAGCACGGCTGGAGCGCAGGCCAGCCCGTCGTATGGAAGATCTCGCACGATGCGGGCAGCCTGGGTATCGCGCAAGCCGCGGCGGACGGCCAGCCAGAGCCGCATTGGCCGCTCGCGCAGTTGCTGCGCGCGGGCATGCTGCTCGACGAACCCGGCCTAGACATGATCGGAGAAGCGGCCACGCCAGTACTCGTCATCGATCTGCCGAGCCCAAGCGAGCCGACCGAATATATGCTCGGCTTGCAGAACTTCTACGTCCTCACGCGGTACAACCGCAGCTTTTTCTATGCGCTCGCCGTCTATCAGCTTGGGGAGACGGTCAAGGCACGCGTCGACGCGCAGACGCTTGGCATGCAAGCGGGCCACGCACCTGCGCAAGCTTCACAGTTGAACCCCGGTGGCGCACGCGGTGCGAATCCTGGCGGATCCACACCGAGCGCAACCAACGGCCCGGCTCAGGCCGGAAAGACCCCCGTCGATAGATAGCGGTCGCCGCGATCGCACACGATGAAGACGATGGTCGCGTTCTCCACCTGGCGGGCGATGCGCAATGCCACTTCGCACGCGCCGCCGGACGAGATGCCACAGAAGATGCCTTCGACGGCAGCCATGCGGCGCGCCATCGCCTCAGCGGCAACTTGAGAAACGCTTTCCGTGCGATCGACACGGCTACGGTCGAAAATCTTCGGCAGGTAGGCTTCGGGCCACTTGCGAATGCCGGGGATGCGTGAGCCTTCCTCGGGCTGTGCGCCGATGATCTCGATCGCGTCGTTCTGCTCCTTCAGGTACTGCGAGGTCCCCATGATCGTGCCGGTTGTGCCCATCGAGGAGACGAAGTGCGTCACACGGCCTTCTGTGTCGCGCCAGATCTCGGGGCCCGTGCTTTCGTAATGCGCCAGCGGATTGTCAGCGTTGGCGAACTGATCGAGAATCACGCCCTTTCCTTCACGCTGCATCTCTTCGGCTAGGTCGCGCGCGTACTCCATGCCGCCCTGCACCGGCGTGAGCACGATTTGTGCGCCGTATGCGGCCATGCTCTGGCGACGTTCGACCGACAGGTCCTCCGGCATCACGAGCACCATCTTGTAGCCACGAATCGCCGCGGCCATCGCCAGTGCGATGCCCGTATTGCCGCTGGTGGACTCGATGAGCGTGTCACCCGGCTTGATGCGTCCGCGCGCCTCAGCGTGCTTGATCATCGACAAGGCGGGCCGATCCTTCACCGAGCCCGCCGGATTATTGCCTTCTAGCTTGGCAAGGATGATGTTGTTGCGGCTGCGGACCTCATCGTCAGGCAACCGCACGAGTTGCACGAGCGGCGTGTTGCCGATCGTGTCTTCGATGGTCTTGTATGGCATGGGTGTTGCGCTCGGTGAATCGTCGTCAAAGCGTTCGATTGTAAAGCAGCGTGAGATGGCGCGCCCGGCGGCTCGACCGGTTGCCCTGCGCCGCTTACTTACCGACCGACGCTTACCGACGCCGCCGTAGCCCATGCATGCTGGTTGTCGCCTCGGCAGCCCTTGATGAAGTAGAAAGGCCACCGCCCCATGCAAAAAACCCGCGGCAAAGCCGCGGGAAGCCGTCTTCCGACAGACGACCGAAGGAGACGGTATGCCGAGGCAAGTCCAAACACAGCACGGGCGCGAGTTTCGAACGCGCTCGCCGAACGGCCAACACCACCGGCCGTACAGCCTGCTGTCGCGCCGAATGCTTACTGCCTGATCGCGCTCGATGTCGGCATCAGCGCACGAGTGGTGAAGTCGGCCCCACGCAGAGCCACTGCGGTGGGGTGCGCCTGCGCACGCGTGAGGGCGCGCGCGGCGTTGAGATGATCGAAGGGCACGGCCGCGATCGTACCGACGCGTAACCCCTCGGCTTGCAATCGCAGAAGCGCTTGGCCGCCGAGGCCCTTGACGCGCTCGGCCAGATCGGCGGCGTCTCTGAACGGTCCACCCGCGGCCCGTTCATCGAGAATCGCCCGCGCTTTAACAGGGCCGATGCCTTTGATGCCGATGAGCGCCGACTCGTCGGCTGCATTGACATCGACGGCTGCAAGCGCCTGAACAGACAGCGCGGCAAGCGCAGCTGCGGCAAACCAGTGTAGAAATCGTCTGAACATGGGATCTCCGTTAAACATGACGGCCCCCGAGCGGAGAAGCGCGGTAACGTCGCAGGCCGGCCGAGAGATCCCAGTGTAGGGAGATTGATGCGCGCCTTACAGTTGGCCGAACAGCCAACGCACATAGCGATCGACGCCCTCTTGCACCGTCAGAAACGGTGCCTCGTAGCCGGCCGCGCGCAGGCGCGAAAGGTCGGCTTGTGTGAAGCATTGATACTTGCCGCGTAGCGCATCGGGGAACGCCACGTACTCGATGAGCCCGCGCTGCACCATCTCGGCGAGCGAGAGTGCCGGCTGGTTCTCCAGCGCGCGCAGCGTATTGACGACTGTCGTTGCGATATCGTTGAACGGCTGCGCTCGGCCGCTGCCGAGATTGAAAATGCCCGACTTGTCCGGATGATCGAAGAAGAACAGGTTCGCCTTCACGACGTCTTCGACGGAGACGAAGTCGCGCGTTTGCTCACCCGCCGCATAGCCGTTGTACTCGCCAAAGAGCTTGACCTTGCCCTCTGCGCGAAACTGATTGAAGTTGTGAAACGCCACCGACGCCATGCGGCCCTTGTGCGCTTCGCGCGGGCCGTAGACGTTGAAGTAGCGAAAACCGGCGATCTGGCTTTTCGCGCTCGGCAGCACACGACGAACCACCTGATCGAACAGGAATTTCGAGTAGCCGTAGACGTTAAGCGGCGCTTCAACTTCACGGTCCTCGACGAACCGGGTCGAGCCGCCGTAAATGGCCGCCGACGACGCATACAGAAACTGCGTGCCCTGCACGAGGCAAGCGTCCAGCACGGCACGGCTGTAGCGGAAGTTGTTCTCCATCATGTAGCGGCCGTCCGTCTCCATCGTGTCGGAGCACGCGCCTTCGTGGAACACCGCGCGCACCTTGCCGAAATCACCGCGGACAAAGCGCTCGACGAACTCCGTCTTGTCGAGATAATCGTCGATCTCACAATCGACGAGGTTCTTGAACTTATCCGCGCGCGTGAGATTGTCGACAGCGACGATGCGTGTCTCGCCACGCTCGTTGAGCGCTTTGACGAGATTGCTGCCGACAAAACCCGCAGCTCCGGTGACGATGATGGTCATGATCGTAATAGCGAAGAGATAGAAAACCGCGCTGAAGATCGAGCGGCTCGCAAGCCCTGCCGCCCCACTCGATCTTCGCTACTCATTGGGGGAATCAACTCGCACGGGAGAGCTCAGCCCGCCGGCGCGAAAAGCTCCTCGTAATCGACGGTCGCCGTGCCTAGTTTGCCGACGACAATGCCCGCCGCGCGGTTCGCGAGGGCAATCGCATCGACGAGCGGGAGTTGTGCGCCGAGCATGACAGCCAGTGTCGCGATGACGGTATCGCCTGCGCCGGAGACATCGTACACCTCACGAGCAAAGGCCGGGACGTGAAGCTCGCCGTCCGCCGTGAAGAGCGTCATGCCCTCCTCTGATCGCGTCAGCAGCAAGCCCTCGAGCCCGAGAGAAGCTCGCAAGTCCGTTACGCGCTCAACGAGATCCTCCTCCGACTTCCATTGGCCGACCACTTCACGCAGCTCGGCGCGGTTCGGCGTGATCAAGGTTGCGCCGCGATAGCGCTCCCAGTCGTCCCCCTTGGGATCGACAAGCACTGGCCTGCCCGCAGCACGCGCCTTTTCGATCATTTTGGTGACGTGGGTCAGGCCGCCCTTTGCGTAATCGGACAACAGCACGACGTCATGCGTGGCAAGCAGCGCATCGAATCGCGCCAAGCCCGCGAGCAGCGCCTCGTGCGCCGGCATATTTTCGAAATCGAGCCGCAGCAACTGCTGCTGGCGCGAGAGAACGCGCAGCTTGATCGTTGTGGAGAGATCCGCATCGCGCTCGAGATGTGGCACCACACCGCTGACTTTCAGGAGTTCGACGATCCGCTCGCCAGGCTCGTCGCGACCGACGACACAAAGCAGCCCCGCTTGCGCGCCGAGCGCGGCGGCGTTGCGCGCGACGTTCGCGGCGCCGCCGAGCCGATCTTCCTGGCGCTGCACGTGAACGACGGGCACCGGTGCTTCCGGCGAGATCCGATTGACGTCGCCGAACCAATAGCGATCGAGCATGACATCGCCCACCACCAGCACGCGGGCCTGTGCCAAGCGCTCGCGCGGCACGACCGGGAAATCGGCTGTGGGCGATGCAGCCGCCAGCGGCGCGCGCACGTCTGTGTCAGGCGCGCTCATGGGCTGCGGTATGGTTTGTGGTGTCGATTTGGACATGGGGGCGCCCGATCGCGTAATAGTCGATGCCGAGCTCGGCCATCGTTTCCGGTTCATAGAGATTGCGGCCGTCGAAAATGACGGGCGCCTTCAGCACCGACTTCATATGCAGGAAGTCCGGGCTCTTGAACTCCTTCCATTCGGTCAGAATCACGAGCGCATCGGCGCCTGCGAGCGTTTCTTCCTGCGTAGTCGCAAACGACAGCCGTGCCAGCGCGTCCGGTGCGTCGGCGAGATCGAGCGCGAACACGCGCCGCGCCTCGTCAAGCGAGACGGGATCGTAGGCACGCACCGTGGCTCCGCGCGAAAGCAGTGCTGCGATAACGCGTCGGCTCGGCGCCTCGCGCATATCGTCGGTATTCGGCTTGAACGCAAGGCCCCAGATCGCGAAAGTGCGGCCCGCGAGATCGTGGCCGAGCGTGTGCTCGATCTTGCGCACGATGACTTCTTTCTGCTCGTGGTTCACATCCTCGACGGCCTCGAGGATGCGCAGGCGCTGCCCATTCTCCCCCGCCGTGCGCACGAGCGCCTGGACGTCTTTCGGAAAGCAGGAGCCGCCATAACCCACGCCAGCATAAAGAAAGTGGTAGCCGATGCGCGGATCCGAGCCGATGCCGCGACGCACGGCCTCGATATCTGCGCCGACGCGGTCGGCCAGGTTCGACATTTCGTTCATGAACGAAATGCGTGTGGCGAGCATGGCGTTGGCCGCGTACTTCGTGAACTCGGCGGAGCGCACATCCATGTAAAGCATGCGCTCATGATTGCGGTTGAACGGCGCGTAAAGGCGCTTCATCTTCTCGCGTGCAAGGCGCCCCATTTCGTCGTCGTCGCTGCCGAGCACAATGCGGTCGGGCCGCATGAAATCTTCGACAGCCGCACCTTCCTTCAGAAACTCCGGATTCGAAACGACGGAGAACTGTTGCGACGCACTACCCGCCATGCCGCGGGCTTGGAGCTCAGCGGCTACGGCGGCGCCCACGCGTTCGGCTGTGCCGACCGGCACCGTCGATTTGTCGACGATAACCTTGAACCCATTCATGTAGCGGCCGATGTTGCGTGCGGCCTCGAGGACGTACTGCAAGTCGGCCGAACCGTCCTCATCGGGCGGTGTGCCCACTGCGATGAACTGCACCTCGCCATGCTCGACACTCGCTTTGACGTCCGTCGAGAACGTGATGCGCCCGTGCGCGCGCGTGCGCGCGATGATTTCTTGCAGCCCCGGTTCATGGATCGGGACGCCGCCGCTGTTGAGGATATCGATCTTGCGCTGATCGACATCGAGACAGAAAACGTCATTGCCGATTTCGGCGAGGCAGGCGCCCGTGACGAGACCGACGTAGCCCGTCCCAATAATGGTGATTTTCATACGCGTTCATAGTTGATTGCCGGCTTTGGCCTTCGGCCGGCGGGCGACGTCACTGCGGCGTCACGATCGGCTCGACCCGGCGCGGGGCGTAGGATTCCCACCCGCTGCAGCCGGGGCACTGCCAATAGAAAAGCCGCGCCCTGAAACCGCAATTTTGGCACGTGTATCGTGGCAAATTCTTGGTGCGCTGCTTGATCAGTATTCGGATTAATTCGAGCTCACTGCGACGCGGCTCCTCGGCCACCGCCATCTGCGCCTCGACGAGGCGCGTCATGCCAGCAAGATTTGGGGACGCCCGCATTTGCTCTCGGGCGAGCGTATGAGCGGCCTCGTTACCACGCAGCGCGGCGACATGCGGATAGGCGATATCGAGCAGATCGCTCGAACGGTGCTGCTCGACATAGCTCGTCAGAAGATCGGCGCCTTCGGGCGCCCGTGAAAGCGCGGTATAGGCCGCCATCAGTTTCTCGGCCACGAGCGGCAAATAGACGGGGTTCTGCTCCTCGACACGCCGCCAAGCCTCGATGGCAGCCGCGTAGTCGCCGGCAGCCGCCGCAACGTCCCCCGCCAGTATCGTCGCCCGCACGTTCTGCGGATTGGCATCCAGCCCGCGTGCAAGATGCGAGGCCGCAGCGGCGCCGTCCTTGCGGCTCAATGCCTCCTGAGCCAATTCGCAGTGGAACTGCGCCACTTCCTTCGTGAGCGGCGGTGCCCCCATTTCCTCGAGCTTCTCGGCCGTCTCGATGGCTTTGCCCCACTCCTTTTCGATCTCGAAGATCGTCAGCAGCGCCCGTTGCGCGCCGAGTGCGTGCTCGCCGCTATCGAGCCGCCCGAACGTTTCCTCCGCGCGATCGAGGAGGCCCGCCTTCAAGAAGTCCTGCCCAAGCTCAAAAAGCGCATGATCGCGCTCGCTTTCTGGCAGATCGGCCCGGCTCAACAGGTTTTGGTGAATGCGGATGGCCCGATCGGTTTCGCCGCGGCGGCGAAACAAATTACCGAGCGCGAAGTGCAGCTCGATCGTTTCGGGATCGAGCTTGACCACCTCGATGAAAGCGTCGATCGCCTGATCCGGCTGCTCATTCAAAAGAAAATTGAGGCCGCGGAAATACGAGCGCGGCAAGCTGGCGCTTTCGGACAGAAGCGCCTTCAAATCGTAGCGCGCCGCCATCCAGCCGAGGGCAAACGCCACGGGGATGATCAACAACCACCAAAAATCGAGATCCATGCGAGAGCAAGCGTAAGTCGACGAAAAGACGTGGAAATAAAGCGCGTCGGCAACCGAGGCGCCGCGTTAGACGATAGGCGGCAGCGGCGGCTCGCTGACGGCAGCCGGCGTTTCGCGCGCCGTGCGCAAATCGCGCCTGAGCCGGCCGTTTTCGAGCTTGAGCCGCACCATCGCCGGCAGCGACGAAACCAGCCCCGCGCCGAGACCTGCCCCGAAGAACGCAAGGCCGATCAAAATCAACGGTGCCTGCCAAACATAGCCGAGCAGCAGATTAAGCGTGGCATGTTGCTGGTTGGCGATCGCCAGCACGAGCAGCAGCACGAAAACCAACGCACGGATCAACCAAACGATCAGTTTCATAGGGTCTCTCTCAACAAAGGCCTTGTCGCTGTCGATGTAAGAGCGCCGCATAAGCGTCACATGCAATTGCGACAGGCTTGAGGACGCGCGGTGCACGGGCCGCCACTACTGCCCATGCGCGAACGCCCGTATTGTAAAGGAAAGCCTTCTTTGGTCGGGCACGCAGCACATCCGTTGCAAGGATTTGCAGCATGCGGCGCAATACCCATGAGCTCGGCCTTCATGCTCTACCCGAGACGCGAAGGACACCACATGCACGCACACATGCCGAGCGCGCATAAAAAAAAGCGCCCGAAGGCGCTCTTCAATCTACTTCGATGGAAGCCAATCAACAGGCCGGTTCCACCATTGATCGACCACGGTATGTCAACGGACGGCGTTTTGCCGGCCCGCTTCAAGCGACATCGTCGTCTTCACTGACTACGTCAAGCGGCTCACCCGCCCGACGGTCGACGCGTTCGCGCAACTCCTTGCCGGGCTTGAAATGTGGCACGTGCTTTTCCGGCACCAGCACTTTCTCACCCGACTTGGGATTGCGTCCGACGCGTGAAGGACGACGATTGAGGCCGAAGCTGCCGAAGCCGCGAATCTCAATGCGATGACCTTTGGCGAGCGCCTCGGACATCGCATCGAGCATCGTCTTCACCGCGAAATCCGCATCCTTGAGGACAAGTTGCGGAAATCGCGCTGCCAGCTGGGCGACCAATTCAGATTTGGTCATACGGCGGCAGACCTAAAAACGCTCACTGATTCTGGCCGTCGAGCTTGGCCTTGAGCAACGCGCCGAGGTTGGTCGTGCCCGAGGCTGCCGAACTCGTATCAGACGCAAGACCGCGAATCGCCTCTTGCTGGTCAGCCGAATCCTTCGCCTTGATCGACAGGTTGATGCCGCGCGACTTGCGATCGATGTTGATGATCATCGCGTTCACCGTGGCACCTTCCTTCAGCACGTTGCGCGCATCTTCGACGCGATCTTGTGCGATTTCGGAAGCACGCAGATAGCCCTCGACCTCGGCCGAAAGCCCGATCACCGCGCCCTTGGCGTCGACCGATTTCACCGTGCCCTCGACGATCGCGCCCTTGTCGTTCATCGCTACGAAGTTGCTGAACGGGTCGCCTTCGAGTTGCTTGATGCCAAGCGAGATGCGCTCCTTCTCGACGTCGATGCCAAGCACAATCGCTTCGACTTCGTCACCCTTCTTGTACTTGCGGACAGCTTCCTCGCCCGACTCGCTCCACGACAGATCCGACAGGTGGACGAGGCCGTCGATGCCGCCCGGCAGGCCGATGAAGACGCCGAAGTCGGTGATCGACTTGATCGCGCCGCTGATCCGGTCGCCCTTCTTGAAGTTGCGGCTGAAGTCGTCCCACGGATTCGGCTTGCACTGCTTCATGCCGAGGCTGATACGACGACGGTCTTCGTCGATCTCGAGCACCATGACTTCGACTTCGTCGCCGAGTTGAACGACCTTCGAAGGTGCCACGTTCTTGTTCGTCCAGTCCATTTCCGAGACGTGGACGAGGCCTTCGATGCCCGATTCGACTTCAACGAATGCGCCGTAGTCGGTGATGTTCGTGACCTTGCCGAACAGACGCGTGCCCGACGGGTAACGGCGGGAGATACCTTCCCACGGATCGTCACCGAGTTGCTTGATGCCGAGCGAGACGCGGTTCTTTTCTTGATCGAACTTCAGGATCTTGGCCGTGACTTCCTGGCCAACCGACAGCACTTCGCTCGGATGACGCACACGACGCCATGCGATGTCGGTGATGTGCAGCAGGCCATCGATGCCGCCGAGGTCGACGAACGCGCCGTAATCGGTGATGTTCTTGACCACGCCGTTGACGATCGCGCCTTCTTTCAGCGTCTCGAGCAGCTTCGCGCGCTCTTCGCCTTGCGTCGCCTCGATCACGGCACGGCGCGACAGCACCACGTTGTTACGCTTGCGATCGAGCTTGATGACGCGGAATTCCAGCGTCTTGCCTTCGTACGGCGTCGTGTCCTTCACGGGGCGCGTATCGACGAGCGAACCGGGCAGGAACGCACGGATGCCGTTGACCATGACAGTCATACCGCCCTTCACCTTGCCGGTGATCGTGCCGGTGACGAGCTCGTTGTTGTCGAGCGCCTTCTCCAGCGACAGCCACGAGGCCAGACGCTTCGCCTTGTCGCGCGAGAGGATCGTGTCGCCATAGCCGTTTTCGAGCGCATCGATCGCCACGGAAACGAAGTCGCCCGCCTGCACTTCCACCTCGCCCTGATCGTTCAGGAATTCCTCGATCGGAATGTAGGCTTCGGACTTGAGACCAGCGTTGACGACCACGAAATTGTGGTCGACACGCACGACTTCGGCGGAGATCACTTCGCCGGCGCGCATGTCTTGCTTGGTCAGCGACTCTTCGAAAAGCGCCGCGAAAGATTCGGTATTCGGGTTGGAGGTTTGCAGGTCGGACATAAAAATCGGAATTGCATGGCTGATTGTCGCCAGCTCGGCCTCGCGCTCAAGGAAAGCGCCTGAAGGCCCGACGCGCAATGCACGCCATACGGGGTTAAGGGTTAAACATAACGTCTTGCGCAGGCCCTACCGAGCTCATCTACGTAGCTCATCTACCTGGTTGGGCCCATGCAAAACACCTACTACATTGCGCCGTACCACCGCACCACCTGATCGACAGCCTGGTCGATCGAAAGTGCCGAGGTATCAAGCAGCTTCGCTTCCGCTGCGGGCTTGAGCGGCGCGGCGGCACGCTGGGTGTCGCGCTCATCGCGCTCACGCAAATCCCGGAGCAAGTCATCCATACTAGCAGAAAAGCCTTTTTGTATCAATTGCTTATACCGGCGCTCTGCGCGCGCCTCGACGCTCGCCGTCAGAAACACTTTCAGCACGGCATCGGGGAAGATGACGGTTCCCATGTCGCGTCCGTCCGCAACGAGACCCGGCTCTTTGCGAAACGCGCGCTGCCGCGCCACGAGCGCATCGCGCACCGGCTGGTGCACGGCGATCGCAGAAGCCCGGTTGCCAATTGCTTCCTTGCGAATCTCGTCGGACACATCCACGCCGTCGAGCTGGGCGCAGCCCTCGCGGAATGTGATGTGAAGATCGTCGACTAGCGCCACGAGGGCTTCGGGCGAGTCCGGGGCCACATCGTAGCGTACGCTCGCGAGCGCGGCGAGCCGGTAAAGCGCGCCACTGTCGAGCAAGTGAAACCCGAGTTGTGCTGCGACGAGCGCGGCGACGGTGCCCTTGCCGGACGCGGTCGGGCCATCGATGGTGATAACGGGGGTCTGGTGAAACGGACGTGTTGATTTCATGGTGCAGCGGGTGCGACGAGCTTCTTGAAACGGTCGAAATAATCGGGGAATGTCTTCGTGACGCAAAGGGGATCGTTGATGCGCACCGGCACGCCGAGCAGACTCACGAGCGAAAAGCACATGGCCATGCGGTGATCGTCGTACGTATCGATCGCGGCGTGGGGCGTTAGCGCGCTCGGCGGCCGTATTGCCAGATAGTCCGGCCCCTCGTCGACGATCGCGCCGAGCTTGCGCAGCTCGGTCGCCATCGCGGCGATACGATCCGTCTCCTTCACCCGCCAGCTGCCGATGTTGCGCAGCAGCGTCGTGCCGCGCGCGTTCAGCGCGACGACGGCAATCGTCATCGCCGCATCCGGAATCAGGTTGCAATCAATGTCGATGGCTTCGAGCCGGCCATGATCATGGCCAATGCCGCGCACCTCGATCCAGTCGTCCCCCATCGCAACGTTCGCGCCCATGCGTCCAAGCGCCTCGGCGAATGCAACGTCGCCTTGGATGCTCTCACGGCCGACGCCGACGACACGCACTGGGCCGCCGCCCAGCGCACCCGCGGCCAGGAAGTATGAGGCGGAGGACGCGTCGCCCTCGACCGCAATCGAACCCGGCGATTGGTAGCGCACCCCAGCCGGCACGCGAAAGCAACGCCAACCATCACGCTCGACCTCCACGCCGAACTGTTCCATCAGCTGCATCGTGATGTCCACGTAGGGCTTCGAAATCAGCTCGCCCTCCACTTCGATGACAACCCGCTCACCGCTGCTTGCGCGGGCGGCCGCCGCAGCGTCTGCGGTTGCCTCAGCCTCCGGGAGTCTTGCGGCCGCTTGCGTTGCGCCCTCGGCCGCTGACCGCTTGAGGCGCACGAGCGGCAGCGCCATCAAGAGCGAGGTCAGGAACTGGCTCGACACGTCGCCGCGAATGCTGATCGGGCCATCCACGGCGATATCCGCCGGACGAATGCGCAGCGGCGGGTAGCCCTCGTTCGTCTCGTAATCGATGCGCGCGCCGAGCTGGCGCAGGCCATCGACAAGATCGCCGATCGGACGCTCGTGCATGCGCGGCACGCCATGCACGCGATAGTCACCGCCATTGAAGGCGAGCGCTGCCGTCAACGGCCGCACCGCCGTGCCCGCATTGCCGAGAAACAGATCGGCCCGCTGAGCCCTGAACGCGCCGCGAGTGCCTGTCACGATGCAGACATCGCCTTCGCGGGTGTACTTGACGCCCAGTTTTCCCAGCGCCTCGAGCATGACGCGCGTATCGTCGGAATTGAGCAGGTTCGAAATCGTCGTTTCGCCTTCGGCAAGCGCCGCGAGCAGCAGCAACCGGTTCGAGATGCTCTTGGATCCGGGCAGCTGGATCGTGCCCTCAGCATGGGAAAACGGTCCGAGATCGAGATGGTCCATATCGGTTCCTGGTTTATGTTCGAGCGGGATCGCACGGCCCGTGGGCCCCTTCGGCGTCTGCTGCAGTGCCACGCTGCTGCCAGGCCGTGCGTGCCGCACGAGAACGGGCGAAAACCGCCTCCAACGCCGCACCGTCGCCGGCCACGATCGCTGCGCGCAGCTGCGCAAGGACGGTGAGGTAGCCGTCAAGCTCGGCGACGAGCGCGGTACGGTTCGCCAAGCAGATGTCGCGCCACATTTCAGGGCTCGACGCCGCAATCCGCGTGAAATCGCGAAAGCCGCCGGCGGCAAACGAAAGTTTGAGCGCCGCATCGGGCGTGCCGAGAATCTGCTCGACGAGCGCGAACGACAGCAGATGCGGCAGATGGCTCACCGAGGCAAGCACGCGATCGTGCTGCTCGGCATCCATCGTGCTGACCACCGCACCGGCAGCACACCAAAGCGCCTCGATGCGCGCGACGTCCGCGGGCCGATTCTCCGGAAGCGGGCACAGCACGACGTTGCGGCCGACGTAGAGGTCGGCGAGCGCCGCCTCAACGCCGCTCGATTCCCGCCCCGCCACCGGATGCCCCGGCACGAATTGGCCGATGCGCGCGCCGAGCGTCGAGCGCGCCGCGGCCACGACGTCCAATTTCGTGCTGCCAGCATCGGTGATGAGCGTCGAGTCGTCGAGAAAGGAAGCGATTCGAGCGAGCAGCGGTTCGGTTTGCGCGACGGGCGCCGCGATAAGCACGAGGTCCGCGCCGGCCAGCGCGCCGCGCAGCGCAGCGTCGTCATCGAGCGCCACCACTTCGTCAACGACGCCGAGTTGCCGGGCGCGCTCGGCCGATGCCAACGACCGGCCAACCCCGACGACGATGCCGCCCGCAGCCGACTCGCCGCGCTCGCGCAATGCGCGCGCGAGCGAGCCGCCGATCAGCCCGACGCCGAAGATGACAAGCTTCTTGAAGCAGAACGTGGCCACGGCCGCTCAGTCCGTCGCAAGCGCCTTCTGAAGCGCCGCGATGAAAGCCTCGTTTTCCTCGGGCAGGCCGATCGTGACGCGCAGCCACTGCGGCAACCCGTAGTTGCCGACCGGACGCACGATCACCCCAGACTTCAGCAGCGCGAGGTTCACGCGCGCGCCGGCGCCATCGTCATCGCCGACGCGCACGAGTACGAAATTGCCGTACGAGGGCACGTACTCGAGACCGAGCTTGTCGAACGCCTCGGTAAGGCGGCGATAGCCAGCCACGTTCAGCGCCGCGCTCTTCTCGAGGAACGCGTGATCGCTCAGTGCCGCAACGGCTGCGGCCTGCGCAATCGTGTTGACGTTGAACGGTTGCCGCACCCGGTTCAGAAGCTCGGTCAGCTGCGGCTGCGCAATGGCGAAGCCGATGCGCAGGCCGGCGAGCCCGTAGGCCTTCGAAAACGTGCGCGAGACGAGCAGGTTCGGATAACGGCGCACCCACGCGATCACGTCATAGCGTTTCTCAACCGGAAGGTACTCGGTATAGGCCTCGTCGAGCACCACCACGACATGCTTGGGCACCCTCTCCAGAAACGCCTCGAGCACACCTCCTTCAATGAAGGTACCCGTCGGATTGTTCGGATTCGCGATGAAGATGAGGCGTGTGTCGCTCTCGATCGCGCGCAGCATCGCATCCAGATCGTGGCCGTAATCGACGGCGGGGGTGACGATGGCACGCGCGCCAAGCCCTTGTGTCGCGAGCGCATAGACGGCAAACGAATGCTGCGCATAGGCGATCGACTGCCCCTTTTCCACGAAAGCGCGGGCAGCCAATTCCAGAATGTCGTTGCTGCCGTTGCCAAGCGTGATCCACTCCGCCGGCACGCCGTAGCGCGCGCAAAGCGCAGCTTTGAGCTCGAAAGCGTTGGAATCGGGATAACGGCCCAACTCGGCGACCGCCGCAGCCATCGCCGTCCTCGCCGACTCGGGCATGCCGAGCGGATTCTCGTTCGATGCGAGCTTCACGATGCGCGCTTCGTCGAGGCCGAACTCGCGCGCGACTTCCGTGATCGGCTTGCCCGCAACATAGGGGGCAATCTCGCGAACGTAGGACGGGCCGTATTGAATCGTCATGAATGTCTCCAGCGAAAAGCGGATCAACTGCGTGGGGTTTGCAACATGTATCGATCGAGCGTCGCGACGCTCGCTCCGTTTAGCGCGAGCGCGGATACGAGCCCAGAATCTTAAAAAACGCAGCGGCGTTGCCAAGTTCCGCCAACGCGGCGGCAACGGATGCGTCTTCGCGATGGCCTTCGACGTCGATGTAGAAGTAGTACTCCCACGCGCCCATGCGGGCGGGTCGCGACTCGAAGCGCGTCATCGACACACCGTGTTTGGCAAGCGGCTCGATCAGCTTGAATACCGCGCCAGGCTGGTTCTTGACCGAAACGATCAGCGAAGTCAGGTCATAGCCGCTTGCGCCAGTCGGCGCATGGCCGATGACCACAAACCGCGTGCGGTTGTGCGGCTCGTCCTGGATGGCGGGATAAACGACCTGCAGCCCATAGCGCTCGGCCGCGCGCGTGCCCGCAATTGCGGCGACACTCGCATCGGCCGCGGCCATCCGGGCCGCTTCGGCGTTACTCGACACGGCTTGCCGCTCGACGTGCGGAAAGTGGGCAGCAAGCCAGCGCTGACACTGAGCGAGCGCCTGCGCATGCGCGCATACACGCGTGATGCCCGTCGCATTTCCACTCAGCGTCAACAAATTGTGACGAATCGGCAGCGCCACCTCGCCGCCGATCGACAACTGCGTTTGCAGCAGCAAATCGAGCGTACGCGGAACGGCACCCTCGCTCGAGTTCTCGACAGGCACGACGCCATAGTCGGCGCCGCCCGCTTCGACGGCGCGGAAGACTTCGTCGATCGACAGACACGGCAGCCCCTCGATCGATTGCCCGAAGTACTCGTGCACGGCCTCTTCGCTGTAAGTGCCGACGGGGCCAAGAAAGGCCGCTTTGATCGAACGCTCCAGCGAACGGCTGGCGGCCATGATTTCGCGCCAGATCGCGCCGATGTGATCGTTGGCGAGCGGCCCTCCGCTCATCTGCTGGAGCCGTGCGATGACCTGCTGCTCGCGTTCGGGGCGAAACACGGGTGCGTTGTACAGCTTCTTGACCTCGCCCACCTCGAGCGCGACCGCGGCACGCTGATTGAGCAGCGCGATAAGCTGCTCGTCAATCGCATCGATGCGATCGCGCAGCGGCTTCAACCTTGAATTCAGTTCGTCGTCCATGCGTGATACGGCCGTATCAAAATCGGCGCGCCGTCAGCCCGGCCGGGCCAACAGCGGCTCCCCATCTCTCATCGATACCGGTGCAAAGCGCCACGCTGCGCACCGGGTCTCGCACATTACGCACAATGCCTCTCAAATTCCAACATGTACTCGACGAGCGCTGTCACGCCTTCGAGCGGCACCGCGTTGTAGATCGACGCCCGCATACCACCGACGGACTTGTGGCCCTTCAGCTGGATTAGCCCGCGCGATTTCGCGCCAGCCAGGAAATCTTCATTACGAGACGCGTCCGCCAGGAAGAACGGAACGTTCATCCGCGAACGCGAAGCAGGTTCAACTTTGTTGATATAAAAATCGCTCGCATCGATTGCGTCGTAAAGCAGCTTCGACTTCTCGACATTGCGCGCCTCGATCGCCTTTAAGCCACCCTGACGCTTGAGCCACTTGAATACCAGCCCGGCGATGTAAATCGCGTAGGTAGGCGGCGTGTTGAACATCGAGTTGTTCGCGGCGACGGTCTTCCACTCGAATGCCGACGGGCAGATCGCGAGCGCGCGCTCGAGCAGATCTTCCCGCACGATGACGAGTGTCACGCCCGCCATACCAATGTTCTTTTGTGCGCCGCCGAACATCACGCCGAACTTGGCCACGTCGAGTGGCCGGGACAGGATGTGCGAGGAGACGTCGGCGACAAGTGGAATATCGCCGAGATCGGGAATGTCGAACGTTTCGACGCCGTGGATCGTCTCATTCGTGCACAGATGCACATAAGCCGGATCGGCCGATAGCTGCCACGTCTCGCGTCGCGGCGCGTGCGTGAAGCCCTCCGGCGTCTCGCCGCTCGCCGCAAGGTGCGGCGTGCAGTATTTCGCCGCTTCCTTGAACGATTTCTGCGACCACGAGCCGGTGATCACGAAATCGGCCGTCTTGCGCGAGCCCAGCAGATTCATCGGGACGATCGCGTTCTCGGCCAAGCCTCCGCCCTGCAAAAACAAGATGCGATGGCTCGCCGGCACTTCGAGCAGCTCGCGCAGATCGACGAGCGCCTCTTCGTGGATCGACATGAATTCGCGGCCGCGATGGCTCATTTCCATCACGCTCATGCCGCTGCCACGCCAATCCAGCATCTCTTCGGCCGCCTGGCGCAACACCTCCTCGGGCAATGCCGCGGGGCCGGCAGAGAAGTTGAAGACGCGCATCGTGAAACTCCCGGAGTCGGTGGTAGGCCTGAGCACGGCAGCCAGCCGCTTCGGCCACATGGGTCGCCGCTGGCCAACCCGCTGGCCACCATTAGCCGCTCGCCGCCGCCATTCGGCGCGCAGCTAGCCGCCATTCAAATCATTCAGCTATTACGCCACACTGCGCAGGCCAAAAAACAAAAATGGCCATTCGCGCATGTCGCGCAAACGGCCATTATCGCACTACTCGAAGCTTCAAGCCGAAAGTTTTCGGACCGGCTCGATGCCTGGACGCTGACTGGCTTACTTAGCCGGCTTAATGGCCGCGACTTCCTTGTCGGCCTGGTCACGCGTCGCCTTGATCGATTGCGGCATGTACTTCTGCATCAGACCGTTGACGACGTCACGGCCGACTTGGTCCTGCACCTCGATGAACTTGCGACCGGTCGGGCTCTTGTAGAACGTCGTCAGGTCTTTGATTTCCTGCGTCGTGTAGTACTTCGCGTACGCGTCAACTTGCGCTTGCATCGCATCCTGACGGAACGAATCGGTCGCGAACACCTGACCAGCGGAATCGACGAGCTTGGGCACGGCGTTCTTTTGCAGCGTCGGCACGGCAGCCTGCTTTTGCTTGTCCGTCATCGACTTGTTTTCTGACAACGCATCGGACAGGATCGCTGGCACGAGCTGCTTAGCCTGCATCTGCGCGCTGTTGCCAATTGCGCCCACGAGCTTTTGCGCATCGATCGCGGCCAACAGGTCCTTGATCGCGGCTTGCTTGGCCGGATCATTCGCATCAGCGGCGATAGCCGGTGCCGCCGGAGCTTGATCCTGGAGCGCTTGCGCCATCGCGAAAGTCGGAACGAAGGCAGCCAGCAGAATCCAAAGTTTGAAACGTCGTTGCATTGTCACTCCCTCAAAAAATAGGTCGGTTTCTCGTCTTGCGCACCCTGGCACACAACCCCGTGTGCGGCTTTTTTTACCTTCTCACCTCGTGAATACGCGCACGCGAGACGTGCGCGAGTCATCGGTGAAATCGATCAGCCTTCGCCAGCGTCGCCGTTGCCATCTTCCGCAGCCGCGTCCGCCTCGCCCTCCGCTTCAGCAATTTTCTGCAGCCCGGAAAGCTTGGTCCCTTCATCGAGGCTGATGAGTGTAACACCCTGCGTCGCACGACCCATTTCACGGATTTCGGACACGCGCGTGCGGATCAGCACGCCCGTCGTCGTGATCAGCATGATCTCGTCTTCGGTGTCGACAAGCGTCGCGGCGACGACTTTCCCGTTGCGCTCGGAGGTCTGGATCGCAATCATCCCCTTAGTGCCCCGTCCGTGCCGCGTGTACTCGGTAATCGGCGTGCGTTTGCCGAAGCCGTTTTCGGTCGCCGTCAGCACCGATTGCGTCTCGCTGCCGGCAACCAGCATCGCGATGACTTGCTGCCCCTCTTCGAGCTGCATGCCGCGCACGCCGCGGGCCTCACGCCCCATCGGGCGCACATCGTTTTCGTCAAAGCGAACCGCCTTCCCTGCGTCGGAGAACAGCATGACGTCATGCTCGCCGTCCGTGATCGCCGCTCCGATGAGGTAATCGCCCTCGTCGAGGCCGATGGCGATGATACCTTTGCGCAATGGTCTGCTGAAAGCTTCCAGCGACGTCTTCTTGACGGTGCCAAGCGACGTTGCCAGGAAGACGAATTTATCAGCCGAAAACTCCTTCACCGGCAGCACGACGTTGATCTTCTCGCCTTCTTGCAGCGGGAACATGTTGACGATGGGCCGCCCGCGCGCGTTGCGCGAGCCTTGCGGCACCTCGTAGACCTTCACCCAATAGACGCGCCCGCGGTTTGAGAAGCACAGGATGTGGTCGTGCGTGTTCGCGATGAAGAGCGTGTCGATCCAATCGTCGTCCTTCATCTGCGTGGCTTGCTTGCCGCGGCCGCCTCGCTTTTGCGCCCGGTATTCGGACAGCGGCTGCGACTTCACGTAGCCCGTATGCGACATGGTGACCACCATGTCCTGCGGGGTGATGAGGTCCTCAGTGTTGAGCTCCGTCGCGTTCAGCTCGATCTTCGAACGCCGCGCATCGCCGAACTCGGCTTTCACCGCGGTGAGCTCGTCGCCGATGATCGTCGTGATGCGCTCAGGCCGCGCGAGGATGTCGAGCAGATCGGCGATCTGCGCCATCACCTCGCGGTACTCGCCGATGATCTTGTCCTGCTCGAGGCCGGTAAGCCGTTGCAGGCGCATTTGCAGAATTTCTTGCGCCTGCGTGTCCGAGAGCTTGTAGAGCCCGTCGACTTGCATGCCGAACGCCGGATTCAGCCCCTCGGGCCGATAAGCCTCGCGCCCGCCTGCCGCAGCGTTCTCAGCTTCGGCGCGCGAGAGCATTTCACGTACGAGCGACGAATCCCACGGCCGCGCCATAAGCTCCTGCTTCGCGATCGGCGGCGTCGGTGCGGCTTTGATGATGCCGATGAACTCGTCGATGTTCGCGAGCGCCACGGCGAGCCCTTCGAGCACGTGTCCACGCTCGCGCGCCTTGCGCAGCTCGTAGACGGTGCGCCGCGTCAGCACTTCGCGCCGATGCGACAGGAACGCGTCGAGCATCTCCCGCAAATTGAGCAGCTTCGGCTGGCCGTCGACCAGCGCAACGAGGTTGATGCCGAACGTATCCTGGAGCTGCGTCGTCTTGTAGAGATTGTTGAGGACGACCTCGGGCACCTCACCGCGCTTCAGCTCGATGACGACGCGCATGCCACTCTTGTCCGACTCGTCACGAATATCGGAGATGCCTTCCAGCTTCTTCTCGTTGACGAGCTCAGCGATGCGCTCGAGCAATGAACGCTTGTTGACCTGATACGGCAGCTCGTCGACGATGATCGCCATGCGCTGACCGCGATCGATCTCTTCGAAATGCGTCTGCGCGCGCATCACTACACGCCCGCGACCCGTACGGTAGCCGTCGCGCACGCCGGCAACGCCGTAGATGATGCCGCCCGTCGGAAAATCCGGCGCCGGCAGGATTTCAATGAGCTCGTCGATGCCCGCCTGCGGATTCCTCAGCAGATGCTGGCAAGCATCCACAACTTCGTTGAGATTGTGCGGCGGTATGTTCGTCGCCATGCCGACGGCGATGCCCGACGAACCGTTGATCAGCAGATTCGGTGCACGCGCGGGCAGGATCAACGGCTCGCTTTCGCTACCGTCGTAGTTCGGTCCGAAGTCGACAGTTTCCTTGTCGATGTCGACCAGAAGCTCGTGACCGATCTTCGCCATGCGAATTTCGGTGTAGCGCATCGCGGCGGCATTGTCGCCGTCGATCGAGCCGAAATTGCCCTGTCCGTCGACCAGCATGTAACGCAGCGAAAAATGTTGCGCCATGCGCACGATGGTGTCGTAGACAGCCTGATCGCCGTGCGGATGGTATTTACCGATGACGTCGCCCACGATACGCGCCGATTTCTTGTAGGCGCGGTTCCAGTCGTTGTTGAGCTCGTGCATCGCGTAGAGCACGCGCCGATGCACCGGCTTTAAGCCGTCGCGGACGTCGGGAAGGGCGCGCCCCACGATAACGCTCATCGCGTACTCGATGTACGAGCGGCGCATTTCCTCCTCGAGGGAGATGGGCAGAGTCTCTTTGGCGAATTGATCCATTTATCTCTATCTTTTTCAGGCGAAAACGAACCCGAACTCGAACCGCTCGTCGCCGTTCGCTCGTTGCCGTACCCCCCGCAGCTGATCGGCCGGTTCCATTCCGCCCGGCCCGCGCAAGCGCCGGGCATCCAATGATTCTAACACGCCGGCCACGGGCGCCCGCGACGGGTACGTACCCCCCACCGAGGCAGCGTCCGGAGCCCTTGAGCCAGCACCATCGCGCCCTAAAAGCCTGAGGGACGAAACGGAAATTCTTGCTTGCACGATCCAAGGTTTTCGAGGCGTTTTTTCCTCGCCGGCAGGTACGCTCGATGCGAGGCCACCGGCCCGCGGAGGCCCGTCCCGCTTGTTGTTGCTGCTTCGCCACATTCATAGTCGGCGTCCGAGCGCAAGGGGACTTTTTTTTCGTAAGAAGGGAACGATATGGCAAAATGCCAACACACTTCGTTAGACACGGCTCGAAGTGTCTCTATGGCTGCGCGTTGTGGCAACGCACCAATGATATACTTCGAGCAATGTATGACTTGTCTTTGTCATCCAAGCTCGCAGTAAACCTGCGGTAAACTCAAATTCGAGAGGAGAAATATGAATAAGCTTTCAAAGCTCGCGTTCATTGCAGCTACCGCAGGGATGGCTGCATCCGCCTTCGCACAGTCCGTGCCGGCGTCGCGACAAGCTACGAATGACAACTGGGTCAACGGCACTGGCGAATACGTGTGGATGAACGGCACGAACGAGCTTTGCTGGCGCGATGGTTTCTGGACGCCGGCAACGGCGAACGCCAAGTGCGACGGCGCTCTCGTTGCGCAAGCTCCGACGCCGCCGGCTCCGGCACCTGTTGCACCGGCTCCGGTCATCACGAGCCAGAAGATCACCCTCTCGGCCGATACGCTCTTCGATTTCGACAAGGCTGTGCTGAAGCCGGAAGGCAAGGCAAAGCTGGACGATATGGCCAACCAGCTCGAGGGCATGAACCTCGAAGTGGCTGTTGCCACGGGCTATACGGACCGTATCGGTTCCGCCTCGTACAACGATCGTCTGTCGCTGCGCCGTGCGCAAGCTGTCAAGTCGTATCTGGTGAGCAAGGGCGTTCCGGCGAACAAGGTTTACACGGAAGGCAAGGGCAGCCGTAACCCGGTCAAGCCGGATAGCGAATGCCGTCAGAAGAACCGCAAGGCGCTCATCGACTGTCTGCAGCCGAACCGTCGCGTGGAAGTGGAAATCGTCGGTTCGAAGCAGGTTCAGCAAGGGCAGCCGCAGCAGTAATCAGCAAAGCGCGGCACTCGCGCTGCCTACGAAACCCCGCCTCGGCGGGGTTTTTTTCTGCTGGCGCGCGAGTCGATTACGGCTACGCTTCAACTTGCACGTGCCGAGCATTAACGTATCGGACCGCCCTGCTTTGCGCGCCTCCTCGCTTTTGCCGGCGCCAGAGCCTCGATATACTCGAGCCTGAACTCGCGGCCCCTCGACTTTCTCCCGACTTATGACCAACGTTGATCCCCACGAGCTTCAGAAATTCAGCGACCTTGCACATCGTTGGTGGGATCCCAATGCAGAATTCAAGCCGCTACATGAACTGAACCCCGTACGCCTTGGCTGGATCGACGCCCATGCGCATCTAGCCGGCAAACGGGTGCTCGACATCGGCTGCGGCGGCGGCATCCTTTCCGAATCCATGGCCGGCCTCGGCGCCCAGGTGAAGGGCATCGATCTTTCTTCGGAGGCGCTGGGCGTAGCCGACCTGCACAGCCTGGAAAGCGGCGTCACCGTCGAATACGAGGAAATCGCCGCGGAGGCGCTGGCAGCACGCGAACCGGCCCAGTACGACGTCGTTACGTGCATGGAGATGCTCGAGCACGTGCCTGATCCGAGCGCCATCGTGAAGGCATGCGCGACTCTCGTGAAGCCAGGCGGCTGGATCTTCTTCTCGACGCTCAATCGCAACGTCAAGTCGTATCTTTTTGCCGTAATCGGTGCGGAATACATCGCCAAGATGCTGCCGAAGGGCACGCACGACTATGCGCGGTTCCTTCGCCCGTCCGAACTCGCCGCGTTTGCGCGCGCTGCCGGATTGCGCGGGGCCGACATCAAAGGCGTCACCTACCGGCCGCTTAGCAAGCACTTCGCGCTCTCCAGCGATACGAGCGTCAATTATCTTTTTGCCTGCCGGGCTGACAGTTAAAGTTGCGGCTTGACCCCACGTCGTCAAGCCGACGCCTACATTTAACCCTGTTTTTGCATGAACCAACCGAGCCCTCAACCGGAGCCGCGTATCGGCACCGGCTCAATCGATCTGTGCCGCGCCGTGCTGTTCGATTTCGACGGCACACTGGCCGATACCGCCCCGGACCTCGTAGCCGCCGCCAACAAGATGCGTACCGATCGCGGCCTCGATATGCTGCCGTACGAGCAGCTGAGACCGCTTGCGTCGGCCGGCGCGCGTGGTCTCATCGGCGGCGCTTTTGGTGTAGGGCCAGAACATCGTGATTACGCGTCGATGCGCGACGAGTTTCTCGCCAACTACGAGGCCGACATCTGCGTAGAAACGACGCTGTTCTCAGGCATAGGCGAGCTGCTCGACGGACTCGACGAGCGCGGGATTCGCTGGGGCATCGTCACGAACAAGATTGGTCGGCTCACCATGCCGCTCGTCGAGCAGCTGGGATTGGCTGAGCGCGCACGGTGTGTCGTGAGCGGCGATACGACGCCACACGCGAAGCCGCATCCCGCCCCGCTGCTTCACGCCGCTAACGAACTGGCGCTGCAGCCTGAAGTCATCGCCTATATTGGCGACGATCTGCGGGACGTACAGGCGGGTTTTGCCGCTGGCATGGTGACGGTTGCGGCCGCGTATGGGTACTGCGGCCTCGATCTGCCTCCAACCATGTGGCATGCGCAGCATGTTGTCGACTCACCGGGCCAGCTACAACGGCTTTTGAGCCAATTGAATGGCTAAATAGCTGAGGCATAGCGCTTGCGATTGTGGGCGCCATCCGCCGGCAGTTCGAAAGTGCTGCGACGTTATTCGCGTGCAAGGGCGATAGCGGCCACCCACGCGCTGCGCCCTCTTTGTGGTACGCCCCGCCCACCCGACGTCGTCGGGCTTGGTCGCGAGTGCGCTCGAGCGCACTTGAATTTGCAAGCAACCGCAACCAACTTGTGTTCTGTGGGATAATCTCTCCTTCAACTGGGGCCGACCTGGTTTCGACGTAGATAATGAAGTAGTTCAGGGCATACCGAGGACCCGTCACCTCGTAAATCAATGGGAACTTAAGTAACTGCAAACGACGAAACGTTCGCATTGGCGGCTTAACCCCCGTCAACCTCGCACTGGCTCGCTGACGGGCTAGGGTCGCAAGACCAGCGAGGTCATTCACGTCAGCTAAGCCTTGGTGATGTCACGGCGCCAGGGACAAAAACCTAGTGGCTCGCCGTAACGAAGCGTGTTCGTCCGCGTCGGTGCGGTTAAATCAAATGACAGGACTAAGTATGTAGAACTGGCTGCGGACTATGTGCGGACGCGGGTTCGATTCCCGCCGGCTCCACCAATATCGCAAACCCCAACCGCTGATTGGTTGGGGTTTTTTTATTGCCCGATCGCTCTGGCTCCCGCAACTGCCGGGGGCTCCGCAAACTCCCGCGGACTGCGCCGGTCGGCAGAGTTGCCCGCTTCAAGCCACTTCCTGGTCTCTCCGCCCCACTTCTCTCTCGAGCCGTGTTCTCCCCGTCCGACCCAAGTCCACAAGGGGCACCGCGCACCTTCATGCACTGGCCACGCTTCCCCAAGCAGACAAAATCGAACAAGTTTCATTGCGATGCTCCCAGCCCGTCACGCGGCAGCCGCGTTCAGGGTCGCCGAAAGAGCGGACAATGCGGGTCCGAGACGGGTAGGCGGTAGATAGCCAAAGCCGAGGCGGAATATACGATCGCTTTCGCCAAACCAGGATCCGGACGCCAATTGCAAGTCATGATGAGGCAACAGATTCCAGAAGCGCGCGACAGCGACATCTTCGAATACGTCAGAACGTAGGCGCAGGCAACACAATGCACCGGCATTCGGCCGCACCCATTCGACGCGCTTGCGTTCGCCCTCGCACCAATTCGCCAGTTCCTCGAGGGCGTCAGAGAGCAAACGGCGTCGCGGTGCGAGCACGCTTTCCTTGTGGCGCAGCAACGCTGTGGCGAGCGTCTCGTCGAGGACCGAACCCGAGATTACGGTGTTCATCTTGGCGACGGCTAGTCGCGACCGAAGGTCGGCGTCAGCCACCGTGAGCCAACCTGTCCGCAAGCCCGGCGCGCCGAGCGCCTTTGATACCGACGCGCCGGTGACAATACGGGAGTCGAGCCCCGCGAAACTGTCGGCCACGACATCGTCGCCGTAGACGGCCTCTCGATACGTCTCGTCGATGAACAGCATCGCTTCCGGAGACCGCCCCTCCATCAAGACAAGAAGCTTCTCGATATCAGCGCGAGACGTCTGAACACCGCTTGGGTTTTGTGGCGAAGCAAGACTCACGAGCCTGGTTTTCATCGAAAGGCTCGCCTCGATTTGGTCCAGGTCCAGCCGAAAGCCGTCATCGAACGACAACTTGATCTCGCGGACACTGACGCCGGCTCCAACTAGACAGTCACGGCTTGGCGGAAAGCACGGTGTCGCGAGGACTGCCTCGTCGCCGGGCCGGCAGACTTCGAACGCGAGCAGAAAGAGTCCGAGCGCCGTGCCTTGCGTCGTGATAATCCAGTCGGCTGGAACATTGCAGGCGTCTGCAATTGCCTCACGAAGCGCGACCGAGCCCGCGGATTTGCCATAGCCGAGCTTCAGGTCGCGAATATTCTCAAGACCAACGAGATCCAGGAGGTCGCCGACTGTCAGATCTTGCGACGTGCTCTCCGCCAGATTGAACGGTCGATTCACGTCAAGGAGTGAAATGATCTCGTTGTAAGGAAATCTTCCGCGCCACTCCCGGGAATTCGTGCGAAGGGCGTTGCCGAGGTCGGACATTTGGGCTCCCGCGGATGTGATCGGAACGCACACATCGTAGCGCGCCTGCATCGCCGTGATCATTCGGACAAGAAGCAGCAAACCCCGGCGTTGAATGCAGCGGGTATGCCGCCGCGCGTCTGCGCGGCCCGCTCCGACAGCCGCAAAGTTATTGACGTGCTCGGTTTCTGCGGGGTGCCAAGTGCTTAGGCGGTGCCTAGGCGTGATTCGGCAATTCGCTTCAGATCATCGGGGGTTGAAGCAGAGTCAATCAACTGCTCAAGCAAGTCCGTGGCTCGCTTCTCGTCTTTCGGCCCACCATCGCCAAGCGTCAAACTCGTCGCAAGGTTAAGTATTGACCGGGGCAGCCCTCGCGAGGCCAAAGCCTCGAGGAGGTGACGAGCCACTTCCGGTTCTCGGTTTCGGTTGCCGCTTAGCAACTCATCAGCAATCGATTCTACAAATTTCAGCGAGCTTTCGTTTTCCGTTCTAAGTATGCCAGCCATGAGCGCTTGTTCGAAGTCGCCAACAGGATGGTGCACGGCTTTTGCCAGCGTGCTCAGCGCCTCTTGAAAACTCAGATCTTCCTTTGAGCCGGCAAACGGCGTTTCTGCGTGGTCCCCGCCCTCTCCTTGCGCATTCGCGGCCGATGGCCGCCACCATTGGACAAAGTCGTCCGCGGATTCACCGTGAAGATCAACTGACGATGCGACCAATTGAGATGCCTGATATAGGCGTCTCTCGGTTACTGTCGCGCTGTCACATGCCTCGTCGAGCGCGGAAGCTACGTTGCTGCCCAGCTCGCTGTGGAGATCGGCCCAGTCTCTATAGCCGAAGACTTCGGATGTCACCTGTCGCGCCTGGGATTCCTTTAGCGAAAGGCGGTATTTGAGCCGATTGGCGGCCCGCGTCGGGATAGACGCGTTCTGGAAGTAAATACGCATGGCTTCGGTCCGAGTTTCCGTGCGACGAGCCTCCACAGCCGGCACGGAATCGAAATGAACTGCTGTGAGACGGCGCAGGGCGGCGACGCCCCGTCAGAAAAAATACCGTCGATTTTTCATGCAGTCAAGGTTGGCCACCTTGCATACACCTGACGGACCGTTGCAGGTCGTCAAGCGCCCGGCGATGCGCGACATGAGGCCTGGGCGCCTACATCCGCAATCTGAGCAAGCACATCGCTGCGGACAATCTCGTGCGATTCCCCTCACCGCGCAGTCATTCGCCGCGCTCCCTTCTACAAGCTTCCTAAAGTTGCAGCTTGCCGTGCGCGTAGATCGTCCGGCCGGGATAAGGGTGATACACGAAATAGCGCGCATCGAAGAGATTGTCGACACCGACGCCAATTTCGCTGAACTTGGTCGGCCTGAACGTGAATTTCGCATCGACAACGGCGTACGTGCTCGTGCCGCCGAACACTTCTGGATTGGTGTCAGTATTCGTCAACGTGTTGTATTGGCGACCCGAGTAGCGCCCTGCGACGGTGACGGCCGCGCGATCGTCGATATGATAGGTCGCGGCCAGCGCAGCTCGCCACAACGGAATCCGATAGAAGTACTTCCCGATAGAGGCTGGATTCTTTGAGTTGGCGAGAATCTTCGATTGTGTATAAGCCAAGCTTGCGACGAGATCGAGACCGTTTAACAGTACGTCCTCATTCTGGTAACTCATTTCCACACCGCGAGAGCGCACCTTATCGATGTTCTGAAAGTTCGTGACGTTCGGAATTACTGTCGTGTTGGTCTGGCTAAAGATGGAATTTTTGACCATGTCCTCGAAGTACGACAGGCGAAACAGTCCCTTGGACAATGCCCATTCCGCTGTTAGCTCCTTGGCGAGATCGTCCTCCGGTTGCAGGTTGGGATTGTTGCTGACGATTGACGAACCATTGATTTTCCCCTGGAACAGCTCGCTCACAGTCGGGAAGCGGTAGGCCCGTGCGATGGAGGCGCGCAGCGTCAGTGTTTGGGTCACATCGAACGACAACGATGCCTTCGGCGAAAACCGATGCTGATCTGCGTCAGGCAGAACAACACGCGTCGAACCCAGCGCCTGTGCCCCCGCATAGGCCTTCCAGTCTTCATAGCGCAAGCCCAGCACAACCTTCCAACGAGGCAGGAATCGCCACGCGTCTTGCGCATACAAAGCCTGAGTCTGCGTCCTGCCGGCGAACGCATTCGCAAAGCTGCCTGCCGCCCCACCGCGCCAATTGGCGGCGTTGTAGGTCGTGTTATTGAGAAAATAGTTGTCGTAGTGATAACCCAGCGCGAGCCCGTGGCTCGCAAAACCCGCCGCGGAGGATGCAGGCGTATACGTCGTCCTGACATCCAGCGTCCTCCAGCCTGTGCCGTCGCCGTATGTCACAACGCCCGGCCCATTGCCGGGAACACCCGAGTTGGCCGTGCGAGCGACACTTTGGCCAACGTCGTAGTAGGACGCGATCGCCTCGGCATTCCAGCCTGTCGCATAGCGCGTTTTCAACGAAAGGCCATAGAGCCAGTTTTCGCTGTAGCCGCGACTCGGTGCCAATGCAGCCGCCGGAATGATGTACTCGTTGCCGCCCAGGTTGACGCTACCGCTATAGACCGGCTTGCCGTCGGCGTCGTGCAAAAAGGTCGAGGTCTGATTGTCGTAAATTTGATGCCAATAGCCGAGCGTGAAAGCGCCTCGCCAATTCGAGGTGAAGTCGTACTGCATCTTCAGTTTGATCTGGTCCTGCACCGTGTGTTGAATGCCTTCGCCGTTGACACCTAGCACTGCAGTCGGTGCATTGGATTGGCTGTTGTAAAAGTAGGCTCCTGTAACCCGCGTGTCGCCAATCTTGGCGGGCACGGCCGACTTTGCCAACGTCGCGAACTGCAAGGGCTGACTGGTGTTATCAAGGTGATTGACGCCAAGCCGAAACGAAAACCTGCCTAGCTTATTGCCGATCGATGCGCTCGCCTCGCCGCCATTGAAGCTGCGATTAACCCCGAACAAATCGAAGTGTTGTGTGAACGCTTTGACGTCCGCATTCGCCTCGAACTTCGCCGGCATGCGCGTGGCGATAAGAACTGTCGCGCCCATTGCATTGCCCGGGTACAGTGCCGAGAACGGACCGTAGATCACGTTCACTTGCTGGATCTCGTTGGGCAGCAACATCGACCAGCGGGGCGGAAAATACCAGTTATTGCCGAGCAAGTTGCTGAGCAGCAGACCGTCCGCATACACGAGTCCCCGAGCGCTTTGAGTATTGCTTGTTCCGCGCACCGCGATGAGGGAGTTCGGATCGCCGACGAAGCGTTTGCGAATCGCAAGGTTTGGCAGGTATTTGAGCGCGTCCTCCGTGTTGATGAAATTCCAGTTCTCAAACTGGCTGCGGGTGACTGTTTCCATCGTCGCGGGAAGATTAGGGTCGGTGGCCGCGGCCAAGACTGAGCCCGTGCCGCCGTTGACCATGACCGTCGGCAGCACGACATGGGCCGACGAACTCTCCGCGAGAGCCGTCAATGGCAGGAATGAAAGAAGCAGCAACAAGCCGAACGCGACATACGATGCGTTTGTGCACGCGCAAGAACGCCTGCCTCGCGAAGCGAAGTGAAGCATGAGAGTTTCCCGATCAGTGGACGAGCAACCGCGATAGACGTTCGATGCACGTCTATCGATGCGGCCGGAAGCAATTGCGATCAGGAAACGAAAGGCGGCGCTCGAGGGCGGCCAGAAGCGAATGCGCCAAGCGGCGTGAAGCTAGTGAAGAATGCGGGTGTGGCGGCAAACGCTATCAGCATCGGCCTTTCCAGCCCCACGGGCGGGACGGAGGCAACCACCGTGTGTGTGGCCAGCAGGTCACAGTAGCCGCAAGCGGCCATCGAATCCGCAGTGGCCTGATGATCCGACGCTTGAGCCGCGTGCTCGACGGTGCAAAGCGGCGCGACAGGTTGCTCCGCGCCTACTGAGACGACCAGCTGACTGATGACCGGCGCAAAAACAACAAGCCACATAGCCATCAAGCTAAGCCATGTGGTGAAGTGTTTGCGGGCGTGAGGCGTCATAGGCGAGCAGACTTAATTGCGTCGCACAGTCTAACATTTCGTAAGATTGATCGGTCGACTCGTCATACAGATGTAAGACATCTGCCAATTTTTTCGCCCTATCCGGGGACTACTTGCTGGAACCCAGACGCATCCGCCGAGAGCCAACGAGCAGCTCGACAACGGCAAAAACGCACTCGTGCTAGCATCGGCCGCTCTTCGCTAGAACAGTTCGGGATCGCCGCATTGACGCTCTGATCCCACCACGAACAAGGATTCGCTCGATGACTCATCCCGCCCTTACCCCGGATGCCGTCGCCGTCATCACTGGCGGCGCGGCCGGCATCGGCCTCGCTGCGGCAAAGCGGTTTGCTCAGCTCGGATTGCGCGTGTGCATTGCCGACCTCGGCGCCGATCGTCTCGCGCAGGCAGTCGATGAAATCGCCAAGCTCAGCGCACACGGCAAAGACTACGTCTTCGGATTGGAAACCGATGTCAGCGTCGCTGACGACGTGCGCCGTCTGCACACGGCTGTCGTCGAGCGGTTCGGCGGTGTGGATGTGTTGATGAACAATGCCGGCGTTCAGCCCGGCAGTGGCATGTTCGGTCCGGCCGAAAACTGGACACGCGTGCTCGATGTCAATCTGTGGGGCGTGATCCACGGCACGCAGATCTTCGTGCCCGAGATGATCAAGCGCGGCCGGCCAGGACTCGTGATCAACTCCGGATCGAAGCAAGGCATCACGACGCCGCCGGGAGACCCCGCCTACAACGTCTCGAAGGCTGCGCTTAAAGCTTTCACAGAGGCGCTCCAGCACGAATTGCGCAATACCACCGGCTGTTCCATTACCGCTCATCTGCTGATCCCCGGTTTCGTATTCACTGAGCTGACGCGTAACGAACGCACCGAAAAACCTGCCGCGGCATGGACGGCGGAGCAAACGGTCGATTTCATGTTCGAGCGACTCGATACGGGCGATTTCTACATCCTCTGCCCAGACAACGACGTGACTCGCTCGCTCGATGAGCGCCGCATTCTGTGGGCCGCGGGCGATATCGTCGAGAATCGCCCTGCGCTGTCGCGCTGGCATCCCGATCACGCAGCGGCGTTCGCAGACTTCATCAAAGAGCCGCGCTGACGGCTTTCGATGCACAGGCACAGACAGGCACACCCAACGACACCGCACCATGTGGCAACCGAGCGAGACCTACCCTGACCCGGCGATCGAAGTGCTCGATCCGCGCTTTGCCAAGTATCGGCTCACGAGTGCCGCGGTTGAACGGCTCGCCACCGGTATGCGCTTCGGTGAAGGGCCTGTCTGGTTCGGTGACGGTCGCTTTCTGCTGTGGAGCGACATTCCGAACAACCGCATCATGCGATGGGACGAGGAGACGGGTGCGGTCTCGGTGTTCCGCAAGCCATCGGGCTACGCAAACGGGAACACGCGGGATCGCCAAGGGCGGCTCATCACTTGTGAGCATGGCAATCGGCGCGTGACTCGCACGGAGTACAACGGTTCGTTGACCGTGCTCATCGACCGCTTCGAAGGCAAACGGTTGAATTCACCGAACGATGTCGTCGTCAAAAGTGACGACAGCATCTGGTTCACCGATCCTGTGTTTGGCATCTCGAACAACTACGAAGGCGTCAAGGCCGAGGCGGAGCTGCCGACCCACGTCTATCGACTCGATCCGGCAACCGGTCGCGCGCAGATCGTCGCCGACGACATCATCAACCCCAACGGCATCTGCTTCTCGCCCGACGAAGCGCGCCTCTACATCGTGGAATCGGGATCGAGGCCGCGGCGTATTCGCGTGTATGACGTCGTCGACGGGCAACGCCTCGCCAACGCTCGCGTGTTTGTGGATGCGGGTGAGCGCGGCGCACCCGACGGCTTTCGGTGCGACGCCGACGGCAATCTGTGGGCCGGCTGGGGCACCGGCCCCGATCTCAACGGGGTGATGGTATTCGCGCCAGACGGCGATGCCATCGGGCGAATCGCCCTCCCCGAACGCTGTGCGAACCTTTGCTTTGGCGGCGCAGCGTACAACCGGCTGTTCATGGCTGCCGGTCAGTCACTCTACGCGTTGTATGTCGATACCACAGCAGCCGTAGCGCGTTAAGCGTAGCTGCCCTGCGAGCCAAATCGGTTGCTTACCGCTGACGCCGCCCAGACGGGCGGTGGGCGGTGTCCCTCGCCGCGAATACGCAGGTGCTCTTCGGTCAATCAGGTCACCTCATTTCTGAGGCAACGATCTACCCCTTCAGGGTCTTCTTGTTTCAAGTCAACGCGCTCCGGGCCGATGCCCCCGTGCGCCGGCTCGCCACACCCCGTCAGCCGAATTAGAGGCATAAAAAAACGGGCGGCAGGCACATTGCCTGCCGCCCGCTGACGGCATCGAGCCAAGCAAAGTGCTTAGCGCGACATCATGTTCATGCTGACGTTATGCATGATCCACAGCGAGCCGACGATCACAATGACTACGGTCACTACGGTGTACACGAACGCGAGCACATTCCAGCGCTGACTCGACGAGTTGTTCATATGCAGGAAGTAGATCAGATGAACCACGATCTGCACGACCGCAAGTGCCGCAAGCGAGATGAGCGCCGCTTGGGGCGACAGCATGTGGGCCATGACAAGCCCGAACGATGCCGCCGTCAGCACCACCGAGAGGATGAACCCCACGACATAGCCGCCCACACTGCCGTGCGCCTCGTCGCCATGAGAAAGATGCGATTGGGACATTTAGATGACGTTCGCGAGATAGACAAAGGAAAACACGCAAATCCAGACGATGTCGAGGAAGTGCCAGAAAAGGCTCAAACACGTCAGGCGCCGGATATCGCGCTCGGTCAGCGTGGGTCGGCTCATCATCTGCACGACCAGAATCACCATCCACACCAAGCCGAGCGTCACGTGCAAGCCGTGCGTACCGACCAGCGTGAAGAACGACGACAAGAACGCGCTGCGGCCTGGCCCCGCGCCCTCTGCGATCAGATGCGAGAACTCATGCAGCTCCATGCCGAGAAACGCCGCGCCGAGCACGAACGTCACAGCCAGCCAGCCGAACACCGCACCACGCTGCTGGCGGTGCGCACCGATCATCGCGAAGCCATACGTGATACTGCTCAAGAGCAGTGCGGCCGTCTCGAGCGCCACGCCCTGGATATCGAACAGCTCCTTCGCCGTCGGCCCACCCGCGAACTGGTGTGCCATCACCGCGAATACGGCGAAGAGCGTGCCGAAGATGATGCAATCCGTCATCAAGTACAGCCAGAAGCCGAA
>NZ_DATJJF010000097.1:0-4145 GCF_035492435.1 Trinickia sp.
GTCATCCCTGGGTTGATGCCAGTGATTTTCACGCCTTCCAGTAGCATGATGAAATACACCTGTTCCTGCCCTGCGTTGTTAATCCTGTACCACTTCAGTTCCGCAGATTGCAGGGTCTGCCCTTTAGCGACGGCCTTGTAATGGTAAGGGCTGGAAGCATCGAACTCCTTTTCGATGCTCATGGGAGAGTGCGAGCGGGGACCAGTAATTTTCCCGGAGTTGCGATCGACCGGAAGGTTCAGGCCGTGGCTGAAGCCGATTACCTCGATACTTCCTTCGCGCCCCTGGACGGTAACGCCGCCTCTGATATCTGCCCCGCCATCATCATTAAGCCACATATACGCTGGAATCGGGACAGAACGATACATCACATATGTAATGAAAAAGAAAGGATAGGGCAAAATTCTCCGCATCGGCCACTGGCCGGTGACGAATTGATCATGCCGCCAGCGTCATGCATTCACAGACCTTGCTCCATCCTGCCAATCACTAAGCAACGGAAGCTTTTCCTTCACGTCCGAGCCCGCTACACGAACACTCGCGTGAGCGCGGGGCGCCGATGGCCGGCGTACACTACGCGTGTGTGTGGTGTGTCCCCGGAGAAAGAGCATGGCCGCCGTTCTGAACGAGCCGCCGGTGCTGATCGTCGGTGCAGGCCCGACCGGGCTTGCTGCGGCGATGTGTCTTGCACGCGCCCGCGTTCCGGTTCGCCTCGTTGAGCGCGCGCTGCAGCCGGCGTCGCACTCGCGGGCAATCGGCATCCAGGCCCGTACGCTCGAGTTGCTCGAGCAGCATCGCGTGGTGGAGCAGTTTCTCGCGGCAGGCCACCGGCTGCGAGCGGTCAATCTGTACTCAGCCGGCCACAGGCTCGCGCGGCTGGACTTCGACCCGCTGCGCACGCGCTATCCATTTCTGCTGTGTCTTGGCCAGTCCGTAGCAGAACGCATTCTGAGCGACCATCTCGCTGCATTCGGCGTTGTCGTCGAGCGCGGTGTCGAGCTGGTCGATCTCGTTCAGGCCGACTCACAAGTACATGCCGGTCTGCGGCACTCCGATGGCCGGCATGAAACGATCCAGGCATCGTTCATCGTCGCAGCCGACGGCGCGCACAGCACTGTGCGGCATCTGCTCGACCTGAAATCGTCCGGCAAGGCGTTCGATCAGACATTGATGCTCGCCGATCTTTGCGCCGATTCGGATTTGTCCGACGACGAGGTGCATATGTTTACGTCGAAGGACGGGATCGCAGCGCTTGTGCCGATGGGTGGCGGCCGACATCGATTCCTCGCCGACCATGCGAGCGACGGCGCGCTGCCCGAAGAGAGCGCGGCAGAAGTGCGCGACGTCTATACACCGACCCTCGAGCGACTGCAGGCCGCCGCGCGGCGGCGCATCGACCGACGGCTCGAGCTGTCGAAATTGGAATGGTCGTCATGCTTCCGGCTGCATAGCGGGGTGGTCGAGCGGTTGCGGGTGCAGCGCGCTTTTTTGGCCGGCGATGCAGCGTACGTGCATAGCCCAGCCGGTGGGGAAGACATGGATGCGGGCATACAGGAGGCGTTCAACCTAGGCTGGAAGCTCGCTCGCGTGCGCTCAGGCGACGCGCCGGAGGCGTTGCTCGATACCTATCAGGCCGAGCGCCAGCCGATCGAGCGCCGGGTGCTGCGCCAAGTGAGCCTCGTCACGCAGCTGGCGGAGGCGGGGCGTGGTCCACTCAAACTGTTGCGGGAACGGGTCACGCCCGTGCTTGCCTCGTTCGGGCCGCTACGCGACGCTGCCCGGTTGACGGTGAGCGAGCTGTCGATTCAATACAGGCGCAGCCCGCTGACGCTTGAGCGCGTGCTCGATGGCGGCCCACGTGCGGGCGAGCGGGCTCCTGATGCGCTGGTGCAGGTTGTCGATGGTCCACTCGGACGCGCCCCCGGCACCGGGTATATCTACGATCTGCACGACCCGGCTTGCTTCTCGCTCTTCGTGCTGATCGCTTGGCCGCACGACGGGAAGGAGCGCTCGCGTGCCGCAAGTGCGGTGTCGCCCGAAGCAATGGGCGTATGGACGGACGTCGATCGCCTCGCAACCGTGCTGAGCGCCAAGCTGGCAAGCGACGTGCGCATCTGGCGCGTCACCGATATGGCCTGCCGGCGCGGGCCGTCACTCACGGAGGCGTATGGGAGAACGCGGCCGGCTTTCTATATGCTTCGGCCTGACGGATACATATGTGCAAGAGGGCGGCCCGCTTCCGACGCCGGCGCGCTCGTTCGGCATTGCGAAACGTGGTTTGCGATGCGCCGCGATCGGTGATGTGCGGCAGAGCAGGTGCCTCACTACCAAGGCAAGAATGCGACGAGTGGTCGAAGCGGGTTCCCGCCGACCCAGAGCCGCGAGCGCCGACTCGAACTTCGTCAGCGCTTCGTTGGTACTTTGGCCGCGCGTGCCCCAAATGCACAACGGCCGGCCCTCATAGCGAGGAGCCGGCACGTCGATGCCAATTAGGCGTTGAAACTCGGAGACTGGCGAGCCGGAAATCAGGCGGCTGCAGCAGGCGTCAGTTTGTTGCGCGCCCGCGTCAGCGCTTCTTTCACGATCGGCAGAATCGGTTCGCTTTCGGCCGAATTGTCGAGCGTCTCCAAAATCGCACGCCGCATGCGCGGCTCCCAGAATCGCCCAATGTGATCGGCGATACCGGCGAGCGCCTCGTCGCGGTCAGGCATCGATTCGAAGAACTCGCCGATGCGGTTTGCCATTTCGATCAAATTCGCTTTTTTCATCGTAACTGCCTTCTGTCTGGTCCCTTACGTCGTGCCGGGCGACGCCGTTGCCAGCGTCGCCACCGTCGCGTAGGGCCGCACCCCACCTTGTGTCCGGCGGGGTGAAGCCTTACTTGCCCACGCTTGCGTCGGCCAGCGCTTGCTCGCGTTCACGCAGCAAAGCCAGCTGCGTTTCGTTGAAGCGCGAATACTCCTGCTGCCACTCGGAGGGCTGCTGCACCGGCAGCACTTGGACCGCCGTCACCTTGTACTCGGGGCAGTTCGTCGCCCAATCGGAGCTATCCGTCGTAATGACGTTCGCGCCCGATTCGGGGAAGTGGAACGTCGTGTAGACGACGCCCGGCTGCATGCGCTCCGTGACGAGTGCGCGCAGCACGGTCTGACCCGAACGCGATTCGATGCCGACCCAGTCACCCGACTTGATGCCGCGATCTTCGGCGTCGTGCGGATGAATCTCGAGGCGGTCTTCCTCGTGCCAACGCGAGTTCTCGGTACGGCGTGTCTGTGCACCCACGTTGTACTGCGACAGAATACGTCCCGTCGTCAGCAGCAGCGGGAAGCGCTGCGTGACCTTCTCGGGCGTCGCGACGAACTTCGTGATGACGAACTTGCCCTTGCCGCGCACGAACTCCTCGATGTGCATCGTCGGCGTGCCTTCCGGCGCTTGCTCGTTGCAAGGCCACTGCACGCTGCCGAGCTCGTCGAGCAGGTCATACGAAACGTTATGGAACGTCGGCGTAAGACGCGCGATCTCGTCCATGATTTCCGCCGGATGCGCGTAGTCCATTTCGTAGCCGAGCGCACGGGCGAGCTTTTGCGTCACTTCCCAGTCGGCGAAGCCCGCGAGCGGCGGCATCACTTTGCGAACGCGAGAAATACGTCGCTCGGCGTTCGTGAACGTGCCGTCCTTCTCGAGGAACGACGAACCCGGCAGGAACACGTGCGCATACTTGGCCGTCTCGTTCAGGAAGATATCCTGGACGACGATGCATTCCATCGCCGAAAGCGCGGCCGCTACGTGCTGCGTATCCGGATCGGACTGAACGATGTCCTCGCCGTGGCAGTAGAGGCCCATGAAGCTGCCGTCCATCGCCGCATCGAACATGTTCGGAATACGCAGGCCCGGCTCCGACGCAAGGCTCACATTCCAGGCGTTCTCAAACAGTTCGCGCACTTCGGCGCCCGCGACGTGGCGGTAGCCTGGCAGCTCGTGCGGGAAGGAACCCATGTCGCACGAGCCCTGCACGTTGTTCTGGCCGCGCAGCGGATTCACGCCCACGCCTTCGCGGCCGATGTTGCCGGTGGCCATCGCGAGGTTCGCGATGCCCATCACCGTCGTCGAGCCTTGAGCATGTTCGGTCACGCCGAGACCGTAGT
>NZ_DATJJF010000098.1:0-6687 GCF_035492435.1 Trinickia sp.
GAAATGGATGAACGTATCCATATGACGGGCTTCCTTGGCCGGAATGTAGTCCTCGATGTTGAAGCCCTTCACCTCGCCGGCAAAGCGCGTCGAGAAATTCGCTGCATCGAACTTCGTGATGTTGGCGATGCCGGACTTGCCGGCCACCAGATTGGCCCATCCGTCGGCAACATGATTGCCAACAGGCGAAACCAGCCCCAAGCCCGTAACGACAACACGACGACGGCTCACGGTAACCCCTTTTCCAAAGAATGACAAAAGCAAAAGCCACAGCGGCCGCAGGGACTTGCCCTGTGAGCCCTGTGGCTACGAAATCAGCACCAGCGTCGGCATCCGACCTGACTGCGATTCAGCGGCAGCCAGCGCGCGAAGAAAGCGCAACGGATGCGGCCTACGTTAGGCCTTGACGTTCGCGCGAGCGTAATCGATCGCTTGCTGAACCGTCGTGATCTTTTCGGCCTCTTCATCGGGAATTTCCATGCCGAATTCGTCCTCGAGCGCCATGACGAGTTCAACGGTGTCGAGCGAGTCCGCCCCGAGATCGTTCACGAACGAGGCTTCGTTTTTAATTTCAGCTTCTGCTACGCCCAGTTGTTCCGCGACGATCTTCTTGACGCGCTGTTCGATGTTGTCCATTACCCCTCCGAGGGAAAGAAGTTCAAAAATGCAAGTGCGCGCATTTTAGCAGGTTTGTTTCTTCAAAAAAGCGCGCTTAAGACATGCCCCGCAGGGCTTTTTCGCCAGTAGAAAAGGCACAAGGCGCGGATGTTACCCGAATTCCGTTACGACATGAACATGCCGCCATTGACGTGCAACGTCGTGCCCGTTATATAACCCGCGCAAGGCGATGCCAAAAACGCGACAGCGTGCGCGATGTCATCCGGCGAGCCCAGGCGTCCCAACGGGATTTGCGTCTTCAATGCGGCCTGTTGATCTTCGGGCAGCACTTTCGTCATGTCGGTATCGATAAATCCGGGCGCAACGCAATTAACGGTGATGCCGCGGCTGCCAATCTCACGTGCGAGCGCACGCGTCATGCCCGCGACGCCAGCCTTCGCTGCCGCGTAATTGACTTGCCCCGGGTTGCCCGCAGAACCGACAACCGACGTAATGTTGATAATGCGCCCGCCGCGCGCCTTCATCATCGGGCGCAGCACTGCACGCGAGAGGCGGAAGACGGCTTTCAGATTCGTATCGATGACGGCATCCCACTCCTCGTCCTTCATCCGCATCGCGAGTTGGTCCTGCGTGATGCCGGCGTTGTTGACGAGTACGTTTAAGCCACCGAACTCTTTTAGCGTTGCGTCGATGAGCGCTTCGACAGCGGCGCTGTCATTGACGTTGAGCACCGCGCCGCGCCCGGCCAATCCTTCTTGCGCGAGCGCTTCACCGATGCCCTGCGCCCCGGCCTCGCTCGTTGCCGTGCCGATGACCGTTGCACCCTGCCGCGCAAGCTCGAGCGCAATCGCCCGGCCGATGCCGCGCGAGGCGCCCGTCACGAGTGCGATTTGTTTATCGAGAGATTTTTCCATGATGTATCAATCAGAATGATCCGCGTTGCGCTTGCCGTCTCTTTGTCGACTGCGGTGGTCTTGAAGCCGGCAGTCGAAGCAAGAAAGAGCGTCAAGCGGCGATGAGCTTGAGCATCTCATCGAGTGAAGCGGGATCCGTCACCGCGCCCCCAGACAGGCTGGCGTCGATACGCTTGGTGAGCCCAGCGAGCACCTTGCCCGGGCCGCATTCGATGACATGCGTGACACCGCCCTTTGCCATCGCCTGAACAATCTCGACCCATCGCACTGGAGACGCCGCCTGGCGCACGAGTGCGTCTTTGATGCCGGCCGGCTCCATCACTGTCGCCACGTCGACGTTGTTGATCACGGGCACTTCCGGCACGTTGACTTCGACGCGCGCGAGGTACTCACGCAGTAAGTCCGACGCGGGCTTGAGCAGCGACGAGTGAAAGGGCGCGGAAACGGCCAGCGGCAAAGCCCGCTTTGCGCCCTTCGCTTTCGCGAGCTCACAGGCCTTTTCGATCGCTGCCTTATGCCCGGCGATCACGACCTGCGCCGGCGCATTGAAGTTGACCGCCTCAACGACACCCGCGCCCTCGCGAGCCGCGTCCGTGCACACCGCACGCACTGTGTCGTCGTCGAGACCGAGGATAGCCGCCATGCCACCCACACCGACGGGCACCGCCGATTGCATGGCCTGCGCGCGCAAGCGCACGAGCGGCAGCGCATCGCGAAACGCGATCGCACCGGCCGCGACGAGCGCCGAGTACTCGCCGAGGCTATGCCCCGCGACGATAGACGGCGCCGGGCCGCCGGCTGCGCGCCAAGCACGGTACATGGCGTAGGCTGCGGTCAGCATGACCGGCTGCGTGTTCGTCGTGAGGCCGAGCTCGTCGGCGGGCCCCTCGGCAATCAACTTGCCGAGATCCTGGCCCAGCGTGTCGGATGCTTCCTGCAGCGTTTCGCGCACGACGGCATTGTCGCCGAACGCGTTCAACATACCGATGGACTGCGAGCCCTGCCCGGGAAAAACGAACGCGAATTTCATGTCTTCCTCAATGATTGAATCTCTGACGTGGCTATCGACGACCGGCTCGGCAAACGCACGATGCCCGCCGCTGCACCCGGCGGACACCCCAAAAGGTGCCGCGTACCAGCGGGCATTCCCGATGTCGATCGTTGCGATGAAATCGTCAGTAGCGAATGACGGACGCGGCCCATGTGAAGCCGCCACCGACACCCTCGATGAGCACGTGCTGGCCGCGCTGGATGCGCCCGTCCCGCACGGCCTGATCGAGCGCAAGCGGGATCGATGCCGCGGAGGTATTGCCATGCTCGCCGACCGTCACGACCATGCGCTCCTGCGGCAAGCCGAGCTTGCGGCACGTGCTCGTCATGATACGGATGTTCGCTTGGTGCGGAATCAGCCAATCGATCTGGCCAGACGACAGATGCGCCTTTTCGAGCGCCTCGATGGCCACCTGCTCGAGCACCTGAACGGCGAGCTTGAAGACGGCCTGGCCATCCATATGGAGAAAGGCATTGCCCGCAACGACACCGCCGCTCACATGACCCGGTGCACAGAGAATGTCGGCATGGCTGCCGTCGGCATGCAGTGCGCTCGCAAGCACGCCGGGCTCATCCGAAGCGGAGAGGATGACCGCGCCTGCACCGTCGCCAAAAAGCACGCAGGTGGTGCGATCGTTGAAATCGATGATGCGCGAGAACGTCTCCGCGCCAACCACGAGCGCTGTGCGATGTTGGCCGCTACGAATCAGGGCGTCGACCGTCGAGACGGCGTAGGCGAAGCCCGAGCAAACCGCTTGCATGTCGAACGCGGCGCCGTTGTTCTTGATCCCCAGCTTTTTCTGGAGCAAGCACGCCGTGCTTGGAAACACGAAATCGGGTGTCGAGGTAGCGACGACGATGAGATCGATCGATTGCGGATCGATGCCGGCGGCCTCGATTGCTCGCTGCGAAGCAACGAGCGCCAGATCGCTCGTCGTGACACCGGGGTCGGCGAAATGCCGTGCGCGAATGCCTGTGCGCGCGACGATCCACTCGTCACTCGTTTCAATACCGCGCTTGGCAAGACTATCTGCCAATTCCTGATTGGTGACCCGGTTGGGCGGGAGATAGCTACCGGTGCCGAGCACACGGGAATAGATTTGCGATTGGGCCATTATGCTTTTGAAGATACCGCAGCGTAGGGCTCGGCCGGACGTCCGGCAGGACTCGCGGGCCCTTTGGTGCCGCCCGCGGCGGTGCGCCCTGCTTGCTCGAGCGGATAGGCGTTTTCTTCCATTGCACGCGCGAGACGTTCCAGGACGCCGTTTTTGACCGCATCATACCCGCGTTTGATAGCCCACTCAAACCCGTAGGCATCGGCGGAGCCGTGGCTCTTGATGACGAGCCCGCGCAGCCCCAGCAGCGCTGCGCCGTTGTATTGGCGGTGGTCAACGCGCTTTTTGAAGCGCATCAAGACAGGCAGCGCCAAAAACGCCATCAGCTTCGTGAGCGGGGAGCGTCCGAACTCTTCGCGAATGATATCGGAGAGCATCTGCGCGAGCCCCTCCGATGTCTTCAAGGCCACATTACCGACGAAGCCGTCGCAAACGATGACGTCCGTCGTGCCTCTGTAGATATCGGTGCCTTCCACGTTGCCGCGAAAGTTGAGCGTACTCGCGCGCAGCAGCTCGCCGGCGCGCTTGATCGTCTCGTTGCCCTTGATGACCTCCTCGCCGATGTTGAGCAGGCCGATCGTCGGCCGCTCCTTGCCTTCGAGCGCGGAAACGAGCGCATGGCCCATTTCAGCGAACTGGAGCAAGTGCTGCGGCTCGCAATCGACGTTTGCGCCCAAGTCGAGCATCATCGTATAGCCGCTCGGGTTCGGGAGCGCAGAGGCGATGGCCGGGCGCTCGATGCCCGCCAGCGTCTTCAGCACATAGCGCGAAACGGCCATCAGCGCGCCTGTGTTGCCGGCCGAAATGCAGGCCTGCGCGGACTCATCCTTCACGAGGTTGAGCGCCACGCGCATCGAGGAATCTTTCTTCCTGCGCAGCGCGACTTCGACAGGGTCATCCATCGCGACGACTTCCGAGGCCGGCACGACGGTAAGCGCGGGCATATCCAGCGCTTTTAGCTTCTTCAGTTGGGTGCGAATCGGAGCTTCGAGACCGACGAGCATCAACCGCGCATCGGGGTGCGAACGCACGAAGCTGACTGCTGCGGGGACCGTCACGGACGGACCGTGGTCGCCCCCCATGCAGTCGATCGTCAACGTAATGGTCATGGACTGCGACAAATTTCAGGCACAAAAAAGCGGCAGTTGAATGCCGCCTTTTCGCTCAGCCGGGGAAATGTCAGGCAAAGTGCTTGCCGCTGGATCATGCCCCAGCTTGGCAAGCATCGCGTCAGAACGCGATTAATCGTTCTTCGTCTTGACGACTTTTTTGCCGCGGTAGTAGCCATTCGGGCTGATGTGATGGCGCAGATGCACCTCGCCCGTGCTCGGCTCAACAGCGAGCGGCGCTCCCGTGAGGAAATCGTGCGAGCGGTGCATGCCGCGCTTCGACGGCGACTTCTTGTTTTGCTGGACTGCCATGATAACTCCTAAGAATTTTCGGGATTCTAGCACAGCCCGATCAGCGCAACGCCATGGCTCTTGACCCATGGAAACGTACGCCATGTCGCGCTGCAACTGACACGACTGCGGCGGCTTCAGTGCTTCTTGCCGCCATCCTTGTTGCCGCCCGCGCCACGCTTCATCGCCTCGAGCGCCGCGAACGGGTTCGGCTTGCCGGACTCACTGCCGGCCTCGCCATATTCGTCTTCACCATCGACTGCGTCGTCCCCGTCTGCGGCCGAGCCGCCGACGCCTGAGACAAGGCTCTCGTGCACCTGAGGACAGGCCTCGTGCTTCGGAACTAGCGGCAACGAGAGCAACAACTCCTCTTCGATCAGATCGACAAGATCGAATTGGCGCGAGCCCACGATCACGTCGAACTCATCGTCATCAAGCGGAAACTCCTGCGCTTCCTCTTCCGTCAACACGAGCCGGTACGTCGCATCGATATCGAACGTCTCTTCGTAGGGCGCGAGGCACCGCTGACACTCGAGCCACGCCGCCCCATGCACCGCCAGGCGCAAATAAGGCTGCGCTGCCTCGCTGCCGTCCTCCTGCAACTCAGGCTGCGTCGAACCCTCAATCTGCCAGCTGAATGCGGCATCGCGATCTGGCGCCTCGCCAGGGACTTCGTTTAACATGCGCGGCAACTGCGAGACACGCACACAACCCGCAGCCCGCCGCCCGCTTCGCGTGAGCTCGAAAACATCGAGTTCACGTGGATCGACGGAGCCACCGGGCTTGTCGGAATGTTGACTCATGGGCCCACTCCTCGTTCTGTGTCGCTTCTGCTGCTTGCTACCGCTGCTTGCTACGCTGCTTGTGACCGCTTTCTGCCGCTCGCTTCCGGGTCGCCTCAACTAAGCTTCCCGCTTTCGGCTTTCGCTTACCGGCCTGCTACTGTGCGCTTAACGTCGCTAGGCCCTAGGTCGCCAGCTAAAACGCTCCAACGACACCTTCCCTGGCGCTCGCTCTTGCGCCCACCAATAGAAAGAAAGCGGCAAACGTGAAAAGCCTGCGATGATAGCGCTTTTACCTTTTGAAGTCAAACACTTAAGGCCACCCGATCACGACCCGGTAGTCCAACCTTCCCCATCAAGGGCTTGACGCCCGCGAGCGATCGTTGTTTCTATCGCCGGCTTCCGTAACGAATCAACCGACCACTTCATGCCTGTGAAACCTCCCCGCCCGCCGCTGATTCTCGCATCGAGCTCACCCTACCGCCGTATGCTGCTCGAGCGACTGCGTCTTCCATTCGATATCGCCGTGCCCTCGCTCGATGAAACGCCCAAGCCCGGTGAGACGCCCGCCGCGACCGCGCTCAGGCTCGCCGAGGCAAAGGCGCGCGCCGTCGCCGATCGCGAAAAGGCGGCGCCCGATGCACCCGGCGCGCTCATCATCGGCTCGGATCAGGTCGCCACTTTCGATGGGCGTCAGATGGGCAAACCAGGCACGCATGAGCGCGCGCTCGCGCAGCTGCAAGCGATGCGCGGGCGCGTAGTCGAGTTCCATAGCGCGCTTTGCCTCTTCGATAGCGCGCGCGACATC
>NZ_DATJJF010000099.1:0-8590 GCF_035492435.1 Trinickia sp.
GCTGCTGCAATTGCACTCCACGCTTCGAAATGATGCGTGGCGTCACTGTCAGGTCGCGGTTCGGCGCAATGTTGAAGTAGTACGGCTGCGAAAAGTCCAATCCGTTCGACGAGCCGATCGAAAAGAGCGGCGGCAACAAGCCGCTACGCCGGTCGTCGCTGAGCGGGAAAGAGAGCCACGGACTCGCGAAGATCGGTACGCCCTGAAAGAACAGCACGCCGTTGTGGGCGGTGCCCTCATCCGCGCCGGTATCGAAGTTGAACCGGCTGCCACGGATATACCAGGCTGGTCGTGCGCACTGACACCCCGTATAAGTGGCGTCCGTGAACACCGATCGCTCGCTGTCGAGCAGTTCGACATGCTCTGCACTGCCCGAGGCGTTGCGCACCGTGAAATGATACTTCGGCGTCGGCATGTAGCCCTTGCTCGAGCCCACCTGCATGTGGGCCTCGGGGCCCGCGAATGTCACGCCGTTGGTGACGATGCGCACATTGCCGTACGCGTCGGCCACATCTGTGTCGACGTCGTAGTGAAGCGCTGTGCCCTTGATGACCGACACGTTGCGGCGCAATTCGGCTGAGCCCTTCGCGGCGGCGTCACGATCCGAAGTACCGCTCACATGATCGCCCAACACGAAGGTCGCCGGCGTGGTGCCCGGCGGAACCAAATGCTCTTCGATCTGCGGTGCGAGCCGCAAACCCCATGGTGCGTCGATGGATTGCGGCGCCGCGGCAGCGCCCGCAAGCTGCGCATTCGAGACGGACGGCATCAGGCCCGGCACGGCAATCAACGCCGCGGCAAGGCGTTTCATGCGCGGAGCCCGATCGCAAAAGCCGGGGCCTGAGAAAGGCATTCGGATTATCTGTCTTGACGGCATGTATCGATTTTCGAATCGGCGGCCGGCGAGCCGACAAGGCACCGGTCTCGCCCAGCACGCACCGCCGCAGAAAGTGGCGGCCCCGACGCGCAGGCCCATCGAAGGGCGCGCGACGGAAGGCGGTCGAACGGGACCGTGCAAAGGGCCGACACGGGGGCACATCTGAAAAAGTCGTCGGGTATTATATGGCAAGACGTTTTGCCCGCCCTTTTCATGTTTTCATGACGACCACTTCTCAAGCCGATGCGCGCCTAGAAGCGCTTGGCGAATGGCTTGGCACTCACGCCACGCGCTACGCCCTCGACCTCGCCACCCTGGCTCCCGCATCCGCCGACGCGAGCGCTCGCCGCTACTTCCGGCTAAGAGCCGGACAGGATCACGGCCCCACGCTCATCGCCGTTGACGCCCCACCGCCCGAGAAATGCCGGGAATTCGCGGAAATTGCCGCGATGCTGGCCGAAGCCGGCGTGCATGTGCCGCGTGTGCTCGAATGCGAGCTCGAGCGCGGCTTCATGCTGCTCACCGACCTCGGCACCGAGCCGTATATCGCCGTGCTCGATACGGCAGCGCCGGCGCGCGCGCGGCCCCTCATGCGCGACGCCCTCGATGCGCTCGTTCGTTGGCAGCTCGCCTCGCGCGTTGGGGCGCTGCCGCTTTTCGACGAATCGTTCATGCGGCGCGAGATGGAGCTCTTGCCCGAGTGGTATATCGGCCGCCATCTGAACCGCACGGTCGATGAAAAAGCACGCGGCATACTCGAGCGCACCTTTGCACTCCTCATCGCGAGCGCACGCGCGCAACCGCAGGTCTACATGCTGCGCGATTTCATGCCGCGCAACCTGATGGTCTGTACGCCGAACCCTGGCGTGCTCGACTTTCAGGACGCCGTCACGGGGCCGATCACCTACGATGTGGCATCGCTCCTGCGCGATGCGTTCCTCAGCTGGGACGAAGAGTTCGAGCTTGATTGTTTCGCCTATTACTGGGAGCGCGCAAAGAAAGCGGGGCTGCCTGTGGATGCCGATTTCGGCGAGTTCTACCGGCAGCTCGAATGGATGGGCCTGCAGCGCCACATCAAGATTCTCGGACTTTTCGCGCGCCTCCATTATCGCGACGGCAAATCCCGCTATCTTGGCGATCTGCCTCGTTTCATCGATTACGCACGCAAGGTGAGCGTTCGGTATCGGCCGCTCGCCCCGTTTGCGCGACTCCTCGACGAGCTCGAAGGCCTCGCGCTCGAGCACGGCTACACCTTTTGAAATTCACGCCAACGCTATGACGACGACCCCACCGGTTCACGCCACGCGACAAACGACGAGCGAAACGATGACGGTAGCGCGAACGGTGAAAGCGATGATTTTCGCGGCCGGCCGTGGCGAACGCATGCGCCCGCTCACCGATACGTGTCCGAAGCCCTTGCTCGAAGCGGGCGGCAAGCCGCTCATCGTCTGGCAGATCGAACGGCTTGCGCGTGCCGGGTTCGAGACAATCGTCATCAATCACGCCTGGCTCGGCGAACGCCTCGAGGCGGCGCTTGGCGACGGTTCGAGCTGGGGCGTGCGGCTCGTCTATTCCGCTGAAGATGTTGCGCTCGAGACAGCCGGCGGCATCGCGCAGGCCTTGCCGCTCATTGAAGACGACGGCGAGGCGCACGTCTTCGTCGCGGTGAGCGGGGACATCTATTGCGACTTCGACTACACACGTCTTTACGCCCCCGCTCAACGGCTGCTTCGGATGCCCGAGCCTGGTATGCATCTCGTCATGGTGCATAACCCGCCGTTTCACCCGGCCGGCGATTTTGCGCTCGCCGATGGGCAACTGTCGCTCGACGGCTCACCGCGCTACACATTCGGCAACATCGGCATTTACGACACACGGATGTTTCGCAGCCTTGCGCGCGGCGAGCGTTGCCCGCTGCGGCCGTACTACCACGAGACGATCGCAGCCGGGCGCGCGAGCGGCGAGCTTTATGACGGCCACTGGGAAAACGTCGGCACTCCTGAGCAATTACGCGCGCTCGATATCAGTCTACGTACGTGATCTGCCGACGAATGGCGCGAGACATCCCGTCATGGCCTCGCAGACAGCGTAACGCTCAGGAATCCTGACGAAGTGCACTGCTCGCCGCGGTGCTCAACGCAGCCCCGTCGGGTGACTCCGACTGCGCGGCCCGCTGCTGCAATGCCCACATCTGAGCGAAATGGCCACCCGCGCGCACGAGCTGCGCGTGCGTGCCGCGCTCGACGATGCGCCCGCGATCCATGACGATGATCTGGTGCGCATGCACGACGGTCGACAGCCGATGCGCGATGATGAGCGTGGTACGCCCCCGAGCAATTTGATCGAGCTCGGCCTGAATCGCGCGCTCCGATCGCGAATCGAGCGCAGAAGTCGCTTCATCAAAGACTAGGATCGGAGGATCCTTGAGCAGGGTTCGCGCGATCGCTACCCGCTGCTTCTCGCCGCCCGACAACTTGAGCCCACGCTCGCCGACGGGTGTCTCGTAGCCTTTCGGCAATCCCTCGATGAACTCGTGAATATGCGCTGCCCGCGCGGCCGCGATGACTTCGTCGCGCGTGGCCGTCGGTCTGCCGTAGGCGATGTTGTAGTAGATCGTATCGTTGAAGAGCACCGTGTCCTGCGGAACAATGCCGATCGCGGCACGCAGTGCATGCTGCTTGGCGTCTCGAATATCCTGCCCATCGATCTTGATCGCGCCGCCCGTCGTTCGATCGAGATCATAGAAGCGAAAGAGCAACCGCGCGAGCGTCGATTTGCCTGCGCCGCTCGCACCGACGACGGCCGTTGTCGTGCCAGCCTCGATCGTGAAGCTCACATCGTGCAGAATGGGACGCGATGGATCGTACGCAAACGAAACCCGCTCGAATGCGACTTGCGCGCCGCTGACCTCGAGCGTTTTGGCACCGGGGATGTCCGGTATTTCTTGCGCGGCGCCGAGCAAGGTGAACATGCGATCCATGTCGGTGAGCGCCTGCTTGATCTCCCGATAGACGACGCCTAAGAAGTTGAGCGGGATGTAAAGCTGCAGCATGAAGGTGTTGATGAGCACCAGATCGCCGAGTGTGAGCCGCCCCGCCATCACGCCAGCCGTAGCGCGCCAAAGAATAAAGACAAGCCCCGCACCGATAATCATCTGCTGCCCGAAGTTGAGCAACGAGAGCGAGTTTTGCGATTTGATCGCTGCCGCTCGATAGCGGCGCAGGTTCTCGTCATAGCGCTTCGCTTCCCACTCCTCGTTGCCGAAGTACTTGACGGTCTCATAGTTGAGCAACGAATCGATGGCGCGCGAGTTCGCGCGCGAATCGAGCTCATTCATACTGCGCCGCAAGTGCGTGCGCCACTCAGTCACCTTCACCGTGAACGCGATGTACGCGAGGAGCGCAATTCCGGCGACGACCGCGTAATAGGCCTCGTACTTGACGATGAAAAAGACGAGCACGAGGCCGACTTCCACGAGCGTCGGCAAAATGCTGTAGAGCGAGTAGGAAATCAGCTGCTGAATGCCGCGCGTGCCGCGTTCGATATCGCGCGACATGCCGCCCGTCTGCCGCTCGAGGTGGAAACGAAGCGATAGCGCATGCAGATGGCGAAAAACCTTCAACGCGAGATCGCGCACGGCGCTCTCGGTCACCTTCGAAAAGAGAATCTCGCGCAGCTCGGTGAACGCCGATGTGGAGAGCCGCACGATCGCATAAGCCACGACCAAGAGGCCAATGCCGCCCGCCAGTACGATTGCGGGCGCGTGCTCGGCGCGCCCGAGCGCCGTCAATTGCCGCGTCGACGCGAGTCCGTCGACGATGTGCTTCATGACAATCGGCACGCCCAGGTTGGCAAGCTTCGCGCCGAAGAGGCAGGCGAGCGCCAGCGCGACGCGCCCTTTGTATGCCGAAAGGTAGGGCAGCAGCGAGCGAATCGATTGCCAGTCGCGCCGCGGCGTGTCAGAAGGCGGTGCTGGCTCGGAAGGGGCACTATAACGGCGCATGGGAAAACGGCGGCGCTGGCCGCGGCAATGGCTCGTCGATCAAGCCGAAAAGGCAAAAGGTTCAGGCGCGACAGCGCCGTCAAGGCATGCACATGGCGCATCGTGGCGCGGCGTGTAAGCGGCAGGCGTCACGAGCGTCGCTCGCCGTGCTCGCCACGCAGGAATCCACCGCCCGCACGCTGTGGTCATGAATACCCGTACAATTTCCACCCTGCTGTGCTGCGCGTACCGGTATTGTGGCAGAACCGCGCCTGCGGTGTTCGCGCCGCCCACAGCGCGCGTGGATTCTCTCTTTCACGGTGTATTCATGACTTCTTCCTCGATGCTTCCGCAACAACGCTGCGCTTTGCGCGTCATGCCTCAGCCATCGGATGCCAATGTGCACGGCGACGTGTTCGGCGGCTGGATCATGGCGCAGGTCGACATTGCCGGCTCCATTCCGGCGAGTCGCCGCGCCAACGGTCGGGTCGCGACGGTGGCCGTCAACTCGTTCGTATTCAAGGAGCCCGTTTTTGTCGGCGACCTGCTCAGTTTCTATGCGGAAATCGTCAAAACAGGCAACACGTCAATTACGGTGGAGGTCGTCGTCTTCGCGCAGCGCATGAGCCTCGCCGAGGAAGTCGTCAAGGTCACCGAAGCCACGTTGACGTACGTCGCCACCGATCAGGATCGACGGCCGCGCAAGCTCCCTGACCTCGGCTGAGCCGGCTTAGCGGATCAGCTATCAGCGACCTCATGAACGGCGCTCCCATGCGTGCGCTTCAACAGATGCGGAATCGCGTCGTGCGGCATGGGTCGTGCGAAGAAATAGCCCTGCATTTCGTGGCACTCGCGCTCTTTGAGAAAATTCAGCTGTGCGGCGGTTTCGACACCCTCTGCGATGACCTGCAAGTCGAGCGAACGCGCGAGGGCGATGATCGCTGAGGTAATCGTTTCGTCGTCGCTCGAATCGCCGATGTCGGAGACGAACGACCGATCGATCTTGAGCCGATCGACCGGAAACCGCTTGAGATAGCTGAGGCTCGAGTAACCGGTGCCGAAGTCATCGATCGCAAGACCGATACCGAGCGCATGCAGCTCGTTGAGCATCATGATCGCTTCCTCGGCGTTGCGCATGATGGTGCTTTCGGTCAATTCGAGCTCGAGGTAGCGCGGCTCGAGCCCCGTCTCCTCGAGGATCGACATGACGAGCTTGGCGATGTCGCGCTGCTGAAACTGCCGTGCCGAGAGATTGACCGAGACGCGTGCGGGCGGCAGCCCTTCGTCCTGCCAGGCCTTGTTCTGCCGGCAGGCTTCGCGCAGCACCCATTCCGAGAGCGGACCAATGAGGCCGCTCTCCTCCGCGACGGGGATGAAGGCCGACGGCGGCACGAGCCCCACTTCCGGGTCCAGCCAACGCACGAGCGCCTCCATGCCGACGATGCGGCCCGTTCCGATGTCCACCTGCGGCTGATAATGGAGCAGAAACTCACCATCGCGCAACGCACGACGAAGGCGCCGCTCCAGGCTGAGCCGCGCGCCGACGCTGGCGTTCATCTCAGGCTGAAAGAACTGGAACGTGTTGCGCCCCATATCCTTCGCGCGATACATCGCGAGATCGGCCTTTTTCATCAAGGTTTCGACGTCGTTGCCGTCTTGCGGAAAGAGGCTCGCACCCATGCTGCAGCCGACGTAAAGCTCCGTCCCGTCGAGCATGACAGGCTCGGAGACCAGGGCACGCACGCGTTCCATCCAGTTGATGATCGATTCTTTGTCGACGCCCTCGGTCACGATCACGAACTCGTCGCCGCCATGCCGCGCCACCGTATCGCTCGGCCGACGCTTGCAGCGCGATAGCCGATCGCCGACAACGCCGAGCAGGCGGTCGCCAACGCTGTGCCCCAGACTGTCGTTGACATTCTTGAAGCCGTCGAGATCGATGAAGATGACTGCGAGATCGACGCCGCGCCTGAGCGCCTGCTGCAGGCGCTCACGCAGCAAATTGCGGTTGGGCAGCCGCGTGAGGTTGTCGTAGTTCGCCTGGTACTCGAGTTGTTCCTGATAGCGCATCAACTCGGTCACATCGTTGATGACCCCGATGTGATGCGTGGCCGTGCCACCCTGATCCGGCACAGGCGCGATGACAAGCTGATTCCAGAACAGAGCGCCGTTCTTGCGGTAATTGCGCAGCACCACGCTCACCTCGTGGTTCGCGGCCAGTCCTGCACGAATCGCCGCGAGCGCTTCCTGCTGGCGGTCGTCGCGCTGCAGGAACCGGCAATCCTGACCTATGACCTCCGTCGGATCGTAGCCCGTAATGCGTTGGAATGCCGGGTTAGCGTACTCGATCAAATGGCCGCACTCGGAAGCACCCGTGATGAGAATCGCATTCACACTCGCGTCGAGCGCGCGGCTTTGCAGGCGCAGCGCAAGGTCGGAGCGCTTGCGCTCCGTCACGTCGGTATAGACACCAAGAACGCCGATGATCGTGCCATCGCCATTCGTCAGGGGAATCTTGTCGGTAATGCCGGAGCGCAATTTGCCGTCGATCGTCGCATCGGATTTCGAGTTCATCCTCGGCACGCCCGATTGAACCACCTCGCGATCGACACGCCGCAAGCGATCTGCCACGTCTTTCCACGGCATGTCGTAGTCGGTCTTGCCGATCACCTGCTCAGCGTAGGCATACCCCGCTTCGCGCGCGAACGTGATGTTGCAGCCGAGATATCGCGATTCACGATCCTTCCAGAAAATGCGCTGCGGAATGTTGTCGATGACCATCTCGAGCATCTGGTTCGAGCGCTGCGCTTCTGCTTCGGCCTCGATCTGAGCCGTCACGTCGTCCGCGAGCACGAACATGGCCGGGCGGCCCGCGAAGGTCAGCGCATGATTCGAAACGTCCGCGCTCAACAGCGTCCCGTCGCGGCGCCGATGGCGCCAAACGCCGGCCATGGCCCGGCCCTTGGGCAGAGTCGCCCGCATGCGCCCGAAATATGACTCGAGCCGCGGCAGCTCGTCGTCCGCATGAATCTGGCGAATCGTCATCGACAGCAACTCGCCCTCGGCGAACCCATATTGCTCGACGGCGGCATCATTGGCCGCGAGAAAATGCAGCGTCTCGCGGTCGTAGATCAGCATCGGCACTGGGTGCGCGTCGAAGAGTTCGCGAAAGCGTTCGTCGCTGCGTCGCAGCGCACGCGCAACGCGCAGCTTGGCCCGCGCGGCGCTCTCCCGCGCGCCGAAGGTATAAATAAGCAAAGCGCTGCCACCGATCATCGTCAGCAGCAACGTCAAAGTGGTGAAGTTCTCGGACCTGACGGAGGCATCCAGCGACGCCTGAAGCGCTTGATGCTCGTGCTGACGCACGAGCGCGAGTTCAGCATCGAGCCTGTCGATTTGCGCGCCCACATCCGCGTGGGCAGCGACGGCCCATGCACGAGCATCGGCATTGGCAGCCTGCTCGGCTGTGGCGCGACGCAGTGCGGCTTGCGTCTCTTGTTCGATCGGCTCCGTCTTTGCGATGAGCGCCTCGATTTGCCTGCGCAGCAGCCCGTCGTTCCCCAGTTCCTGGAAAATCCTCGCTTTGTCCTGCGCCAGCGTCACTGCCTGACCGGCGGCGAGCATGCTTGGCACCGGTACCCCATTCAGTCCAAAGCGGCCCAGTGCCTCGAGGCCGTCCGTGAGCGCTCCGCGATAAGCGTCGAGATCGCCCATCATGTTCATCGACTGCA
>NZ_DATJJF010000100.1:0-7332 GCF_035492435.1 Trinickia sp.
CGGCGAATTCTGGCGGCACGATCTCGCTCTTCTCGATCGGTACGGCCGGTGCACTGACGGCGCTCACGCCCCCGACGACGCCTTCGGCTCATGCTGCAGTCATACAGATAGTCCCGCTCTGAGCATAGCGAAAGAACCGTCATGCCGGTTCCCGCCGCGGCATCCGCCACGCCCCTCGGTGACGTGAGGAGCTTGGCCGCAGCGGCGGGCTTCACTTGCTTGAGTACGAAATGCCCGCCGAGCGGCGCATGCAGCGGCGACAACATATCGGACGATTCCCATTCGACTGCCAGCTGCGTTGTTTCAATCATTTAGCCCTCGAGCCAGCGGGTGCGCATTGCCGCATTGGAATCGCATGCGTCGTGACGACAGAATCGCAATAAACGATGAAGTAACCCGCATCGAGCACGTCTAGCGCCAGCAGTTCCTCTTCCCCTCCGATGAAAAGACACGGCTCCTAGCCACCGAGCGCCCGAAATACGGAAGTGCGAAATACGCACGCACCGGCCATGTAGGCGATCAATGCTGGCCCTGGCAAATCCTCTCGATCCAGCGGACTCGCATTCATACGCCAGCACATCGGATCGATCCGGCTCGTCTCGCTCACGAGCACCTTACCCGACAACACAGCAACATGCGGTGCTGAATCGAGCACACATACCTCTCGAAGCGAGCTCGCTTCCCAATGCGTATCGTCGTCGCTGAAAGCGACGTACTCGGTCGTCGCGAACATGGCTGCGCGATTGCGCCCAGCCTCTCCCAGGTTGCTACCGCACTCAACCACACGCTCCGGGGAAACGGCGCTGCAACCTCCACCACGGTCGAATCCTGCGAGTCATTGTCGGCAACGATGACAGGAGGTTTCTCCGGAAGAGCCAATAGCCGTTCGACGGTCCGCACCACCTCATGCACGCATTTATGCGCAAGCACGATTCCCGATATGCGTGCATTCGTCACGTTCATTAAAGGCATGAAGATGAAATAGCAGTTAGCAAAAATGAATCCCGGACCTTCGACGATTCATCAACGGATCTCACCCGGTGCTGCGTTATTACATTCATCCCTGTAAGAGCGGCGCCCTGAGAAAACCGGTAATTAAAGACAACAGAAGCGTTGCAGCTACGGCTCAATGCTTCTGCATGTTGACCGCGCCCCGCATGCGATAGGCACAGCGAATGCTGTTACGGTTTTGAACGCCTCGCGGTCTGGAACCAAACGCGAAGCCCGCCGAGCGGGTGGCCGACCTCGTTTTTCCAAGCAAGGGACAGCTATGAAAATCGCATTGGTCAGTGAACACGCGTCGCCGCTCGCGTCGGCGGGTGGCGTCGACAGCGGCGGACAAAACATCTACGTAGCGAATGTGGCGCGGCAATTGCGCCGAATGGGTCACGAGGTGGACGTCTTCACGCGGCGTGATTGCGCGGTGCTACCTGTCTCGCTCGATATGGACGGCGTGCGTGTGATCCACGTGCCGGCAGGGCCGCCGACGCGCATGCCCAAAGAAGCGCTGCTGCCCTATATGGCCGAATTCGCCGACTTTCTGCTCGGCTTTTGCAGAGAGCAGCGGCGAAGATACGATGTCATTCACGCGAACTTCTTTATGTCAGGCTTGGCTTCCTTGAAAACCAAGCAAGTGCTCGGCATCCCGCTTGTCATGACGTTTCACGCGCTAGGCAAAGTGCGCAGATTTCATCAAGGTGCCGACGACGGGTTTCCCGACGATCGCTTCGACATCGAAGAGCGGCTCGTGCGTGAAGCGGACTCCATCATCGCCGAATGCCCTCAGGATGCGGCTGATCTGTGCAAGCACTACGCGACCGGCTCCGATCGCATTCGCATCATTCCCTGCGGCTTCGAGCCCGCGGAGTTCGGGCCGTTTGATTGCAGCCGCGCGCGTGCCACATTAGGCTGGCGCGCCGATCAATTCACCGTGTTGCAGCTCGGTCGGCTCGTACCGCGCAAGGGCATCGACAACGTCATGCACGCGCTCGCGCTGCTGCGTGGGGCCATGAGCGTGGACGCACACCTATACGTCGTCGGCGGCAACGCGGACATGCCCAATGAAATCGCAACGCCCGAGATCGCGCGTCTACGCGGCGTCGCGACCGCTTGTGGCGTCGCCGAGCATGTCACATTCATCGGCAGGCGCGGACGTGCGCAATTGCGCACCTTCTACGGTGCGGCCGACGTCTTCGTCACGACCCCATGGTACGAACCCTTCGGCATCACGCCGATCGAGGCGATGGCTTGTGCCAGGCCGGTGGTGGGCGCCGACGTTGGCGGGATTCGTTACAGCGTCGTTGACGGCAAGACCGGATTTCTGGTTCCGCCTCGCAACCCCGAAGCGCTCGCAACGTGCCTCGCCAAACTTGCTCGTAACCCCGCACTTGCGCACGACATGGGTATGGCCGGCCTCGCGCGCGCTCACGCACACTTCACTTGGAGCAGTGTCGCGCAACAGTTAGAAGCGCTTTATCGGCATGTGACAGGCGTGGCCGGCCTACGGTCGGGCGCCGAGCAGATGCCCGAAGGGCTTCAGATTGCCAGTGTGCGCACCGCGGTAGGACGCATGTGAAGGTGGCACACAGTGACGCCACCATGCTCAAACGCGCAGTCTTCCTCGACAAGGACGGCACATTGCTGGACGACGTGCCCTACAACGTGAACCCCGCGCTGATGCACTTTAGCCGTGGCGCGCGCGAATCCCTCGCACTCTTTGGCGCACACAGCTTTACGCTCGTGGTCGTAAGTAATCAGAGCGGTGTGGCTTTGGGGAGATTTTCGTATGAGGCCCTCACCCTAGTCGAATTGCGACTGCATGAGATGTTCGCAGCGTGCGGCGTCATGCTCGCTGGCGCGTACTGGTGCCCGCATCATCCGAACGGGGTCGTCGCACCGCACGCTGTGGCCTGTAGCTGCCGAAAGCCCGAACCGGGCCTAGTGCTGAAAGCTGCGCGCGAGCATGCGCTCGACCTTCGGCAAAGCTGGTTCGTCGGTGACATCCTCGACGATATCGAAGCCGGTGCGCGCGCTGGCTGTCGCACGGTGCTTATCGACAACGGCAACGAGACGCAATGGCGTGATGCGCCGCTGCGCAGGCCAACCCTGCGAGTACCCGATCTCTACCGCGCCGCGCTCGCCATCGTCGGATCGCCGAGATGCAAGCATCGGATTGCCTCCCGCTCATCGAGTCTCGTCTCGTCGGAGGTGCAACGATGAACGCAGTGCCTTTCACCGTCGCGCCTACCCATCCACATGCCGATGAGCGTGAATCGACTGTCACGCGTTGGGGCAACGACGTAAAGCGCATACTCTGTGTGCGGCTCGATCGCCTAGGCGACGTGTTGATGACGACACCCGCTATCCACGCGCTGCGTGCGGCGGCACCCGAGCGGCATATCACTTTGCTCACCTCCTCGGTTGGCGCGAAGCTTGCGCCGTTTCTCGACGACGTCGACGAAGTGATCGCCTATGACGCCCCCTGGCATGGTGTGACGGCGCAGCACGATCCAACGACAGACATGGCGATGATTCGCGCATTGCGCGAGCGGCGCTTCGATGCGGCCGTCATTTTCACCTTCTACAGTCAGAGCCCGCTGCCCTCTGCGATGCTCTGTTATCTGGCGGGCATCGCCAGACGGCTTGCGCATTGTCGAGAGAATCCCTATCAACTTTTGACGGACTGGGTGTGGGAGCCGGAGCCGCAATGCGGTGTACGCCATGAAGCTGAGCGGCAATTGCAGCTCGTCGCGAGGATCGGCGCCACGAGCACTGAGACACGCATGCGTTTCAAAATCAGCCCACGGCTTCGCCGGTCGCTGACGCGACGGCTCGTCGTACACGGGCTCAGTCCTTGCGGTCCTTGGTTCGTGATCCATCCGGGGGCAAGCGCCGCGTCGCGTCGATATCCGCCTGAGCGATTTGGCGAAGTCGCCGCACGGCTCGTGCGGCTCTCGCCATTGCCAATTCTGCTCACCGGCACTCGCGACGAACGAGACCTAATTCGTAACGTGATCGACTGTGCCGGGTCAGCGGCTCAGGCCCGACTACACGACCTATCGGGAGAACTCGACATCGGCGAACTAGGCGCGCTGATCGAGCGTGCTTGCGTACTCATCGCCAACAATAGCGGCCCGGTTCATCTAGCCTCGGCACTCGGCACGCCTGTGGTCGACCTTTACGCGTTGACCAATCCGCAGCACACCCCGTGGCAGACCGAGCATCGCATGCTGTTTCGTGACGTCGAATGCCGCTGGTGCTATCGCGGCGTCTGCCCGAAAGGTCATCACGCTTGCTTGCTAGGCGTGCCACCTGCGGAGGTCGCCAGCGCGGCGCTCGAGCTAGCCGCAAAGCACCGTTCGGTTACACCGCACGGTAACGACATCGCCCGGGCCGCCACGCCAAGCGGTGCCGCCACTCCGTGTCTGCCTGATCACTGATAAGACGCACGCCATGTATACCCTTGGAATCAATGCCGTCTATCACGATAGCGCCGCCACGCTAGTACGCGACGGCGTCGTCGTGGCCGCCGCCGAGGACGAGCGGTTTACCCACATCAAGCATGCAAAGCGGCCCGTGCCGTTCTCCACCTGGCAGTTGCCGTTCGATGCCATCGATTACTGCTTGAGAGAAGCGGGCATCACGCTCGCGGACGTCGACCACGTAGCCTACTCGTATGATCCCGCGCTGCTGCCGATCATGCCTGCGATGCCAAATAAGCGCGCCACGATCGCGTTGCCTCTCGAACCCGGTCCGTCGGCGTCCTCGTGGGATGCACTTTTTCTAAGCTTTATCGTCAATGCGCGCGGGCAGTTGATCGACGGCTCGCCGCTCCATATGGCAAAGCGCTTTCGCTCGCCACCGGATGGACATCGCTTCGCCTGGCATTACGTCGAGCACCATCTCGCGCACGAAGCGAGCGCATTTCTGGCCGCGCCACCCGGCGACACGGCCGTGCTGACCATGGACGGCCGCGGCGAGGGTGTGACGACGAGTCTTGGCGCGTTTGTCAGCGGCAAGTACAGCCGGATCAAGCAGGTCGAACTGCCCCATTCGCTCGGCCTCCTTTACGAAGCGGTGACAAGCTGGCTCGGCTTCTTGCACTCCTCTGACGAGTACAAGGTCATGGCACTCGCCGCCTTCGGTCGGCCCGCGTACGCGCATGTGTTTCGCGAAATCGTCCGTTACCGCGGCGACGGCAGTTATGTCGTCGATGAGCCTCGGCTCGTGGAGCGGTTCGGTCCGCCACGCGAGCGCGGCACCCCACTTGACGCGCGCCATTACGATGTCGCGAGCTCGCTCCAAACCGTGCTGGAGGAGACCGTTTTGCAGCTTGCGCACTGGCTGCACGCCCGCACCGGATTGCCGCGACTATGCATGGCCGGCGGAGTGGCGCTCAACTGTGTGATGAACGCGCGGGTTCGCGACGACGGCCCGTTCGAGGAGGTCTGGGTACAGCCCGCCGCGGGCGATGCCGGAACGGCGCTCGGCGCAGCACTCTGGATTGACTGGTGCGAACGCAACCGGCAGGGCGACCGCACCCGCCGCTGGACGATGAATCACGCGTACCTGGGACCTTCGTACACAGAATCCGAAATCGAGGCATTGCTGCGCTGGTGCAAGGTGCCGTTCAGGCGGTTGACCGATCTTGCGGGCGAGACAGCCGATCTGCTCGCAGCCGGCAAGATCATTGGCTGGCATCAAGGACGCACCGAGTTTGGCCCTCGCGCGCTAGGTTCGCGTTCGATACTTGCTTCGCCCATCGTCCCCGACATGCAAGCGCGGCTCAATGAAATCAAAGATCGTGAGGACTTTCGGCCCGTCGCGCCCGTGGTCATGGAAGAACATGCCTCAGACTGGTTCGTCGGGGCAGGTAAAGCGCCGTTCATGCTGTTCGTCTTCCGTATGCGGCCAGAGCGCGCGGAACGCGTTCCGGCAGTGCGGCACGTTGACGGCACAGCCCGCGTGCAGACCATCAACCGGCAACAGCACCCGCTTTACTACGACCTCCTTGCCGCGTTTTATGCCCGCACGGCCGTGCCGGTCCTCGTCAACACCTCGTTCAACACTCGCGGAGAACCGATGGTCAATTCACCACGCGACGCGCTGGAATCGTTTTGGACCTCGCCGCTCGATGCGCTCGTGATCGGACCGTTTCTCGTCACGAAACAAGGAGCCACCGCGTGAACGCGCGTCATCCGCCAAGGGCCGATCGATCGGCCACCGATTCGTTCTCGCTCGCAGCGCCAGCCAACGCCATATCGGTGACATCCGCCTCGCCAGACAGCTTGCTGCCGGCCATCGCGCGCCCGGACGTCTCTGTGATCGTACCGACGTGGCTGCGGCCGGGACTGCTCGAGCGATGCCTCGCCGCCCTCGCGCGGCAAACGCTGGCGCCCGCGCGTTACGAGATCGTGGTCTGTGACGATGGCCCCGACGATGCCACGCGTTCGCTCGTCGAGCGCTTCGCCGCGGAAAGCCGCGCGCGCGGGCTTGAAATTCGCTATTTGCCGATCGCGGCGACGCAAGGGCCTGCCGCTGCGCGAAACGCTGGCTGGCGGCACGCGCGCGCCCCCGTGATCGCCTTTACCGACGACGACACGATTGCCGATGCTGGCTGGCTCGAAGCCGGCCTCGCAGCCATGTCGGAGAGCGTAGCGGCCGCCGCCGGCACCATCGTCGTGCCGCTGCCCGAACGCCCCACGGACTATGAGGCCGACGCCAGCGGCTTGGCACGCGCGGACTTCGCCACCGCCAATGTCTTTGTCAGACGCAACGCGCTCATGATCGTCGGCGGATTCGACGAGCGCTTTACGGCCGCATGGCGTGAAGACTCCGACTTGCAATTCTCGCTCATGCGCGCGTGTGGACGCATCGTCCGCGCGCATGATGCGATCGTCGTACATCCAGTGCGCCCCGCGCGCTTTGGCGTGAGTCTCGCTCAACAAAAAAAGAGCCGTTTTGAAGCCCTTCTTTATGCAAAGCATCGCAGGCTTTACAAACGGCACATCGCGCGCAGGCCGCCGCTCAACTATTACGCGATCGTTCTCAGTGCCATCTCAGCCGTCTTCGGCGCAGCTTGCCACGCGATTTTGATCGCCATTCTGGGTGGATTCCTCTGGCTCGGCTTGACTGCACGGTTCTTTTCGAGGCGCATGCGCGGGCGTAGCCGCCAATGGCGGCATGTGGCGGAGATGGCAGTGACCTCCCCGCTCATTCCGTTTCTTTCAATTTACTGGCGCATTCGCGGCGCTGTCAGCTACCGCACATGGTTTCTATGAACGACAGCGCGCCGGTGCGCGCACTCTTTCCAACGCCGAATCGCGTCGCGAT
>NZ_DATJJF010000101.1:0-14844 GCF_035492435.1 Trinickia sp.
ATCGAGGGTGGGCGACAGCACCGGATTATCGTGATGCGCCTTGAGCTGCACGCAAAGCGGCCAGTTTGTGGCTAGCCGCGCCTCGTACTGCGCGTGAAAGTGTAGGCTAACAAATTAAAATTTGGGATATTTTTAAGATAGCTGGGAAGACTACTAATAGCCAGCAACAACCGGTGCTGCCATAAAAAGCACACGCTTCCCGGAACGAGAGCTGACGCGGGTTTGGCAATGTGCTCTGCGCTTATGCCGGGGCACCAATGCCTGCGCACCTATTTCCAATCGGCATTGCTCAATCGTGAAGATCGCAATGGCAGAGCCTGATTTTGCGTAAAAGCTCGGCTGCTTCCACTGATTGCGCAGTCATACTTAATTCTGGGCGGCCTCGCCCCCGCAGCTCGCGGTGAACAACTCTCATTTCCCCTCTCCTCACGCAGCCATCCGAACGCTCAGCCCACTGCAGTCAACGCTGATCAATGCGAAACTGTGGCCTCGAAACTATCGCGTATTCCAGGATTACCAGGAGAAATCATGAGCGTGTCATCGCAGTGGATCGACATTGAAAGCGACGACGCCAACCGGTTCGGGGGCTATCTCGCTGTGCCGCGCACCGGACGCGGCCCCGGTGTCGTCATCCTGCAGGAAATCTTCGGCGTCAACGGGCATATTCGCTCCGTCGCCGAACAGTACGCGCTCGCAGGCTTCGTGGCCCTCGCACCCGACGTCTTTTGGCGCAGTGCGCCGCGCATCGAGCTCGGCTACGAAGCGCAGGAGCGCGAAAAGGCTATCGGGCTGCTGCAGGGAACGGACGTCGATCGTGCCGTCGCCGATCTCGGCGCCGCGGTGCGCACTTTGAAAGGCCGGGCTGAAACCTCCGGCAAGGTGGCAGCAGTCGGCTACTGCTTCGGCGGGCGGCTTGCGTATCTCATGGCGGCACAGGGCCATCTCGATGCCGCGGTCTCGTATTACGGCGGCGGCATCCAGAATCGGCTCGACGAGGCCGACAAGGTCCAAGTGCCAATGCTTTTTCATTACGCCGAGAACGACACGGGCATCCCGCTCGAAGCGGTCGAGCAAGTGCAGGCCAGCTTCGCCGGAAGGCCGGACACCGCGTTTCACGTTTACCCGGGTGCCGAGCACGGCTTCAATTGCCCGGAGCGTTCGGCCTACAATCAGCACGCTTCAGCGCTGGCGCTCGGCCGGACGATGACGTTTCTTGCGAGCCATCTCTAAGACGGCGGCATTTGGCCGATCGCGTTCCCAATGTTCCCAATGGGCGCGATCGGCCTTCGAATAGCGCATGCGTGATCTGCCCGAGCGAGCAGACACGCACCGTGTCAATCGAGTCGCGAAACGCTTCGGGCTCGATCGACGCTAAGCGGGCTGCGCGGCGATAACCTCGCGGCCCGGCTCGCTTACCTCACGGTCTGTATCAGGCCTTCTTGGTGTAAGCGTTGCACCAGCCGGCGGCCTTCACCTGCTTGGCGCCGAACATCGGGCACGCCGCGTGGTCGGTGGTCGGTGCGCCCTGATAGAGCTGGCAATTGCCGCACTTTTGACCGGCCGCATATTTCGGATACTTGGCTTTGTCGACTTGGCTGGCATCCGCCTTATAGCCGAGCGCGGCTGCGGTGGGATCGCTTTCGGACACGAGCGGCGCGTCGGCAAGTGCCTGGCGCGAGAGGGCGAGCGCCGAAGCGGCGCCGAGGCTCGTAATCAAAAACGTGCGACGAGACGATTTCATTGGGGGACTCTCCGAGTGCTGTAATCGGTCCTTCTCGACGGACCTTGGTTGCCGACTGTCATGCGGCGACAGGCCGGAGCATACAACGAAGCGAGTCCGATGGACGGCGTAGTGTGCATTTGCACAGATCAATCGCCCCTGATTGAAGCAAGATCGACAAAATGAGCAAATCGCTGCATCACGGTGCAGGCGTCAATATGTGGGTGCACTCGCGCATTCGCGCTGATTTCAAGTGCGCCCAAGGATTTCGCAAACGCGCTGTGCAATCGCCAGGCTGGCCGTCAATCCCGGCGATTCGATGCCGAACAGGTTGACGAGTCCGCGTACGCCATGCGCGGCCGCCCCCTGAATGACAAAATCCGCGGCCGCCTCGCCGGGGCCGGAGAGTTTCGGCCGGATGCCGGCGTATGCGGGCTGCAAGGCGCCATCGGGCAAGCCCGGCCAGTACTCGCGGATGGCGGCATAAAAGCTTTCGGCGCGGCGCGGGTCGACGTCGTAATGGAGCGTTTCCACCCATTCGACGTCAGGGCCGAAGCGTACTTGGCCACTGAGGTCGAGCGTCAGATGGACGCCGAGCCCGGCCTCGTTGGGCATGGGGTAGATGAGCCGCGAAAACGGCGCGCGCCCGGAAATGCTGAAGTAGTTACCTTTGGCGAAATATAGCGGCGGCACGTGACGCGGATCGAGCCCGTGGATTTTGCGCGCGAGTGCATTGGCGTGTAGTCCGGCGCTGTTGATGACGCAATCTGCGCTGAGCAGGCTTGGCGACTGGCCGCCTACCTTCACGACAAAACGCCCGCCGCAGGCATCGATGGATTCGACAGGCGAGTGAAAGGCGCAGATGGCGCCCGCGCGCTCAGCGTCTCCTTGGAGCGCCAGCAACAGTTGGTGACTGTCCACGATGCCCGTTTGCGGCGAGAAGACGGCCTCCACGCACTCGAGCGCCGGCTCAATCGTTTCCGCTTCATCGGCCGTCATCCGCAGCAGGTCGAGCACGCCGTTTTCCTTGGCGCGCGTAGCGAGCGCGTTGAGCTGGGGCAACTGGTTACGCGCCGTCGCGACGAGCAGCTTGCCGCAGCGCTGGTGGGGCACGCCGCGCGCCGCGCAGTACTCGTAAAGCATCTCGCGGCCGCGCACGCACAGCGTTGCCTTCAGCGAACCGCGTGGATAGTAGATCCCAGCATGAATGACCTCGCTGTTGCGCGAGCTCGTGCCCGTGCCGATCGCCTCCGTCGCTTCGAGGACGATCACCTCGCGGCCACGCTCGGCCAGTTGGCGCGCGATGGCAAGACCAACCACGCCCGCGCCAATCACTACGCATTCGATGTGATCCATGACTTTAGCCGCGGCTCGCTCGCCGCGCTTCATCGCCGGTATGGCCGTTCAACGGGACGCTCCGGCAAATCGCATCCCGAACGCATATTTTTGCGGCGGCATGCCGTCGCCTCTGTCACGCCAGCATAGAGGATTCTACGACGCACTGCAGCATGGCCGCATGTAAGAGGTGTGCCGTCCGTCCACGCGTGGATTTGGCGCAACGCCATACGCGGGCGAGGCCACACCCATTTCGATCTGGGTGGGCTGTGTCGACTGCACCGCAATCCAATGCACCCCCATGCGCCGAAACTGGGGATATTTTGTCTTTCGCGATGCGACTTGTGCGACGCAGGCTGCCTGGCGCTGCGCTAGAGCCATTGTTCTAGCCTTACATGACTGCCGCGCTTCGGCGTGTTCAAAAGCCGATCGGTCGCCGACGCCCACCGCGCTCGAGCCGGATATCGTCAGCACGCACTTCGTCGCGGCCGCCGACGCGCGCCGCCCCGAAGCCGTGCAAAATCGCGCGGCGCATGTCGCGCGGCGATGCGTGGGCGAGCACCTCGAGCGGATCGTCGCCGAGCACCTCGGGAAACCGCTGCCCCCAGGTGTGGGCCGAGCGGATCTCCTCGTAGATCGCCTGCGCAATGCGCCGTGCGCCCGCCTCGTCCGGCGGTGTGATCTCATAGACACTCATGCGGCTCAGGATCGGCTCGGGAATCGCGCGTTCGTCATTGGCAGTAGCGACCCAGATCACCTGCGCGGCGTTGATCGGAATTTCGGCGAATTCGTCTATGAATGCCTGCGCCGTCTCCCGCTCGAGCAGCGCATAAAGGGCGCCGAGCGGGTCGTATTGCGAATCGCCATTGGCTTTGTCGATTTCGTCGACCACCATCAGCGGGTTCGCGTAACTGCCGTTCACCAGCGCGTCGAACACTTTGCCAGGCTTGGCGTTCTTCCACTGCGAAGAGGCGCCCGATAGAATCCAGCCGGCCGTGAGCGAGCTCATCGCCACATACTGGCAGCTCGTGCCGAAAAGCCGCGCGAGCGCCTTGGCAAAATGCGTCTTGCCGATGCCCGGGTCGCCGAGCAGCAGCATCGGCAGCAACTCGAGCCGGTCTTCCGTCTCGATGCACAGCGCGACTTGCCGCCTCACGTCCTCGAGCGGCTCAGCGAAGTTGGGCAACTGCTCGAGCAAGGCATCGATTGACGGCATCCGGTTCGGCTTCACGCAAAAACGCAGGTTGCCAACCCTCAGCATCTTCTCGTAGGTGGTGCGCAGCGCCTCGTTCGCACTGTCCCCCAGTTCGCTGAGCGCCGTCTCGACCTGATCCAGATCGTAGACTTTGCTGAACGATGCCACCGCGAGTTCCTGCTTGACCATGGCTGTTGTCATCGCTCACCTCTTCCGTGCGAATCGAGCGCGTCGCCGTTTTCGGTCGTCCCCCGATTGTCAGTGCCAAGGCGGCGCGCTTTTGCGTTCACCGCTTCTTCGCGACGATTCCAGTGTAGTCACGCAAGTTCCATGCGCAAAACGAGCAGCCTGCGCCAGGTGCTGCTAGCAAGCTTCGGCGAAGCGTGCGCGCCGAGATCGGCTTGCCGCGCGGCTGGCCGGCCTCGCCGGAGATCGTCACCCGCACTATGCAAATCGCGCGCCGGCTCGGAAGCCGCCCCGCAGTCGTTAGGCGTAAGATGATGGGCGATTGCGGTTTCGATCGGCCGCTCGACGGATGGGAACCGTAAGGCTTGAAGGAGAACCCTCGGATGGGATGGAAAGCCGGCATCGCGGCAGCGCTTTGCTGTGTTTCATGGGCAGCGCATGCGCAAACGCCAGCCGAGCCGCCCGCCGTCGACTGGCGGCTCGAGGTGGTGCGCGACGGCAGCGTGGTCGACGTATTCGACGGCAGCACCGCTTTGGGTCAGGCTCAGACGGCCACTCATCATCACGAGACGGTTCATCGGGTCGGCTGCGCTGAAAATCCTGTGGCTAAGATCGATCTCGCCCGCACGCTGACGATTTCGCCGCAGGCCGCGGACACAGCCGGCGTCACATTTGCGATCGACGCTCAGGAAATCCTCGAAGACGACACGCCGCAGCGCACGCGCGAGGGATGTCCATTGCCGCCGGCCCCGCGGCGCGTGTCGGCCAGTCATCCCAACCTCGTCGTTCCGGGTGGCCAATGGGCGAGCTGGACGGTGGTGGACCTTCATCCGACGCTCATCTACCGCATCCGCGCGAGCGTCGCCTCTCACTAACAGATCGAACAAGCAGGAACGGCGCGGCATGCGAAATCTCGAGGATCGGCTTCAAGCCGCCGTGACGAGCGCGAAGAAAGATTTTGTCGCGGTCAGTTGGAACCTGCACAAAGGACGTTCGCCGCTCGGCTTCACGGCATGGAAGGCGATGCAGCGCTGGGTTCACTCGACGCACGCGGACGCGTATTTCCTTCAGGAAGCGATGGCACGGCGCATGCCGGGGCCGGTGCTCGCAACGAGCTTCGGCGCACCGGTGCACGACCCGCTTGCGGACGTATGGGAATGCCAGGCAACGGAGCTCGCTCACGCCCTGGAGCTCGAAATTGCGCTCGGCCCCAATGTGTTCAAGCCCTCATGGCGGCATGGCAACGCCATCCTTTCGCCGCATCCGCTCGATCTGGGCGGACGATGGGACATTTCGGCGCACCGCTTTGAAAAACGCGGTCTGCTCGTGGCGCGCGCCTTGTTCGCAGGCCACTCGGTCACGCTTTTGTGTGCCCATCTTGCCCTCACGCGCGCGGCGCGGCTGCGGCAGATGAACTGGATCGCCCATTGGATTGCCCGCGAAGCGCCTGATGGGCCGCTCGTGCTGGCGGGCGACTTCAACGACTGGCGCAATGATTCGATACCGCTTTTCGCCGAGCACAGGCTCATGGAAGTGGCCACTGAGCTCGGTCACCCCGCGCGCACTTTCCCGGCATTTTCACCGGCGCTCGCGCTCGACAAAATGTTCGTGCGCGGCCTGTCGCCAGTTGAATGGATTGCACCCGCTCAGGAAACAGCCTGGCTGTCCGATCATCTGCCTTATGTGGCACGACTGCGCCTCGAAGATTAGCCATCCGACGCGCTCTGCAGGGAGCGCGTTAGAATAGTGAGTTTTCGGCCTCCTCGAGACCCTTTTCCCGCGAACACGTAGCGCGCAAGCAGCCGGCCGGCCACGGCTTTCCGTGTGCCGAGCGCGTGAATTCTCTGTCCGCACTGTCTAAGCAGCCATGAGTAATCTGAACCTTCAAACCGTTCTTTCCGTCCATCACTGGACCGACACGCTTTTCAGCTTCACCTGCACGCGCGACGCCTCGTTTCGCTTTGAGAATGGCCAGTTCACCATGGTCGGGCTCGAAGTCGACGGCAAACCGCTGATCCGCGCCTACAGCATGGCCAGCGCGAACTATGAGGAAAACCTCGAGTTCCTGAGCATCAAGGTGCCCGACGGCCCGCTCACTTCGCGTCTGCAACACTTGAAGGTGGGCGACCAGGTGCTCATCGGCAAGAAGCCGACCGGCACACTGGTGGCCGACAATCTGCTGCCCGGCAAAACGCTCTGGCTGTTGTCCACTGGCACCGGTCTCGCGCCCTTCATGTCGATCATCAAGGACCCCGACGTCTACGACCGCTACGAAAAGGTCGTTCTGACGCATACGTGCCGCTTCGTCGACGAACTCGCCTATAAGGAGTACATCACGGAGCATCTGCCGGCGGATGAGCACATCGGCGAGATCGTGCGCGAAAAGCTCATCTACTATCCGACGGTGACGCGCGAATCGTTCATGAACCGCGGCCGCATCACCGATCTCATCGACACGAACCAGCTCTTCTCCGATTTGAACCTGCCGCCGTTCTCGCTTGAAAACGATCGCGTCATGCTGTGCGGCAGCCCGCACATGCTGCGCGACACGCGTGAACTGCTCGACAACCTGGGGTTCAAGGAAGGCAGCAATAACGAACCCGGACACTACGTCATCGAAAAAGCGTTCGTGGGTTGAACGCTTGAACGCTGCTTGAACGCGCGGGAGCGCGCCGCCTTGCGCAAAGACCGGAGCCATGCTCCGGTTTTTTTTCGCCCCCAGGCCATAGACCGATAGCGGGCAACGAATCGTCGGTCGCGGCTGATTGATATCACGGCTTGGGCAGCGACTGAGCCGTGCTGATTAGATTTTGAGGCACCACCCGGATGAAGCCTCCACGCGGGCTGTCGATGTCCGCAATGAGCATGAACGACAGCGCGACCGCCATGGGCATGATTAGCAAGTACCACCTTTTCGCCGTCGCGCTGCGCGACCCGTAGCCAACCAGCAGATTGCAGAGAACGCCGATCACAATGATCAGCGACCAGGACTCGAGCGGGAGACGGTTCCGCCATGCGGCCTGTGTGTACCCCTGCGTATTGATCACATCGTTCATGCCGGCGACTGCCAGTGCGGTGAGGGGATTCGGTTGGGGCATCGCTCCGGCAAGGGCAGCCGCCCATAATTCTGTCTGCAACTCAGCCGTTTTCGAGTTTATTTCGTCCAGTTTTTGCGAATCGCGAACCTGATAAAAGAGAACGCGCTGCGCTACGTATTGCGCCAGAAGCAAACGTATCGTTGCTGCTTCGGCTGCGCGTAGAAGGCCCGCGCGAAGGAACTCAGTCCTGATCGCGTTGGCCTCTGCTGCCTCGAAATTCTTGCGCTGGTCATATCGTCCCACTGCCATTGACAGGCTGAAGCCGATCACGAGGGCGAGAAGTGTCAGGGTGGCAGATTGAACTACGTGGAAGTCTTCTCGGGCATCGCTATCGAGTGGCTTGTTGCGTCGCAGGAACACATGGCCGATCCATGCGGCGATCGACATCAGCACGAACGAGACGATGAAGAAATAACGCGGATAACTCACAAATTGCTCCATTCCCGGCTCCTCTCGATCGTGTTGGGACCACATCTGTGTATGTAGAATTCGCCAATCCGGTCCTTCCAATCCCCCACTACAAAGCTGCCTGAGCCCCCCAAGTGGAAGTACTTCGATTCGATCCTTCGCGTCGAACCACTCCCGATTCAAACCTTACGGCCCACTAGTCTGTTGTCACGATGCCGGTCGTTGAACGAGTCGACAATGTGGTGTCGCACCACGGCGCCAGTGGTAATCGGCGTTTTCTCGGCGTGACAGCACGTCGTGCCGGTTCGGTGTGGCCGTCTGCAATCTCGCCGAGTTCTTTTCAACTCCAGTCTGCGTAGGTAGCAATCTCTTAAACGCGTGAAAGCCGCAGAGCCGCGGTCGGAAGGTCGAATGGCTTTTCAGGTCGAAAGTACGAATTCGGCTTCCGTGAGACCGGCCATTTGCGATCGCCGACCTGCGAATGTCAGGAAAGCGAACCCGTAGCCGCCTCACCAACGCCGATACTCGAATGTCGCCAATGGCCGAACTGCTGTACCTGAGAAGTCGGCTTGGATGACCGGACCACTCCCTTACCGGCCGAACCGCTGACAGCGCGACTGCCGGCAGTGGGTCCGTCTTTAGCCGGTCGGTATCGGTCGCACCAAGCGCGCGGCAATGCGACCACGCCTATCATTACCGGATTCTCACTGCGCAAGGTGCGCACGCGGATGGCGGCCGGAACAAGGAACAACTATGAGCGCGACGGCGTGCTCGTGGACCGTGCGCGCTAGTGGCATCGCCAGTTACGTATGGCGCGAAGGCGTGATGACATTCCTGGTTGATGACGAAGGAAAGCTTTATCAGAAGAACCTCGGCCTGGAAACCGCGCGCATTGTGAGCGGCTGAGGTCGTTCGGTCCGGACGGATCGTGGTCGCCGGTGAAGCCTCGATCGACTTTCCATGCGCATCATTTGCCGGTGGGCTGCCGGTGCATCGAAAGCAGTTGGCATGCTTCGACGTGACACTCGACCGAGCGGAAACGTGCACACACAGGCGAGGCTTCGGGTGCCCCATCCTCGGGAGAGGCGCATTGAACACGATCTCAAGCTGGCTGGTCGAGACGGTGGCTCGCGTAACGCTGCTATCGATGGTTATCGTTTCCGTTCCGGGAGCACAGACCGCACTGGCAGACTCAGGCTGGCGGTGTGGCACGGCTGCCCCTGAACGACTTGAATGCAGCACGTCCCAGCGCTCCACCGCCCATCAATCACCCAGTCTTGATCCTCAGAGCGGTGCCCGGACGCTTCCGGTCGCTTACGACGCAACAAGTGCTGTCGCCTTGCCATCCGCCGCAGATCGGCCGTTGCAGGTGGCGGTCGCCGCAATAGCGCCGTTCGTCTTGCCACATTCCGATCCGCCGGCCGGCTTCAGCATCGACCTGTGGAACGAAGTGGCCCGTCGAATGCACGTCCAATTCGCGTGGCGTTCGGTTCCGACGCAGTCGGATTTGCTGCGTGCCGTGCAGGAAGGCGACGCGGACGTGGCGATAGCCGCCATCACCATGACACCGGGACGCGAGCAGATCGTGGATTTCTCGCTTCCCTATTTTGATTCCGGCTTGCAGATCATGGTGCGTGCCCGGGACGAAGGCGCGTTTTTCGCCACATTCCGTTCCATTCCCTGGCGGGCCATCGGTCAGCTTCTTGGCGTGGCCGCCATCCTGGTTTTTCTTCTAGCCAATCTAGTGTGGCTCGTCGAGCGCAAGCAAGACCGCAATTTTCAGAAGCCTTACCTGCGCGCATTAGGCGAAGGTCTCTGGGCGACTATGCTGATCATCGCGACGGGGGAGCACGGCGAACGTGATGCCGCCAACATGTGGAAGCGTTTTTTGGTTCCCGCGATGTGGCTGATCGGCGTCGTGCTGATTGCCCAATTCACGGCGACCGTGACATCGTCGCAAACCGTGAGCCAACTTCAGACCAACATTCACGGTCCGGGCGATCTGCCAGGGAAGACGATCGGCACCGTGGCAGGGACGATCGCCGCCGATTATCTTGCCCAGCGTGGATTGCCGTTCGTCGATGTGAAAACCGCCGACGATGGAATCCGCATGCTTACTCAAGGCGATGTGCAGGCGATCGTCTATGACGCGCCTACCCTGCAATACTGGGCCGCGAAGCGGGGCAATGGCATATTGCTGGTCGTCGGCCCCTTGTTCCGGCCTGAGAAATATGGCATCGCTTTGGCGCAAGGCAGTCCGTTGCGCAAGCCTATCAACGAAGCACTGCTGTCCATGTACGCCGACGGCACCTACGAAAAGATCTATGGAAACTGGTTCATGCAGGGGAAGTAGATTTGAATGCATCGGTTTAAACGCTTTTAGTCGTGCTCGCGACGAGGTGACCACTCGGACGGAAGACCTCGAGTGAAAGCCGAGGCGGATGGATCGCGGCGAACACGGGCATGGGGACTTAAAAGAAGCGGTGGCGGTTGCGGGACGCCGGAAAGCCTTTCGGTTCAGATAGGGCCTCGGCGTTTGATGACGCTTCTCCCCTTTTTATCTAAGTGTTTTTCCTAGATTTGTCACCGCTTGCGCGGCAGCGCGTGCTGCGGCATCTCGCTGGCCTCGTGATCTGACTAATAACCCATTTTTGAGATATCATCCGCCCGTTGATCGCTGGGAACGCCTCGCGCCTTGCGATCTCGGTGTTACAAATCGTAAAAAGCATTACCTATTGCATCGGTATTTTTCCGACGGCAAGTCGGTCGCATTGGTGCGTTTCACCGTTTTTCAGTTGCCTGCCGCTGCCCGCGATGAACGAATGTCTGGTCACTGTCTCCGGTGGCGTCGCAACAGAGGCGTCGATGTCCGACGCGCCTGCTCGCAAATCCGCGGTATGCGATGCCACGGGGGGCGATTTGCCTGTCTCCGACCACGATCAGTCCGAACTCCAATGCCTGAAAAGGCGTCTGCGTGAGCTCGCAAACCAGCTTGTCGCCGCCTGCGAAGACGCGCGCAGTCATCTCGCCCGGGAGCTCCACGACGGTGTGGGGCCCGAGCTGACGGCCGCGCGTTTCGCGCTTGCCAGCCTTGAACCGGCGCTTGCGGGCGCCGACGCGTGGCCGGGTAACGGAGGGCATGGCGCGTTTGAGCTCGCTCAGCGCTCGCTCGACGCTGCCTGCGCAGCAACGCGCACCATCGTCGCGGATCTGCACGAACCACAATTCGAAGGCGGCCTTGTCGCGACGCTGTCGCAGTGGGTTCGAGCTTTCTCGGAGCGTACGGGGCTTTCCTCGAGCTTCGTCTGCGCGGCCGATGTGCGACTTGCGCAGCTGCCCGCGAATGCCGCGCTGGCGGTGTTTCGCGTAGCACAGGAAGCGCTGAACAACGTCGCCAAGCACGCCAACGCTTCGCGCGCAGAGGTGCGCCTCGACAGTGACGCGCACTTCTTGACCCTCATCGTCACGGACAACGGCTGCGGCTTGCCGCGCCGCTCGCGCCGTTCGGCTGGCCCAGCGGCGGCAGGTTTCGGCTTGGCCAGCATGCAGGCCCGCTGCGAAGCGCTCGGTGGCTCGTTGCGCCTCAGTGCGCGGTACGCGCGCAAGGCAAAGGCCGCGCAAGCCGAAAGCGGCGCGACCGTGCGGGCGCGCTTTAGCTGGAATGCCATGTTGGAAGCGCAGGCGGGTGCGGCGGCGACCACGCGCGCGGGCTCGCGCGAAGCCGCCTTGACGAGGTAAGCCATGACGCTTCGCATTCTGCTCGTGGATGATCACACGATCGTGCGTCAAGGCGTGCGGCAACTCCTGCTCAATCACGGCGTGGCGCAGGACGTGGTCGAGGCCGACAACGGAGCGCAAGCGCTCGCCTACCTCGATGGGCAGCAAGCGTTCGACGTCGTGCTGCTCGACATTGGATTGCCCGACATGAACGGCGTCGAAGTGCTCAAGCGTGCGAAGCGGCGCGCGCCTCGCACGCCATTCATCATGTTTTCCATGTTTCGCGAAGATCAATATGCGGTGCGCTCGCTGAAGGCTGGGGCGGCCGGCTATCTGTCGAAGACGGTGACCGCTGTGCAGATGATCGAAGCCGTCCGGCAGGTGGCCAGCGGTCGCAAGTACGTGAGTGCCGCGCTTGCTGAAACGCTCGCTGAATACATCTCCGTCGAGAACGAGCCACTGCCGCACGAAAAACTCTCGGATCGCGAGTATCAGACGCTTTGCATGCTCGCATCAGGCAAGCGCCTGACCGACATCGCACAAGCGCTCTCGCTGTCGGTGAAGACAGTAAGCGTCTATCGCTCGCGGCTGCTGGAGAAAATGAAACTGAGCAACAACGCCGAGCTGACGTTCTACGTGATGAGCAACCGCCTCATCGACTTCAATCCGGGCGCCAGCACCTGAGAGAACGAACGGTCCGCCGGGCTCGGTTCGGGCTTTTGGCGACTTTCCATCGATTTTTGCCTCCTCCCCGGCTCGTCAGCGAGGGGGCGTCAAACCTTCCGTGCGCCGATAGCGGCACTGGGCCGCGACTTTCCATCGACGCGAGCCCCGAAGTTCGAAGCGAAGGGCCGCCCTGCCACCCTGCGTTCTCGCCTCCCTTGCGGCGTGCCTGTCTGTGCTCGCGTTTCCAACAACGCCTACCGCTCGCTCGTGCCATCGCCCCCGTGCGTACGCGGCGTGCCGTCGGCCGGCCCAGCACGCCCCAAAATCTGCGTACCTTTGGTGCATGAATAGCGGATTTTTCTGATATTTCTTTGATAACCCAGTTCACCTTCCGCAATCCGCTACCATCGCAGGCTTTACGACGCCCCATCACGCACCGATACAGTGCATATCTCGCAAGGAGACCGCCCCATGTCCCTCTTTCGCAAGAAAAACATCGAACAAATGATTGCCAGCGTAGAAGGCAGCGCCCTCAAAAAAGCGCTTGGCCCACTCGACCTCACCTTCCTCGGCATCGGCGCCATCATCGGCACGGGTATCTTCGTGCTGACCGGCACGGGCGCGGCTCAAGCCGGCCCCGCCCTCATGATCTCGTTTGCGATTGCGGCCGTCGCCTGCGCGCTCGCCGGGCTCGCCTACGCCGAGTTCGCCTCCACCATCCCAGTCGCCGGCTCCATCTATACCTATTCCTATGCCACCCTCGGCGAGCTCGCCGCCTGGATCATCGGCTGGGATTTGATGCTCGAGTATGGGCTCGCCACGTCGGCCGTCTCGGTCGGCTGGTCGGGCTACCTGCAGTCGCTCCTCGCCGGCTTCGGGCTCAATTTGCCGGTTGCACTCACCGCAGCGCCCGGTACGGTCAACGGTGCTGTGACGTTCTTCAATCTGCCGGCCTTTCTCGTCATGATGGTCATCACGACGTTGCTGTCGGTCGGCGTGCGCGAGTCGACGCGCGTGAACAACGCCATGGTCGCGATCAAGGTCGCGGTGGTGCTCGTCGTGATCGCAGTCGGGGCATTCCACGTCCAGCCGGGCAACTGGCAGCCGTTCATGACGCACGGCTGGAATGGCGTCTTTGGCGCGGCAGCTGTCATGTTCTTTGCGTTCATCGGTTTCGATTCCGTCTCTTCCGCGGCCGAGGAGGTCAAAAACGCCAAGCGGGATCTGCCGATCGGCATCATCGCCTCGCTTGCCGTCTGCGCCGTGCTCTATGTTGCGGTGGCAGCGGTCGTCACGGGTATCGTGCCTTCGGCACAATTTTCCGGCGTCTCGCACCCGGTTTCCTATGCGCTGCAGGTTGCGGGACAGAATTGGGTGGCCGGCTTGATCGACCTCGGCGCCGTGCTCGGCATGCTGACCGTCATCCTCGTGATGAGCTACGGCCAGACTCGCATCATCTTTGCGATGTCGCGTGACGGCCTGCTTCCGCGAAAACTGTCAACCGTGCATCCGCGCTTCTCCACGCCGTTTCTGACGACTTGGCTCGTCGGCATCTTTTTCGGCTTCGTCGGTGCGCTCGTGCCGCTCGACGTGCTCGCCGAGCTCATCAACATCGGCACGCTCGCAGCGTTTTCGATGGTCTCGATCGCGGTGCTCATCATGCGTCGCACCCATCCGGCGCTGCCGCGCGCGTTTCGTTGTCCAGGCGTCCCGTACGTGCCGATCTTCGCCGTCGCGGCGTGCGTCTTTTTGATGGTGAACCTCCAGTGGATCACGTGGGTCGCCTTCCTCGCCTGGCTCGCGATCGGCATGGTCGTCTACTTCGGCTACTCGCGGCGCCGCTCGCTGCTCGCGCAGCCCTCACGCTAAACGCCGCGCCGCTTTCCGAATTTTGCGAAAAAGGGCAAGAACCGGCTCGCCAAGCAAAGTTCATAATCAGGGAATGGCCGGCCATGCCCGCCATGCGCCGGCCGCGCCAAAGTGGGAGCCAACGCCATGGAATCGACGCAAAGCTATACGCTGCCGGTGTCGCCGCAGCGTGCCTGGGAAGCACTCACCGATGCGCAAGTCCTGCGCGCATCGATACCTGGATGCGAATCCATCCAGCCGGAAGGCGACGCGACGTTCGCCTTCGCCGCAGGCCCGTCGCTCGACGGAGCCGCGGCGCCCTTCTCAGGGCATCTGCGCGTGGTGGACGCCAATCCTCCCGCAGCGTGCACGGTGCGCTTCGAGAGCAAGGCAGGCAGCGAAAGCGCCGCTGTCGGGAGCATTCGTTTGCAGTTCAACGCCGACGGCGACGCCGCGACGACGCTTGCCTACGACGCCGACGTAGAAGCGAACGGCCAAGCCGGCACGGTGGGCCTCTTTGCCGAGGCGTTCGTCAAGCGCTTTGCAGCCCACGTGGCCGGCGAGCGGATAGACGTCCCCGCCGAAGCGCCGCAGCCGCCCGAGCCGTCGCTCCAGCATGCAGCCGTCGCCGAGTCGGCGCCGGCCGGAAAAGGTGCCAAATGCTGGAAGGC
>NZ_DATJJF010000102.1:0-5032 GCF_035492435.1 Trinickia sp.
GGCGCGCGCGGCGTGCAAGGGAACTCAGTCGCCTTGAAAACTGGGCTGCTGTGATGCATTGCGACACTTCGCAAGCCTCGCTCGGCGTGAGCTCGACTTATCGGGACCGTTAATCGCTGCGTTTTCAAGTCACGCACACCGGCGTCGTTGATCGGGCGGGGGAACGTGCTTCGGTCAGCACGGCGGAAGCACCGGTGGCACGGTTGTTCCGACCAAGTTTGACTTCCAGCAGTTGCCGCTTCCCGTGCTATCCCATGCGAGATCGGCGCGGAAAGTGTCCAGCAACGGATCGGCGACCGGCACCGTCCCATTCGCTTGCGCGACGTTTCCGAAGATGCGATTGGCATCGGGCTGGGGGTCGATGTCCAGACCATCACACGGCAGTCCAAGAAGACTCGCTTCGAGGCAGAAGCTGACGACGCCAATACCCAGAAATTGATTGTTGGTCACGGCGTTGCGAGTGACGCTCGTGGTGTCGGCGGCCACCAACAGAATGCCGATTCCCGACGGCAACGCAGCGAGCGCATCGTCCGGCTCGGCGGTGTTGGGGCGGTTGTTGTCATTGACCGTGTTAAGGGTGACCAACGTGTTCCGCTGACTGCCAATTTCCAGGAACGGCATCAAATCGACGACGATTCCGAGCGTGTTGCCGACGACGTGGTTCCGAATGACACTGCAATTTCGGCTGTTCTCCACTTCGATTCCCAGCAGATTATTGTGCACGTCGTTTGCTTCGATCGAAACGTTGTCGCTTTGCCCTACGTAGATGCCGGCGTCCGATACCGTGTTGATGACGACGTTTTCGGAAATGAGGCCATCGCGCGATACCACGGGAAAGAGACCGTAAACGCCGTTGCCGTCAACGACGTTGCTGTTGAGCGCGAAGTCATCGACGCACGCCAGATGCACGCCGTCCCCGGCAAATCCTCTCACCGTGAACCCGAACAGCGAGAATCCGTAGATGCGCGCCGACGAAAGACCGCACGGGGGATGTTCGGGATCGGATTGGGGTGCCGGCCCCGTGGAGTCGGAGGGGCTTACCCAAATTCCAAACGACTGACCGCCTGCGTTCTCGAGAACGACGGGCCGACTCGGAGATGACAGGCCGACGATATGGATGCCGCTGAGATTGACGCTGATTGCGTTTAGATCGCCCGCAACACCCTCGTGATAGACACCGGGCAGGACTTGAATGCGATCGCCTGACTTGGCCTCCGTCAGGGCGGCGCGAATGGATTCCCCAGGATGAACGACAATTGTGCGAGCGAGGCTCGTGCTGCAGAAGAGCACGGTCGGTAGCGCTGCAAACAAGAAGAACCGTAAACGCGTAAACATGGCAGCCCCCGATTGGTGAATCGGACCTTGTTCTATGCAAACGCAATGATGCTCCTACGGCACGTCGCGCCCGCGCGTTGCTATCCACGGTCGCGGTGGTTTGATAAAAATGTAAACCCCCATGGCGGCGCGGCCTCAGCTTTTTGGCAAGGCTCGGCACGCGACGCGCGCGCTCGATCGGACGCCAATTACGGCGACATGGGATTGTGCGCCGTTAACGCTCGGCGACGGAGTTCCGACGCCGCATCGCAGCGGCTGCTGCGAGCGCAGCACCGACAAGCAGGAGCGACGCCGGCTCGGGGACCGTGGCCGCGTACTCCAGCGTCAACGAAAACACCTTCAACCGCCCGACGTCGTCAGTCGGATTGATCAATGCGCTTATCGACCCGTCTGCGGCCGCGGCCTGAAACAACGCACTGGGAATCGTGAGCGACGATATAGCGGAAACGTCGTTGTGATAGTTCGGGCCGCAGGTGAAGTTGATTGGGCCGAAGTTCTCGCCCGCCGGGCAGGTGCTCACTGTGTCGCCAAACAGGTTGCCTATCAGGGTGCCGTCGATCGTCGTGACAAGAAAATCGGTGTTCGTCGCGGTACCAGCGCGCAGCCCGAGGTCGCGCGCAGCGGTCATGGACAGAGTGCCAATACCGGCCGGATTCGCAGCGATGTCTGCAATCTCCGCCGGTGTCAGCGTGAATGTGTACGTCAACGTATCCGTCAGATTGCCGACCGCCAATGGATTCCCAGCCGCGTCGAACACTTGGCCGGTCTTACCGAGACAGCCTTGGTTGTCGCGACAGTTCGAGAAGTCGTCGAGAGTACTGACCGTGGCCAGCGGATTGACGATAGTCTGCGTGAAGATCGCCGTCGCATGGACTGGCGCAGGCCAGAGCGTCGCCGCGGCCAACGAACTGGCGATCGCGCACAAATGAATGGCACGGGATCGCATCTGACCCCCCTGTGCTGGATTCGGCGCCTTTGCAACAGCATGGGCCGACTTGTCGTTAACAAACCGCGTAGCAATGCGCGTACCGTCCTCGGAATGCTTCTGGAATACAACGCTGTTGCCCTTGCGCCACGGAACCATCGATCACCAACTGTAAAGCGGATCGACAGGAGATCTAGCCGCTGGCGTGGAAAGCCACTTGCATGCCGGTGTGAAATCATCACTCCCTTCGTCCGATTGTCGGAAGCGAGGCGCCGCCGCCATACGGGAGTGGTAACATTTGCAAATTTTTCAATCGGGTAACCACCCAATGGATCGGCGTATCGAGTGGATCATGCAAAGGGGCGCGCTAGCGGTCGCGCTCCATTTCGCGCTGGCGGCGGGTGTGAGCTGGCTGCATTACGGCATCGCCGCGTGGGTCTGGTCGATGCTCGCGCTCACCATATGGACGGTTCCCGCCGCGGCGAGCCGGCAGGCAGCATCCGCGGCAGTGCCACCGATCGCTACGACAGCGTTCGACCTCGCCGTCCTGGCCGCACTGTTCCTCGCACACTGGTATTGGACGGCGTTCGCGTTCGCCGCATGGTGCGGCTGCCTCGCGATCATGCAGGCGCGGCGCACGAGCTGAGATTCGCTGCCCGCGCGCGCCGCTACGCGCTGCTGACGAGCCACGACTGCGCGTATTCGACCGTGTCGACGCGCTCGACGCCTGCGAGCGTGAACGCCTGCTGGCTCATCCCAATCACACGCACGTCATGAAGCTGCGGCAGCGCGAACGGCGTGCGCGGCAAGCCGTCGAGCGGGAAGAGCTTCGCGGTGCGCACATAGCGGCGTAGCTCGTCGTCGCGCGTCTCCTCGATCCGCATCTCGCCAATCGCAGGCGCTCGGTTGACGACCTCGCGCCACGGTATGACGCGTCCTCGGTAGCGTAGGAGGCGGACGGCGAAGCGCACGGTGGATACCGCATGTTTGTGCGGTAATCTACCACGCCGAGCGCTGGTCAGGGCGCGGCGATCGCGCGCTCGAGATCCGCCGCTTCGACGGGCTTGACTAGGTACGCGTCGAAGCCAGCAGTGTCGAGGCGTTCGCTATCCTGCGGACGCCCGTAGCCAGTGCACGCCACGAACCGCGTCTGCGCGAATTGCGGCATCTCGCGCAGTCGTCGTACGACGTCGTACCCGTTCATCTCCGGCAGGCCGATATCGACGAGCATCACGTCCGGCGGCTCGTCGGCCGCCATGCGAAGCGCGGTCGGTCCGTCATAGGCGATCCGCGCGCGATGGCCGAGCGCCTCCAGCAGTGCGCCAAGCGCATCGGCGGCGTCTGCGTTATCGTCGACGACCAACACCCGGCGCGACGACGCAACGGACGTTTCGCGCGCAGCCGGCGAGGCCTGCGCCAGCGCCAAGTGCTGTACGACCGGCATGGCGAGCGTGAACTCGCTGCCTTGGCCGGCACCCGGGCTCTCGGCCGTCAACGTACCACCCATCGCGTCGACGAGGCGCTTGGCAAGCGTGAGTCCGACGCCGAGGCCGCCCTCGCCCCGATCGAGGTTGCGCTCGCCTTGCACGAAAAGATCGAACACCCGCATCAGCAGGTCCGGCGGGATGCCGATGCCGTTGTCGGATACGGCGACCGACGCCACGCCTGCATGCACATGGCCGCGCAGCACGATCGTCCCGCCATCCGGCGTGTACCTGACGGCGTTGCTCACGAGATTGGACAGCACCTGTTCGAGCCGGGCGGAATCGGCATGCACGGGCATCGGCTCGGCTGGCAGCACGACGTCGAGGGTCTGGTGACGCGCCGACGATGCGCCTTTCCATGCCTGGGCGACCTGCCGGACGGTCGCGCGCAAATCGACGTTCTGCGGCCGCAGCGTGATCTTGCCTTGGGTGATGCGGCTGACGTCGAGCAGCTCGTCCACGAGATGGGCGAGCTGACGCGTCTGGCGCGCGATCACGTCGTGCGCCCATTGCGTCGTCTCCCGATCGTCGGGCCGCAGCGCGATCAGATCGAGCGACGTTTGGATCGGTGCAAGCGGATTGCGCAGCTCGTGCGCGAGCATCGCGAGGAACTCGTTCATCAGGCGCTCGCTGCGCTGCAGCTCCTCGACCTGCCGGCGTGCCGTGAGATCGCGCGTGACCTTCGCAAAGCCGCGCAACGCACCGCGCTCGTCGCGCACGGCATTGATCACGACGTTCGCCCAGAACTTCGATCCATCCTTGCGCAGCCGCCAGCCCTCGTCCTCGAAGCGCCCATGCTCGCGCGCCATGTCGAGCTCGTACTGCGGGAAGCGCCGTGCGATCGCGTCCTGCGTGTAGAAGATCGAGAAGTGCTTGCCGAGAATCTCTTCCTTGCGGTAACCCTTGATGTTCTCCGCACCCGCATTCCACGTCGACACGCGCCCCTCGGGATCGAGCATGAAGATCGCGTAGTCGCGAACGCTTTCGACGAGCAGGCGAAACAGGTTCGCACCGGCGGCGTCGTTGCGCGGCTCCATCGGCTGGCCCGCCATGGCGCGCGCGGCGACGTTACCGCTCATCGTTCCACGCCACCTAGCTGGCCGGATAACTGGCAGGCGTTGTTCTGGGCTACCAGGCGCCCGGTCACCCCCGACGAGTTGCGCTCGAGCTCGTACAGCGTCATCGTCCCGTTGATGCCATACGAGCACGTGTAATTGGCGTTCACCGTTCCCATGTGCCCGAGCTGGCTGTAATTGCCGACGATCGTGCACGTTCCGAAGTTCGACTG
>NZ_DATJJF010000103.1:0-51526 GCF_035492435.1 Trinickia sp.
CCAGAGTCATCGCTTGCGAGGCAGCGGCGCCTCTTGCGCCGGTACAATGGGCGTTTCTGAATTCTTCAGGCAGCGCCTTCTTATGTCGCTTTACTCCATCGCCGATGCTCAGCTCGCGTTCGGTCACTTCCCGCTGCTCGATCATGCGGATTTTTCACTCGAAGCAGGCGAGCGGGTCGGACTCATCGGCCGTAATGGCACCGGCAAGTCTTCGCTCCTGGAGATCATCGCGGGCATTGCGCACCTCGACGACGGGCTCGTGACGCGCCAGCAAGATCTTTTGACCGTTTATGTGCCGCAGGAACCCGAGTTCGATTCCGGCGCCACGGTGTTCGATACGGTCGCGCTCGGCCTGGCCGAAGCGCGTGGGGCGCTCGATGAATACGATGTGGTGGTGCACGAGCTCGCGCAGACACCCGAGGGCGCCGCTCACGACGCGCTGCTGGCACGCATGACCACGCTGCAATCGAAGCTCGATGCGACCGACGCCTGGAACTGGCGCACGCGTGTGGCAACGACGCTCGCGCAGTTGAATCTCGATGGCGACGCGCGCATGGGCCAGCTTTCGGGGGGCATGCAAAAGCGCGTGGCGCTTGCCCGAGCGCTGGTTGTCGATCCCGATGTTCTGCTGCTCGACGAGCCGACCAACCACCTCGATTTCGAAGGTATTCGCTGGCTCGAGGATCTGCTCGTCGGCGCGCGGGCTGGCTTGCTTTTCATTACGCACGATCGCGCGTTCCTCGATCGCGTCGCAACGCGTATCGTCGAGCTCGACCGCGGCAGGCTCCTCTCCTATCCGGGTAATTTTTCGGCCTACCAGACTCGCAAGGCGCAGCAACTCGAAATCGAGCGCGTGGAGAACGAAAAGTTCGACAAGCTGCTCGCGCAGGAGGAAGCGTGGATCCGCAAGGGCGTTGAGGCGCGCCGCACGCGCAGCGTCGGGCGCATCGCGCGGCTCGAGCAGATGCGCGGCGAGCGCGCCGAGCGGCGCAACGCGCAGGGCAATGTCAAGCTCGATGTCGGGCAGGGCGAGCGCTCGGGCAAGATCGTCGCCGAGCTCGTCGACGTCAGCAAGCGCTACGACGCGCGAACGGTGGTCGACTGCTTTTCGACGACGGTCATGCGCGGCGACAAAATCGGCTTCGTCGGCCCCAATGGCGCGGGCAAGACGACGCTGCTCAAGCTGATTCTCGGAGAAATCGCACCCGACGAGGGCACGGTGCGCGGGGGCACCAATCTGCAGGTCGCTTACTTCGATCAGATGCGTGCGCAGCTCGATCTCGACAAGAGCCTCGCCGATACGATCAGCCCGGGCAGCGAGTGGATCGAAGTCAATGGCACGCGCAAACACGTGATGAGCTATCTCGGCGACTTCCTCTTCGAGCCCGAACGTGCGCGCTCCCCGGTGAGGTCGTGCTCGGGCGGCGAGCGCAACCGGTTGCTGCTGGCAAGGCTCTTTGCGCGTCCCGCAAACGTGCTCGTGCTCGACGAACCGACCAACGATCTCGACATTCCGACGCTCGAGTTGCTCGAAGAGCTGCTCGGCGACTACGACGGAACGGTACTGCTCGTCAGCCACGACCGCGCGTTCCTCGATAACGTCGCCACTTCGGTGATCGCAGCGGAAGGTGACGGCCGGTGGCGCGAGTCCGTGGGGGGCTTCTCCGATTGGCAGAGGCAAACCGAGCGTGCAGCCCGGCTCGCCGAGGAGGCCGCCAAGAGCGCGCCGAAAGAAGCGCCGCGCGCGGCTGTGGTCGCGCAGAAAGAGAACGCGGCATCACGCAATGCGCAGCGTGCGGCGAAACTCTCGTTCAAGGAGCAGCGCGAGCTCGAAGCGCTGCCTGAACAGATCGCCGCGCTGGAGGCCGAGCAAAAGGCAATTGGCGCACAGCTCGAGGACGGCTCGATCTTCGCCAAGGATGCGCGCGAGGGCGCTCGGCTCACGGAGCGCTATGCCGCGATCGACGACGAGCTCCTCGCCGCGCTCGAGCGATGGGAGTCGCTCGAAGCGAAGCGCAAATGACGACCGATCCGGATGATCTGGCGGTGCGGGTAGAACGCTACCGCTGCGACGTCGCAGCGAGTCGCCCTCAATAGCCCCGTTATCGGCCGTTCGGCCGAATTGCTCATCAGGGCGAAACCAGTAAAATACGCCGCGCGCCGTCTGCGCCCTCTGGCTAGTGGGCGCGGCAGGTCGATGAAGAGCAGAGTGTTCCGGGCTGGGTGCATGAGCGCCGCTATGGCGGTGGCGTTTGCCCATCCCGCTCGTTTCACGGGCATGCCCGTCACACGCTTGTTCTGATTCGCTTTTTTTGAACTTTCAACGCTTTGTCCACGCGGATATCCACATCGGCTGTGGACAACGATGACCAACACGACACGATGGCCACGAAAAAGCCAAGCGCCGCATACAGCGAGGCGTCGATCAAGGTGCTCAAGGGCCTGGAGCCCGTCAAGCAGCGGCCCGGTATGTACACGCGCACCGAGAACCCGCTGCATGTCATCCAGGAAGTCATCGATAACGCGTCCGACGAGGCCCTCGGCGGCTACGGCCGCCAGATTACGGTAACGCTGCACACCGATCACTCGATCTCGGTCGAGGACGACGGCCGCGGCATTCCATTCGGTCTTCACCCCGAAGAAAATGTGCCCGTTGTCGAAATCGTGTTCACGCGCCTGCACGCGGGGGGCAAGTTCGACAAAGCCACAGGCGGCGCCTATTCGTTCTCGGGCGGTCTGCACGGCGTCGGGGTTTCGGTGACCAACGCGCTCGCGTCGCGGCTCGATGTGATGGTGTGGCGGGATGGCAAGGTCGCCGAGCTCGGTTTTGCCGACGGTGATGTCGTTCGCCCTTTGAAAGTCCGTGATGTCGAGAGGGGCGGCAAGCGCTCGGGCACACGCGTCACGGTGCTGCCGAACGCCCAGTACTTCGATTCGCCTAACGTGCCGATCGGCGAGCTGCAACGCCTCTTGCGCTCGAAGGCAGTGCTGCTGCCGGGCGTGGAGGTGGCGCTCGTCATCGAGAAGACGGGCGAGCGCCAACGCTGGAAGTACGAGGACGGTCTGCGCGGCTATCTGCTCGAAGGCATGGGCGGCAGCGAGCTGCTGATCCCGCTCTTCGAGGGCGAGCGCTATGCAGATAGCGCGCGCGCGAGCGAAGATGCATTTGCCGAAGGCGAGGGCGCGGCATGGGTTGTTGCCTGGAGCGAAGAAGGCACGCTCATGCGAGAGTCTTACGTCAACCTGATTCCCACACCGGCGGGCGGCACCCATGAAGCCGGGTTGCGGGACGGGCTTTTTCAGGCCGTCAAAAGCTTCGTCGAATTGCACAATTTGCAGCCGAAGGGCGTCAAGCTGCTGGCCGAAGACGTCTTCGCGCGCGTGTCGTTTGTGCTGTCTGCGAAGGTGCTCGATCCACAGTTCCAAGGGCAGATCAAGGAGCGCTTGAATAGCCGCGATGCAGTCAAGCTCGTCTCCACGTTTGTGAAGCCTGCGCTCGAGCTTTGGCTCAATCAGCATGTCGAATATGGCAAGAAGCTCGCCGAGCTCGCCATCCGGCAGGCCCAGGCCCGCACGCGCGCAGGCCAGAAGATCGAAAAGCGAAAGAGTTCCGGCGTTGCGGTGCTGCCGGGCAAGCTGACCGATTGCGAATCGACCGATACGTCGCGCAACGAGCTCTTTCTCGTCGAAGGCGATTCGGCCGGCGGTTCGGCGAAGATGGGCCGCGACAAGGAGTATCAGGCGATCCTGCCGTTGCGCGGCAAGGTGCTCAATACTTGGGAGACCGAGCGTGACCGGCTCTTCGCAAACAACGAGGTGCATGACATCTCGGTGGCGATCGGCGTGGATCCGCATAATCCCGACGACAGCATCGATCTTTCGAATCTGCGCTACGGGAAGATCTGCATCTTGTCTGATGCGGACGTCGACGGCTCACATATCCAGGTGTTGCTGCTGACGCTGTTCTTCAAGCATTTCCCGCAATTGATCGAACGCGGTCACGTGCACGTGGCGCGGCCGCCGCTATTTCGTGTCGATGCACCCGCACGAGGCAAAAAGCCTGCGCAAAAGCTCTATGCGCTCGACGCAGGCGAGCTTGAGGCAACCCTCGACAAGCTGAAAAAAGACGGTCTGCGCGAGTCGCAGTGGACCATCAGCCGCTTCAAAGGGTTGGGCGAAATGAGTGCCGAACAGCTCTGGGACACGACGATGAACCCCGATACGCGGCGTCTCATGCCCATCGAGCTCGGCGAGCTCGATTACGATACGACCGTCTCGCGCATGACGATGCTGATGGGCAAAGGCGAAGCGGCGGCGCGCCGCAGCTGGCTCGAAGAGAAGGGCAACGAAGTCGAGGCCGACATCTGAGCGGCAGCGACGCAATCGATTGCCCGACTGCCTGACTGTCAACACGCGCCTTTCTGAATACGGACTACCCCCTCGATGGCTCAAGAAGACGATTTGTTTGCCCCGGCCGTCGTACCCGACGGCGAATCCCTGACGCTCGGCCGCTACGCCGAGCGTGCCTATCTCGACTATGCGGTGAGTGTCGTCAAGGGTCGCGCGCTGCCCGATGTGAGCGACGGCCAAAAGCCCGTGCAGCGACGCATCCTTTTTGCGATGAGCGAGATGGGGCTTGCGGCCGACGCAAAGCCGGTGAAGTCGGCGCGCGTCGTTGGTGACGTGCTTGGCAAGTACCATCCGCATGGCGACCAGTCGGCCTACGATGCGCTCGTACGTTTGGCGCAGGGCTTTTCGATGCGCTACCCGCTCATCGACGGTCAGGGCAATTTCGGTTCTCGCGATGGCGACGGCGCTGCGGCAATGCGTTACACGGAGGCGCGCCTCACGCCGATTGCCCGCCTGTTGCTGGAGGAAATCGACGAGGGCACCGTCGATTTCATGCCGAACTACGACGGCTCGTTCCAGGAACCGAAGCTGTTGCCGGCGCGGTTGCCGTTTCTGCTGCTCAACGGGGCATCAGGCATCGCCGTGGGCCTCGCCACAGAGATGCCATCCCACAATTTGCGCGAAGTGGCGACCGCAGCCGTCGCGATGATTCGGCATCCGGACATTTCGCACAGCGAACTGATGACACACCTGCCGGGGCCGGATTTCCCCGGCGGCGGGCAGATCATCTCGAGCGCGGCTGAAATCGCCGCGGCTTACGAGACGGGACGCGGCAGCCTCAAGGTGCGGGCACGCTGGAAAATCGAGGAGCTTGCGCGCGGGCAGTGGCAGCTCGTCGTCACTGAGTTGCCGCCGAACACATCCGGGCAAAAAGTCCTCGAGGAAATCGAGGAGATCACGAACCCGAAGGTGAAGCTCGGCAAAAAGACGCTCACGCCCGAGCAATTGCAACTGAAGCAAACCCTGCTCGCGCTCGTCGATACGGTGCGCGACGAGTCGGGTAAGGATGCGCCTGTGCGGCTCGTCTTCGAGCCCAAATCGAGCCGCATCGATCAGGCAGAGTTCGTTAATTCGTTGCTCGCGCATACGAGTCTCGAATCGAATGCGCCGCTCAACCTCGTGATGATCGGGGCCGACGGGCGGCCGAAGCAGAAGGGTATTGCCGACATCCTGCGGGAATGGATCGGCTTCCGCTTTGCGACAGTGACGCGCCGCACTCGCCATCGGCTGGCGAAAGTCGACGATCGCATCCACATCCTCGAAGGGCGGATGATCGTCTTCCTCAACATCGACGAGGTGATCCGGATCATCCGTGAGTCGGAGGAACCGAAGGCGGCGCTCATCGCGGCGTTCGGTCTTTCGGATCGGCAAGCCGAGGATATTCTCGAAATCCGATTGAGGCAGCTCGCACGGCTCGAAAAGATCAAGATCGAGAAAGAGTTGCAGTCGCTGCGCGATGAAAAGGCGAAGCTCGAGGAGTTGCTCGCGAGCGACACGGTGATGAAACGCCAGATCGTCAAGGAAATCGAAGCCGACGGAAAGCAGTATGGCGACGAGCGACGCACGTTGATTCAGGAAGAAAAGCGCGCGACGGTCGAAGCGCGTGTCGTCGACGAGCCGGTGACCGTCGTTGTGTCGCGCCGTGGCTGGGTGCGCGCGCTCAAAGGCCATGGGCTCGATGCGGCCGGTTTCTCGTTCAAGGATGGCGACGGCCTTTATGCCGCGTTCCAGTGCCGCACGCCCGACATGCTTGTCGCCTGGGGCAGCTCGGGACGCGTCTATTCGGTGGCGGTCGCCGCGCTGCCGGGGGGGCGCGGCGACGGTCATCCGGTCACTTCGTTGATCGAGTTGGAGGCCGGCACGCACCTGCTCCATTACTACGCCGCGAGCGCGGATCAGGCACTCCTGCTCGCGTCGAGCAACGGGTTTGGGTTCATCGCCAAACTCGGCGATATGGTGAGCCGTGTGAAGGCGGGTAAGGCGTTCATGACGATCGACGCGGGGGCCAAGCCGCTCGCGCCGATGCCCGTTCTGCCGGATGCAACGCACGTCGCCTGCCTTTCGAGTGCGGGGCGCCTGCTCGTGTTCGGGCTCGATGAGATGAAGACGCTGTCCGGCGGTGGGCGCGGCATTACGCTCATGATGCTCGACGAGAAGGAGACGCTCGTGCAGGCGCTCGCGATCGGTTCGGCGGGCGTCGTGCTGCTGGGTACCGGGCGTGGCGGCAAGCCGCAAGAGGAGAAGCTTGCAGGCGCTGCGCTCGAGGCGCATATCGGCAAGCGCGCCCGCCGCGGGCGTGCACCCGACACACGCATCAAGATTTTTGATTCGCTGCGTCCCGCGCTCGGCTGATGAAGCGGCGCACCGCGAGTGCGCCGTATCCACCATTATTTGATTAACCCAATTCTTAGCAGCGAATTAGCAAAGAATTAACAGAGAAGCCTCACCATGCCTATTGCCATCAACGTCGCCTTGTTCCTTCATTTGATTGCTGTAATCGTTTGGGTCGGCGGCATGATCTTTGCGCATTTCTGCCTGCGCCCGGCGCTTCTGGACGTGTCGCCGCAGTTGCGCTTGCCGCTCATCGAAGCCGTTTTCGGACGATTCTTGAATTGGGTTGGCGCGGCAGTTGTCGTTATCCTGCTCTCCGGCGGCTTCCTGCTCCATGTATTTGGCGGCGGGCATGCTCCGTGGCCGCTGAATCTGATGGCTGCACTGGGCGTTGTCATGATGCTCGTGTTCGGGCATTTGCGCTTTGCGGTGTTTCCGCGCATCCGTCGCGCCGTGCAGGCACAGGTATGGCTCGATGGCGCCCGATCCGTCGAAACGATGCGCAAGCTCGTGCTCGTGAATCTCGTGCTCGGCGTCGTCACGATTGCTGCTGCGGTCTATTCGCGCGGTTTCTAACCGCGCATAGCCGAGCGGCCGGTCCCTGGCTGTTCTGGTTTTGACATCCTCCCCGCCATGAATGACGGGGATTCCTACTGCGCTTAGGCCGCGAAGGCTGGTGCCTAAGTGGGTTCCTGCTTCACCGGGCGGCCCGACTGCGCCGCTCCTCCACAGGCCATAACAGCGTGCCCCCCCGCTAAAAGTTCAGCACACCGACGTGATCGGCGTTCGCGGTGTGGCCGCACTTCACACACGCGAAGAGCGGGATCAAACTTCAAACGACTGGCCGCGCGTCCGGTTCCGCGTGTCGCCCAGGAGCGCCATCGATTCGCGCATCCCGCATGCGCCGAAGCGCTCGAGGAGGGGAGCGACGCCCTCGGCGGGCACGGGGCGCGAGAACAGAAAGCCTTGCGCCTGAATGTTCCCGAGTGCCGAGAGCCACGCAATCTGCTCTTCGGTTTCAGTGCCTTCGACGACCACCGTGAGTCCGAGTGAACGAGCGAGGTTGACGATCGCGGATACCATGACGCACACGCTGTGGTCAGCGGGAATCGCCTGCACGAACGAGCGGTCGACCTTGAGTGTGTCGACGGAAAAACGGTTCAGGTACGAGAGCGATGAGTACCCCGTTCCAAAGTCGTCAAGCGCAATGGTGACGCCGAGGCCTTTCTTGAGCGCAGCGATTTTTTCGGCCACGAGGTCGGGGTACTCCATCATGGCGGTCTCGGTGATCTCGAGTTCGAGCCGATGGGCTGCGATGCCGGTCTCCCCGATCGTGCGTGCGATGGTTTCATAAAGATCGCCGCGCCAGAACTGCATCGCGGATATGTTGACGGCAAGCGTCAGCGTCTCGAAGCCCTGCTCTTGCCATATTGCCAGCTGCCTGCAGGCTTCGCCGATGACAAAGTCGCCGATCGGCACGATAAGTCCGGTGGATTCGGCAACAGGAATGAAATCGCTGGCTGCAATGAGGCCATGTTGCGGATGGTTCCATCGCACGAGTGCCTCGAAACCGGTGATGCAGCGCCGGGCGAGATCGATTTTGGGTTGATAGACCAGAAAAAGCTGCTGCTCGGCGAGCGCGACGCGAAGCTGCTGCTCCCATTGCATGAGATGGTCGGCGCGATGCGACAAGTGCGGCATATAGAACTGATAGCAGTTCTTGCCGGCATCCTTGGCACTGTACATGGCGAGATCGGCCTTTTTGAGCAGATCGATTTCACTTTCGCTGGCGACCGAATAGAGCGCGATGCCGATGCTCGCATGCAACACGAAGGAGCTGCCGCGGACGTCGAAAGGCTCCTCGAATACGTCGCGCATCTTCTCGGCCAGTTCGACCGCCTGCTGCTCGACGTCGGCGCCCTTGAGCACAACGACGAACTCGTCGCCGCCGATGCGCGAGAGCTCGCCGGAGCTACCGACGGCATTGGCCAGGCGCGACGCCGTCATCTGGAGCACGATGTCGCCGGCGTTGTGACCGAGCGTATCGTTGACCGTCTTGAAGTTGTCGATATCGATGAAAAGGATCGCGAGGTGGCCGACGTTGGCTGGATCGGCAACGTCATGCCGCAAGCTCTGCAGCGTGGCGTACCGGTTGCGCAGGCCGGTCAGCAGGTCGCATTGCACGAGATGCGTCATTTCGCGCTCGCGGCCGAGCAACCTGCCAATGAGCCCCGTTGCTACGGCGAAGAACCCGAGCATCACGAGCGAGATGAACCCTGCCATCAGCAAGTAGATATCGCGTGTGTGGCGATAGTCGGCAAACTCCTCGGTTTTGGACAGGCCGACGAGCACGGCCATCGGATAGCCGTCGATATGGCGGTAGGAAACGATGCGCTTGACGCCATCGATTGGATCGACCAACGTCCCGGACGCCTGCTGCGAGATCGGATAGACGCCGCTTGCCGAAAACGAGCCGAGCGGGTCGTTGACTGCGCCGGTACGGCGAGCGAGTACGGCGCCGCTGTCCGCGATGACCGCGATGACTCCATCCTTGCCAATTGCTGCGTTGTTATAGAAGTCGCCCGTGAAATAGCCTGGGTTCTCGGACACGACCACCACGCCCGCGAATGACCCGTCGCGGTGATTCAGGCGCCGCGTCATTTGCAGGGTCCACTGGCGAGAAACGCGGCCGAGCACCGGCGTGCTGATATAGAGATGGTCGTCGTTTTCATGCTCGTGCACTTTGAAGTGCATGCGATCGGAAAGGTCGACGGGTAAGGGATTCGCCTCCGCCGTTGATGCGATCAAAAGGCCATGTTCGTCGATCAACGAAACTTGTACGAGCGTGTCGCTTTGCACGACGCCCTTTTCGACCGTACTGCGCAAATCAAAGTTGCGGGGGCTTTTCTCAAATTCGAATTTGACAAAGCGTGTGATTTGATCGACTTGGTGTATCGCTTTGATCGTGTGCTGCTCGAGCGCGGCTGAAAGAATGGCAGCCGATGCTGCGGCTTCTCGATTTGTCGATTCGCGCTCGACTGAAAGGCGCGCAGAGATGACGGTCCACAGCAGTACCAGCACGAGCAGACCAAGTACCGGGATTGCGATCAGAGCCCGCCGCCGCGGGTCGTGCCCCGCGCGTGCATCACGGGCTAAATGGGGCCGGGGTAGGTTCATCGGGCGTCAGCGGATGTCGACAATGGGGCTGCGTATATGAGCTGCATGGCGAGCATTGTGCGTGGCCGGGCTGCGGCGCGATTTAAGAATAAGTGCAAAGTTTCCAGGGTTTCCCGGTTTATTCCTCGCCGAACGTTGTTCAGCAGGGATATTACTGAATGGTCAGCGCTTTAGATAGTCTCGCTTAATGGGGTTTACCTGTGGATACCCTGGCATGTTTTCGGCAGAAAGCCAGATTTCTTGACCGAAAGACGCGTGCATTTGATTTCATTTTCTTTCGAGAATACTGTCCGCGTGCTGTATTGCGTGTGCGATTTGAGCATCGGTGGGCGCGGCGAGCGGCCGTCTGGCGCTCGTGGGCGAGCGGCGCAGGAGCGCAGGGTGGGGGAGGGACTGGAGCCGGTGCCGCGACGAGGTGGGCTCGCGACGGCGGCCGGCTGGGACGAAAACAGCAGGCGTGGCGTGAAGGCCGTGCCTGCGGCTTCAGGAGGAGAGCTGAATCGTTCCTGCGACGACCGTAACGGCAGCGCCGCCGATCCAGGTTTTGCCGCGGGCGTCGTCGTAGTCGACGAAAACCCGGCCGTCGCGCCCGAGTGCCGTGCCCTGACGAACGGTGTAACGTGCGCCCGGGCGGCATCCGCACGTTGCAAGCAACGCGGCGAGCCCTGCGTTGGCACTTCCGGTGACCGGGTCTTCGTAAACCGAAGACTGGCCCTCGGCGACAATGCAGCGCACTTCGAGCGTGGCCGGCCCGTCCTCCGGGTGCGGCGCATGAAGCGCAAAGCCCGTTGCGCCGATGCGTTTGGCGAAAGCCAGCAGCGAGGTGGGCTCCGGGTTGACGGCGAGGCAGGCCGCGGGCGATGCCATGCCGACCACGAGCCAGCTCGGCCCGTTGTTGACGACGCTCGGCGCCGCGCGGCTCAAATCGATCGCATCGGTGCCAAGGAGTGCCTTCAGCGTCCCGTACTCGCTTTCGGCCAGCGGCGTCATGCGCGCAGGCGGCGCGGCGAAGGCACGCAGCCCGCCTGCGCGCTCCTCGATTTCGACGAGGCCAACGCCACACTGTTGAACCAGCCTGCCTGCCTGCTTGGGCTGGTAGCCGCTTTCGATCAGGGCGTGAGCCGTGCCGAGAGTCGGGTGGCCCGCGAACGGCAGCTCGGAATCGGGCGTGAAGATGCGCACGAAATAATCAGCAGACGGGTCGGTCGGCTTGCAGATGAACGTGGTTTCCGACAGGTTCGTCCACCGGGCGATGTCCTGCATGGCGTCGGTACTCAACGAGTCAGCGTCGAAAATGACGGCGAGCGGATTACCCTTGAACGGTACAGCCGAAAACACATCGACCTGCTGGAAGCGGACGGGGTGCGAGGGCATCGGCGCGTCTCCTTTATGCCACTTCGGCGATGAGTTCGATTTCGACGCAGGCGCCGGTCGGAATCTGCGCGACGCCGAACGCCGAGCGGGCGTGCTTGCCTGCATCGCCGAACACCTCGACCAGGAACTCCGATGCACCGTTGGTCACGAGGTGCTGCTCGGTGTAGTCGAGCGTCGAATTCACGAGGCTCATGAGCTTGACGATCCGCTTGACGCGATTGAGGTCGCCCGTATGCGCATGGAGCGTGGCGAGCAGATCGATTGCGATTGCGCGGGCGGCTTGTTTGCCTTCATCGGTGGTCATGGTCGCGCCGAGCTTGCCGACCCAGGGCTTGCCGTCCTTCTTCGCAATATGCCCGGATACATAGACCGTGTTGCCCGATTGCGCGGACATCACGTAGGCGGCCGCCGGGCTGCCGGCTTGTGGGAGCTCGATGCCGAGCGTCTCGAGCTTGTCGTAGATGTTGTGCTGAGTCATGGAATGTCCTCGGTGAGTGAATGAACTGAAAAACGTGAACTGAAAATGAATCGAAAGGCATGCTTCGCAATGCGCATAGCCGTTGGCCCACGCCGCCTTGCGACGCGAAGCTCGCCACTAACGCTCGGGACGCACGGTGGCAGGCGTTGGCACTGCCGTGCGCACGCCGGCTTTGCGGCCAACGAGCACCGTCGCGATCACAGCGGCAGCGAAGAGCCATGTTGAAGAATTGACCGATTCGCCAAAGAATAGCGCGGCCAACGCCATTGTGAAGAAGATTTGGAGTAGTTGTACCTGCCCGACGCGCGCGATGCCGCCGCGGGCAAGCCCCGCATACCAGGCGAAAAAGCCGATGAGCTGCGAGAAGAGCGATATGTAGCCGAACGCCAGCCAAGTCTTGAACGCGACGGGGCCTGGGTGATGGAGATGGGCTTGCCAAGCGAGCCAGACGACGGGCAAGAGGATGAACGGTGCGGCGATGACAAGCGTCCAGCAGATTACCTGCCAGCCGCCCATCTGGCGCGCGAGGCGCGCCCCTTCTGCATAGCCGAGCGCGCCGATGGCCACGGAGAGCAGCATCAAGGCGTCGCCGGGCGCCGGTGTTCCGCCGCCTGCATCGATCGCATAGGCGACGACGAGCGCGCTGCCGAGCACCGCGCTCGCCCAAAACCCTGCCGATGGGCGCTCGTGCGCAAGCCATGCCGCATAGACCGCGACGAAGAGCGGCTGCAACCCCATGACGATCGCGCCATGCGACGACGGGACCGTCTTCATCGCCCAGGCCGATAGCACCGGGAAGGCGATGATGACGCCGAGCGCGACGACAGCAAGGCCTTTGAGTTGCACAAGCGTCGGTCGTCTCTCTCGCCGCCATGCGAGCAAGGCGCCTGCCGGCACCGCAGCGACGAGCGCGCGGCCGAGCCCGCTCAGGACGGGTGAAAACTCGTGGACGACGATGCGCGTCATCGGCAACGTCAGGCTGAAAATCAGCACGCCGACGAGACCAAGCATCATGCCCTGCGATTCGCGTGAATTCATCGTATAGCTGACTCCGGTTTGACGTCCGGCCTTGTCCCCTAAGGGACTTCCTTCGAACGTTACCAAGGGGACAACCCTTTGACTTTAATCGCTGCGGCCAGCACAGTAACGGTACAATCGCTGCGATACTTTTCGGTACAGTCGGGGTGTCGGCATGTCAGTTCCACTTGATCTCATTCCCGCGCCGCACGGCACGTCGGCCCTGACGCTGGTCGAACAGCTCGTGCAGTGGGCTCGTCGGCGTATCGAGGAGCGGGTGTTCCGCCCTGGCATGCGCATGCCATCGATCCGCAAGCTCGCGCAGGACAAGGGCATTTCAAGGTTCACCGTCGTCGAGGCTTATGAGCGGCTCGTCGCACAGGGGTATCTGGAGTCCAGGCGCGGCTCGGGCTTCTATGTGCGTGACGGCGCAGCGGGGGACCCCGAGGTGCGGCCCAGGCAGCCGGCGCGCGTCGAGCCGGCTCCGAGCACGATCGATGTTGCCTGGCTCTTGCGCAACACGCTGCACATGAGCAGTCCGGAAAAGGGGCCGGGGCTCGGTCATCTGCCGGGGCGCTGGCTCGATGGCGACCTCGTTGCAAGCGCGCTGCGCACGCTCGGTCGACAAAGCGCCGGGCAGTGGGTCGGCATGGGCACGGCGCAAGGGTTTTTGCCGCTGCGTCAGCAACTGCAAACGCGCCTTGAGGAGCTCGAGATTGGAGCTGCACCCGAGCAGATCGTGCTTGTTTCGGGCATTACACAGGCCATCGATTTGATCGCGCGCCTTTATGTGCAGCCGGGCGATGCCGTGATCGTCGGCGATCCGGCCTGGTTCCAGATGTTCGGCTGTTTTGCTTCGCAGGGCGCGCGGCTCGTCGGCATGCCGTACACCGCGTGCGGTCCCGATGTCGACGCGCTCGAATCGCTCGTCGCCACCTGGCGGCCAAAGATGCTCGTGATCAACTCGATGCTGCACAACCCGACCGGCACGTCGGTGACGCCCGCGCAGGCATTTCGCATCCTGCGGCTCGCGGAAGCGTACGATTTCATCGTTGTCGAGGACGACGTCTCCGGCGATCTGTGCCCACCCGGCTATCCAGCAACGCGCCTTGCCAGCCTCGATCAGTTGAAGCGCGTCATCTACCTCGGCAGTTTTTCGAAGACGCTCGCGGCCAACCTGCGTGTCGGCTTTGCCGCGTGTGCGCTTGACGTGGCGCGTTTGCTTGCTGACCAGAAGCTGCTCGTCGGCATGACGACGCCCGAACTCAACGAGCGCTTGCTCTACAAGGTGCTGACCGAGGGTCACTACCGGCGACATGTCGAACGATTGCGCGCGCGTCTTGATGGCGTGCGCGACAAGTGCGCCCGGATGCTCGAGTCAGCCGGGCTCAAGCTCTTTACCGCACCGACGGCGGGGATGTTCCTATGGGCCGACGCCGGCGTTGACGCGGACTCTTTCGCCGCTGCTGGTCAGGAGGCCGGCTTTTTGCTTGCGCCGGGAAGCCTCTTTTCGCCACACCAGTCGCCCACGTCCTGGATGCGCTTTAACGTTGCCAACTGCGGCGATCCGGCGCTGCCCGGATTCCTGGCCGGCTATCTCGATGGCAACCGCGTCGACGGCAATCGCGTTTCGGGACACTTGAAATCGGTGGCGAGCGTCCCCAATTGAGTGCTCGTTCGCGGCCAGCACGCATCGGCATTGGCGATGCGCTGTCGGGCTGTGGGGCTCGCACGAGCGAGTGCGCCGCGTATCGCACGCGTTACCGTCATCCACCAAGAAACTGGGAACCGAGAGCATGGCACAAGAAACCCTGAGCTTTCAGGCAGAAGTGAAGCAGCTTCTGCAACTGATGATCCATTCGCTTTACAGCAACAAGGAAATTTTCCTGCGAGAGCTGATTTCGAATGCGTCGGACGCTGCCGACAAGCTTCGCTTCGAGGCAATCGCCAAGAGCGAACTGTTCGAGGACGATTCGAATCTGCGCATCCGCGTGTCGTATGACAAAGCCGCGCGCACGGTGATCATTGACGACAACGGTATCGGCATGAGCCGGGATGAGGCAATCTCGCATCTCGGCACGATTGCGCGCTCGGGGACGAAGGAATTCTTCTCGCAACTGTCGGGCGACCAGCAACAGGATGCCGCGCTCATCGGCCAGTTCGGCGTTGGTTTCTACTCCGGCTTCATTGTCGCCGACAAGATCACCGTCGAGACGCGCCGCGCGGGTTTGGCGGCGTCCGAAGGCGTGCGCTGGGTCAGCGCGGGCGAGGGCGACTTCTCGGTGGAGACGATCGAGCGCAAAGCGCGCGGCACGACGATTACGCTGCATTTGCGCGAAGGCGAGGACGAGCTGCTCTCGAGCTACCAGCTGCGCTCGATCATTCGCAAGTATTCCGATCACGTGGCGCTGCCGATCCTCATGAAGAAAGAGGAATGGGACAGCGAAAAGGGCGAGATGGTCGAGAAGGACGAGGACGAGACCGTCAACCAGGCAAGCGCATTGTGGACGCGCCCGAAAAGCGAGATCACGGATGAGCAATACCAGCAGTTCTATCAGCACATCTCGCATGACCACGAGAATCCGCTGACCTGGACCCACAACCGCGTGGAAGGCCGCAGCGAATACGTTCAGCTGCTCTACGTGCCGCAGCGCGCGCCATTCGATCTGTGGAACCGCGATCGCCAGGGCGGGCTCAAGCTCTACGTCAAGCGCGTCTTCATCATGGACGACGCCGAGCAACTGCTGCCGTCGTTTCTGCGCTTCATCAAGGGCGTTGTCGATTCGAGCGATTTGCCGCTCAACGTCTCTCGCGAAATTCTGCAAGAAAGCCGCGACGTGAAGGCGATTCGTGAGGGTGTGACCAAACGCGCACTCTCGATGCTCGAGGAGCTCGCAAACGCCGAGACCGATGAAGGCAAGGCCCAGTATGCGGCGTTCTGGAAGGAGTTCGGGCAGGTTCTGAAGGAAGGGCTTGGCGAAGACTTTGCGAACCGCGAGCGGATCGCGAAGCTTTTGCGCTTTGCCAGCACGCACACCGATTCGGCGGAGCAGACGGTCTCGCTCGCCGAGTACGTCGCGCGCATGAAGCCCGAGCAGACGAAGATTTACTACGTCAGCGCCGACACTTGGCAGGCGGCAAAGAACAGCCCCCATCTTGAGGTGTTCCGCAAGAAAGGGGTCGAGGTCTTGCTGCTGTCCGATCGCGTTGACGAGTGGGCGCTCTCGTACTTCACCGAGTTCGACGGCAAGCCGCTCGCGAGCGTGGCGCGCGGGGACCTCGACCTTGCTGCCTTCGACGATGAGGAAAAGAAGGCGCACGAGCAGCTGGGCGAAACGATGAAGCCGCTCGTCGAGAAGATGAAGGAGGCGTTGAAGGACAAGGCGAAGGACGTGCGGCTCACGTTCCGCCTCACGGATTCGCCTTCGTGCCTCGTCGCCGACGAAGGGGAAATGAGCGGATACCTGCAGCGCATGTTGAAGGCCGCTGGCCAGCAGGCGCCCGATTCCAAGCCGATCCTGGAAGTGAATCCCGAGCACGCGCTCGTCAAGGGCTTGACACCCGAGCATGGGGATTTCGACGACTGGTGTCATCTGTTGTTCGATCAGGCGGTGCTCGCGGAAGGCGGGATGCTCGAAGACCCGGCCAGCTTCGTCAAGCGCACGAACTCGCTGCTGCTTACGCGATGATGCACGCGCGCCCGCTTCGTCTCGCGGCGGCAAGCGCGGCGTGGCGAGCGGCGCTGCGCCCGTCGCTCACCTTCGATCAGAAGGACTGGCTCACGCGTGGCAGCTCCCTCACGGCGCACTTGCGTACGCTCGGCGCTGTGACGGTGCGCGTGACGCGTGAGGCCGTCGCGCCCGCGTGGGCCGATGAGCACACGGCGCTGGGCGTCGCTTTGCGCGAGCCCGTGTGGGTGCGCGAAGTGGTGCTGCTCGTGGACGGCGTGCCGTTCGTCGTAGCGCACAGCGTCGCGCCGCTCGCGACGAGCCGCGGCGTCTGGCAATCGATGCGCCGCCTTTCGGCGCGTCCGCTTGCCGAACTGCTTTACGACGACGGGGCGGTCTCGCGTTCCGGCCTCGTCAGTGCAAGGCATACCGCGCGTCATCCGCTTTTCGCGTTGGCGCGCCGCGAGTTCGCAAGCAAAGTACCCCACGCGCTGCTCGCGCGCCGTTCCGTGTTCATGCGCCATGGGGCGCCGCTGATGGTGACCGAGTGCATGCTGCCGGCGCTGTGGGCGTGTCTCGCTGAGCGGCGCAAGCTGCCAAGCGGGCAGGCGGGGGAGGCGATGGCGCTCGCGCACGATGTCGATCGGGGTGAGTGCTCTTCGCATGTGCCCGATGCGTCGCATCCTCATCCTCCTTCGCTTGCAACATGATGCTCAAGCGCTCGTTCGCGCCTGTCGTCGATGAGCGCACGCGTGTGCTTATTCTCGGCAGCTTGCCCGGCGAGGCGTCGCTCGCGCAGGGACAGTACTACGCGCATCGGCAAAACCGATTTTGGTCGCTGGTCGGCGATGTGATTGGGGCAAACCTGCGGGACATGCCCTACACCGACCGTTTGGAAACCTTGCTCACTCATCGCATCGGGTTATGGGACGTGATCGCCGAGGCGCGTCGTGAGGGCAGCCTCGACAGTCGCATCCGCGATCATGCGAGCAACGACCTCATCACGCTCATCGATACATTGCCGAACCTTGTTGCCGTGGCATTCAATGGTGGCACCGCCGCGAAGATCGGCATGCGTGCGCTCTCAGCGCGCCCGAGCGTGATCGCCTGCTTGATCCTGCCTTCCAGCAGTCCGGCGCATGCGGCCATGCCCTATGTCGACAAGCTACGCGCTTGGGAGACATTGCGCGGGTGGTTGCCAGTCGAGTAGCGGGCAAGCGCAAAAACGGCACGCGAACGGCGCAATGCTATCCTCTCGTCCGTTTCAACCATCGCGCGCCTGACGCGCGACACCACCTAGTCATGACCACTCTCATCAAGCGCGCGTCGGCTGAAGCTCGCGCCTTTAGCAGCAGCGACAAACCGCAAAGCAAGCGCGGCCAGATCGACCGCACCGAAGACGACATCGCCGTGCACCCGGATGCAACGCCTAAGCGAAAGCGGGCGAACGGCAAACACGCACCGGGACTGGAGGATGCGCCGCGCATCGATATCCCGCGCAAACCGCGCTTCGCGCCTGTCACGTTCTCCGAAGAAGGGGGCGTGCGTTATTTGCATTTCGGCACGGAATGGGTACAAGGCGCGATGCGCCTCAAGAAGCCCGATGTGCTCGAGCTCGAGTACGCGCAGCAAATGATGGCCTGGCTGCTTTTTCTCGAGACGCCCAAGCGCATCGTCCAGTTGGGTCTCGGTGCGGCATCCCTGACGAAGTTCGCCTACCGCTTTTTGCCGCGCGCTAGCGTGGAGGCGGTCGAGCTGAACCCGGCTGTCGTCGTCGCCGCGCGCACGATGTTCGCGCTTCCGCCTGACGACGCCCGTCTCACCATCCACGAAGCCGACGCGTGGGATTTCGTCAACGATCGCACTCAGCACGGCACGATCGGTGCGCTTCAGATCGATCTCTATGACGCGACGGCGCGCGGCCCGGTACTCGATACCGTCGCGTTCTACCGCTCCGTGCGCGCGTGTTTGACCGAAGCCGGTGTCGTCACGATCAACCTCTTTGGCGACCATCCGAGCTTCGTGCGCAACATGAAGCATCTGAACACCGCTTTCGATGGCCGCGTCATTGCGCTGCCCGAAGTGCACGATGGCAACCGCATCGCGCTCGCCTTCTCGGGGCCCGCGCTTAGCGTCCCGTTTGCTGCACTCGAGCAACGCGCGAAGCTCGTTGCAAAGACGCTAGGCCTGCCGGCAGGCAAGTGGGTCGAGGGCTTGCGTGCCTCGCTCGACGCCAAGTCCGACACGTTCTCGATCTGACGCCTTCAGGGGCCGTGCCGGCCGCGATGCGTTTACGCGATGCGGCCGGCACAGTGCGCGCGCTCTTACGCCGATGGACGTCTTTTCGGCGCTTGGGCCTCTGACGCCGCTGCTCAGCTCCACCGGGCCCACCGGCCTGCTGACGTAAGCCATGACCTAAGCCATAAGCTTTGCGCCGATCCGGTTTAAAGCTGGAAAGCACGCACAGCCTGCCGGAGCGCCGCGGCCTGTGACTTCAAGGCACCTGCTGCCTGCGCCCCGTCCTGAACAAAGGCGGCATTCTGTTGGGTGACCCGGTCCATCACAACGACCGCAAGGTTGACCTGGTCAATGCCCGCGCTTTGCTCATTGGATGCATCGGCAATCGATTCGACAAGATCGACGACGCCTCGTACAGCACTCAGCAAGTCGACGATCGTCTTCCCGGCAGCCCCCACGGCAACGCCGCTGCGGTCTACCTCGCCCGTCATCTCCTTGATCAGCACGCCAATTTCCTTTGCGGCGCTCGAGCTGCGTTGCGCAAGGGCTCTGACCTCCTGGGCCACCACCGCAAAGCCACGTCCCTCACTGCCCGCACGCGCAGCTTCCACCGCGGCGTTCAGTGCAAGCAGGTTCGTCTGGAACGCGATGCCTTCGATGACCGATGTAATGTCATGGACGCGCGCTGAGCGTTCTGCCAGTGCGCTCATTCGCTCAGTGGCATCCTTTGCCGCGCGGTCGCCGTCACCGGCTTTCTCGGAAGCGATGCCGGCAAGTGCGCGGGCCTGATTGGCATGCTCAGCATTCGCCCTCACCATCGATGCCAGCTCCTCCATGCTGGAAGACGTCTGCTGGATGCTCGCTGCATGCTCGTCGGTGCGGGTGGCGAGGGTGCTGTTGCCCGAGGCGATGTCTGCGCTAGCTTCGGCAATGCCTTCCGCTGAATGGCGGATTTCACCAATCATCAGCGCGAGCCGCTCGCGCATTGCCTTCATGGCGAAAAGCACGCTGTGCTGATCCCCCGGCTTCACCGACACCTCAACGGACAAATCGCCCCCAGCAATGCGCTTTGCAATGTCGGCCGCCGTGCTCGGCTCCCCGCCCAATTCTCGAAAAAGACTTCTGGCCATCGACGCGCACAGGACAGAAACTACCAGCAGTCCGGCGACGATGAAGATGACCATGAGCATTTCGACGACGTGTCCAAGGCTCTTTGCCTGCTCAAATTCGCCCTGAGCGCCGACGAGCTCCATTTTGCGGAGCTCAGCGCCTTGTGCTTTTACGGTTTGGGAAACCTGGTCAATGCTTTGGGTCTCTACCCACTGCGCTTCAGAGAGATTGTTCGCGGTGAGCAGTTGGACGGCGGGTCGAAGGCCCTTGTCACGCAATTGATTCCAGTTGGACGCAAATTCGGATGCACGCTTTCGCTCATCGTCCGAATGGATGCTGGCAAGGTACTCCTTCATGAGCGCGTCGACTTGATCGATGCGATCGGGCGTGCTCGATGCCACGAGCTGCGTCTTCTGAGCCGACGGGTCAAGGATGGCGTCACTCACCGAAAAGGTGGCCTCCGTGACCAACTCGTTGATCGTCGATATCTCCTCAAGAGGTTGCGCCCGTCCTTCGAACATCTGCTGGAGTGCCTGGATCGATTTCACCACGCCAACCAGACCGACCGCACCGACGCCGAGCGAGATGACGGCGACCGCCGAGGCCAAAATGAAAAGACGAGCTTTGATGGTGAGCTTGCGCATCGGAGACCTACTAAAAGATTGCGCCGGCTAGCAGACGTGTCGCAAGGGCGCGGCAAAGACCGCCTTGGGCTGATTCATCTGTTTATATGCTGCTTAAGCGAAGATTGTGTGAAGCCAAGCATCGATGTGGAACTTCTTTTTGCGTGGGACGACAGCTGACACACGTCTTTTCACTTGTGTGCGACACGCTTCGGCCGCGCGTAAGTCCCGGCGCAGCCCGGCTTGACCGGCCGCGCGGCACTCCATTAACCTTGCGAGGCTTTCAGGGCGCTTGCGCACCGCTTAAGGGAAGTGCTTTCGAAGCAAGGGTAAGGACAAGGGCAATGGCAGGGGCAGGGGTATAGGTGGCAGTCACCTGACAACAGCAAAAAGAGAAGGAGGCGTCATGGCTTACGAAGCCGACGCGAACCGAATCGCCAGACGTTGGCTTGGGTTGCTCGTCATCCCCTGGATCGCGATGATCTGGGTGCCGTCCTATAACAGGGTTGACCCTCAACTGTGGGGCTTCCCGTTTTTCTATTGGTATCAGCTTCTTTGGGTGCTCATCGGCGCGGCTATCACCGCGCTCGTCTATTTCAAAACGAAGGACATATCGAAGCGGGGTAGAGGCCAACGCGAGGGGGGCGAACCATGAACGCTGCCGCAACCCCCGTCTTTGTGCTCTTTTTCGTCGGCGTCACGATCCTCGGCTTCTTTGCGGCACGCTGGCGGCGCGGCGATTTGGCTCACCTCGACGAGTGGGGGCTCGGCGGACGACGCTTCGGCACGATCGTCACCTGGTTCCTGCTTGGCGGCGACTTATACACCGCCTACACCTTTGTTGCCGTGCCCGCGCTCGTGTTCGCCGCCGGCGCCACCGGTTTCTTCGCGATTCCCTATACGATCCTCATCTATCCGTTTGCGTTCGCCGTCTTCCCGAAGCTTTGGGCCGTTGCCAAGCGCCATGGCTACGTGACCGCCGCCGACTTCGTGGCCGCCCGCCATGGCAGCAGGTTGCTGGCGCTTGCCGTGGCCGTCACGGGGATTGTCGCAACGTTGCCTTACATTGCGTTGCAACTCGTCGGCATCGAAGTTGTCATCGGCGCCCTCGGCTTCAATACGACGGGCTTCGCCGGCGACTTGCCGCTCATCATCGCGTTCGCGATACTCGCGGCCTACACCTATACGTCAGGGCTGCGAGCGCCGGCGATGATCGCTGTCGTCAAGGACGTGCTGATCTACGTCACCATTGCCGCCGCGGTCATTGTGATTCCCGCCCAACTAGGCGGCTTCGGCCATATCTTCGGCAATGTGCCGCACGACAAGCTGCTGTTGAAGGCGCCTGACACGGCGAGCCTGAACGGCTATAGCGCCTATGCGAGTCTCGCGGTCGGCTCCGCGCTTGCTCTCTTTCTTTATCCGCACTCCGTCACTGCGATGCTGTCCTCATCGTCCGGTGGCAGCATTCGCCGCAACATGGCATTGCTGCCCGCGTACTCGCTGGTGCTCGGGGTGCTTGCATTGCTCGGCTACATGGCGCTTGCGGCTGGCGTCAAGGATATGCCCCAGTACGCGCCATACTTCAAGGTCTACGGTGCCAACTTCGCTGTTCCCGCGCTGTTCCTTCACTTCTTCCCGTCCTGGTTCGTCGGCGTCGCGTTTGCGGCCATCGCCATCGGCGCGCTCGTGCCGGCGGCCATCATGTCGATTGCGGCAGCCAACCTCTATACGCGCAACATTCACCGCGCGTTCGTGAACCGCAACATGACACACGATCAGGAGACACACGTTGCGAAACTCGTCTCGCTGCTTGTGAAGGTGGGGGCGGTTGCGTTCATCATCGGTCTGCCACTCACTTACGCGATCGAACTGCAACTGCTTGGCGGCATCTGGATCATCCAGACGCTGCCCGCCCTTGTGCTCGGCCTTTATACGCGCCTCGACTACCGAGGCCTGTTATCGGGCTGGGCCACCGGCATCGCAGTGGGCACCTGGATGGCAGCTTCGCTCAACCTGAAAAGCTCGATCTACACGGTGCATCTCGGCGGTTACGGCATTCCCGGCTACGCGGCGCTTTGGTCACTGGCCGTGAACGTCATCGTGGCCATCGTCGTCAGCGTGCTTGTGCGCGTGGCCGGCATGGCGGCCGCCGAGGACCGTACGCGACCAGAGGACTATCTGGACACAATCGAGAACTGAGGCATCAACTCGACGACGGCGTTGCTTTCCTCGACAATCAATCGTTATGGCCATGCTTTTACCCATCCGTATTCTTGCCGCGCGTGCCACGCGTGCGCTCGCCTCTCCCTATTACCGTTACCGATACGCGAAGGTCTTGCATGGCGTGCGCGTGGGTCTTGCGATGCTCGTGTCGATTCTCGTGACCACCGGCATCGACGTGCCAAACGGCATCTGGGCCTCCGTGACGGTACTGATCGTGATCGGCGGGCTGCAGCATCACGGCAACATTCGCAAGCGGGCCGCCGAACGTGCGCTCGGCACGGCGTTGGGGGCCATCATCGGTCTCTTGCTGCTGATTCAGCTTGATCTGATCGGATCGCGGCCGCTCACGTATGTGCTGATGTCGGTGGCTGCTGGCATATGCGGTTACTTCGCGATTGGCCGCCCTGGCTATGTAGCATTACTGACGGCGATTACGATCTGCATCGTCGCAGGGCATGGCGACAGCACCATCGCCACGGGCCTTTGGCGCGTGCTCAACGTACTCATCGGCATTGCCATTGCGCTTGCTTTTTCGTTTGCGCTGCCGCTTTACGCCACTTATTCGTGGCGGTACTTGTTGGCGCGCAATCTGCGCGAGTGCGCGCGTGTTTATATGCGAGCGGCAACTGGTGTGCCGATGGAGCCGGACGAGCAATTGGCGACCTTTGCGGCGCTGGGGGAGCGGCTCGTCAAGCTGCGTTCGCTGATGCCTTCCGTGGCAAAGGAGATTGACATCCCGCTTAAGCAGCTCGAGGAGATCCAGCGGCTGCACCGCTCGCTGATCAGTGCGCTCGAGATGATCTCGATGGCGGCTAGCGCCGAACCGGGCCGTACCAGCCTTACCGTCAGCACGGGCAAGCGCAATTCGCAGGCCTACGCGGTTCGGGCGACATTGCTTGTGATGGCGCGTGCGCTGCGATTTGGCGTGCATGCCCGTGACTGGATGCCCGTCGACAGCCGGCAGACGCCGGACTCTGCCTCCACAAGCGCCGCGCTGGATTCGAGCGCGCACAGCGGGCCCGACTGGCTTGCTCAGCGCTTCGCCGAAAAGGTCGAGCGCCTGCGTGCGTTGTTGGGGCAGACTGAGGCGCAGTGGAACATCGAGCACCGGGCGGCACCGGCGGTGCGGCAGCCTTAGGGCGCTGGACGCAGGGCCGCCACGCTTCGCGTCGGACGGCCCTTCTTCAAGTCAGGCCTTGGATTCTTCGTGGGCGACGTTCACCATCCATGGAATGCCGAACTGGTCGGTCAGCATGCCAAAGCCTTCCGTCCAGAAGGTCTTTTGCCATGGGAAGCTGACCTCGCCACCCGTGGCGAGTGCGTCGAACATCCGCTGGCCTTCGGCCGCATCGGTGGCCGAAACCGACAAGCTGAAGCCCGAGTGCGGGGTCGGCGGCTCGTCCGGCTTGCCGTCGCTCGCCATTAGCGTCGTTTCGCCGATACGGAACGACGCGTGCATGATGCGCTCGCCGTGTTCGCCCTCGATCGCGTGGTCACCGGGCGCGTCTTTGGCTCTCAGCTGGAACAGAACCTGCGCGCCAAGCTTTTCCCTGTAGAAGGCCAGTGCTTCCTCGCAGCGGCCATCAAAAAAAAGGTACGGCTGCACAATCATGGTCATCTCCTCAGTTGGACGGATCAACGCAATGATTCAATGAGCTTTTCCAGCTTTACGGCATCGGCGGCGAAGGCACGAATGCCTTCGGCAAGTTTCTCGGTTGCCATCGCATCGTCGTTGAGCTGGTAACGGAACGCGGCCTCGTCGATGGCAAGCCGCTCGATGGGCTCCTGCGCCAGCGCTTGCGCGGAAAGCTTGCGTTGGACCGCCTCCTCGCTCTCCTGCAGCTTTTGCAGCAGATCGGGGCTGATCGTCAGCAGATCGCAACCCGCCAGCTCCAGAATTTGGCTCGTCGTGCGAAAGCTCGCGCCCATCACTTCGGTTTGGTAGCCAAACTTTTTGTAGTACGCATAGATGCGCCTCACCGATTGAACCCCGGGATCGTTGGCGCCCCCCATCGTCGCCTCATCCCATTCGCTGCCGGCTTGCTTCTTGTACCAATCGTAGATGCGGCCGACGAACGGCGAGATCAGCTTGGCGCCGGCTTCGGCGCATGCGGCCGCTTGCACCGGCGAAAAAAGCAGCGTCATGTTGCAGTTGACGCCTTCCTTTTGCAGCACCTCGGCAGCCCGCACGCCTTCCCACGTGGATGCGAGCTTGATCAGCACGCGCTCGCGATCGACGCCCGCTGCTTTATACAGGCCGATCAGTTCATGTGCCTTATCGATCGAGCGCTTTGTATCGAAGGAGAGGCGTGCGTCGACTTCCGTGGATACGCGGCCCGGAATGATCTTAAGGATCTCGCAGCCGAATGCGATCAGCAGGTGATCGATGATCGCGCCGGCCGGCTTGGCGGCGTGCTCGCGCACGGTCTGTTCGAGTAACGGCCTGTACGCGTCCTTCTGCACTGCTTTCAGGATCAGCGACGGGTTGGTGGTCGCATCGCGCGGCTTGTATTGAGCAAGCTGTTGAAAGTCGCCTGTGTCCGCGACGACGATCGTGTACTGCTTCAGTTGGTCGAGAGCGTTTGTCATGGCAGAAGTTGGGGCGCGCTCGCGCCCTTGGCAGAAAAACGGTAAGGGTCGTACGGCGATTGAAGGCCGCTTGCCGCACCGCGGCCTCCGGCATTTACTATTCTATTGCGGCTCGGAGCTATGGTGCGGCTCCCACTCGGGAATGTCGGGTTCGCGCTGACGATGGGGCAGGCACCCCGATATCAACGGCGGGCTAGGCAGCACCTGCCTACTTGCTGAGCAGGCCCATCGCTGCTTCCAGACCCGCGAGCGTCAGCGGGTGCATACGGTCGCCGAGCAACTGGCGGACGATCGCAACCGACTGACGGTACTCCCAAATGCCTCGCGGCTCAGGGTTGAGCCAGACATGATGCGGGAACTGATCGGCGAGGCGACGCAGCCAGACGGCACCCGCTTCCCGGTTGTTGTATTCGACTGATCCGCCCGGCTGCAGCACCTCGTACGGGCCCATGGTGGCGTCGCCGACGAAGATGAGCTTGTAGTCGGAGGTGAACTTGTGAATGATGTCCCACGTCGGCACGCGTTCGACATGGCGACGGCGGTTGTTTTTCCAGAGAAAGTCGTAGACGCAGTTGTGGAAGTAGTAGAACTCGAGATGCTTGAACTCGGCTTTGGCGGCGGAGAAGAGCTCCTCGGTGCGCTGGATGTGGTCGTCCATCGAGCCGCCGACATCGAGCAGCATCAGCACCTTCACCGAATTGTGGCGCTGCGGCACCATCTTGAGATCGAGCCAGCCGGCATTGGCGGCAGTGCTGCGAATCGTGTCGGGCAGGTCCAGCTCTTCGGCCGCGCCTTCGCGCGCGAAGCGGCGCAGCCGCCGCAACGCGACCTTGATGTTGCGCGTGCCGATTTCGACTTGATCGTCGTAGTCGCGGTAGCCGCGCGCCTCCCAGACCTTGACGGCGGTGCGGTTGCCCGCGGACTCGCCGCCGATGCGCACGCCCTCGGGGTGATGGCCGCCGTTGCCGAACGGGGAAGTGCCGCCCGTGCCGATCCATTTGCTGCCGCCCTGGTGACGTTCCTTTTGCTCACGGAAGAGTTCGTTGAGGCGCTCCATCAGCTTGTCGAGTCCGCCCATCGTCTCGATTTGCGCCTTTTCTTCGGGCGTGAGGTCCCGTTCGAGGCGCTTTTTAAGCCACTCAAGGGGGATATCGAACGCACTTTCGGTGAGCTGCTCGACTCCCCTGAAGTAGGCGCCGAAGGCTTGATCGAACTTGTCGAAGTGGCGTTCGTCCTTGATCAGCGTCAAGCGGGCCAAATAGTAGAAATCGTCAAGCGACGGCGCGATCACGCGCTCGCGCAGCGCTTCGACAAGCGTCAAATATTCTTTGACGGAGACGGGCAGGCGCGCGTCGCGCAGCGTGTAGAAAAAGTCGATCAGCATGTGTCACCCGTCCCTCGGTCGTGGCCGGTCTCGTGTACCGTTTGCGGTGTGCCGTAGCGTGTCAACTGCGTTCGAGCTTGAAGCGTAGATGGGCTCGCACGGCCGGCCATTCGGTCTCGATGATGGAGAAAACGACGGTGTCGCGCACCGCCCCGTCGCGCCCGATCTGGTGACTACGCAGAATGCCGTCTTGTTTGGCGCCGAGTCGGGCGATGGCGGCGCGCGACGGGTGATTCATGAAATGAGTGCGGAACTCGACGGCGATCGCCTTCAGCGCTTCGAACGCATGACCGAGCAGCAGCAGCTTCGCCTCAGTATTGAGCGCCGTGCGCTGCACGCGCTGGGCGTACCACGTGTAGCCGATTTCGAGGCGCCGATGGGCAGCTTCGACATTGAAAAAACGTGTGCAGCCGACGATTTCGCCGCTTTTCGCGTCGCGCACGACAAAGGGCATCGCCCCGGTGTCTTCGCGCATCGCAAGCGCCGTCTCGACATAGGCGCGCGTTTGCTCGGGCGCGGGCACGCTCGTGTACCAAAGCTTCCAGAGTTCGCCGTCGGCCGCAGCCTTCGCGAGCGCCGCATCGTGCTCGAGGGCGAGCGGCTCCAACACAACGTGTTTCCCCGTCAACGTCACCGGTTCAATCCAGCGGCTCATGCTCCCGATCTCCTCATGTTGTTATAAACAGCGTTAGCGGCTCTGGCGATTCATGGCGATGAGCCGCTCGAAAAGGCGTAGATCCTGTTCGTTTTTCAACAGCGCGCCTGCAAGCGGCGGAACGAGCGATTCGTGTTCGGACGAGCGCAGGGCTTCAGGGGGAATCTCTTCGGCGAGCAGTAGCTTGAGCCAGTCGAGAAGCTCGGACGTCGATGGCTTTTTCTTCAGCCCGGACACTTGGCGCAGCTCAAAAAAGCTCTCGAGTGCGGCGCGCAGCAAGTCCTTGCGGATGTTCGGGAAGTGGACGTCGACGATTTGCTGCATCGTCGCGGGGTCGGGAAACTGGATGTAGTGGAAGAAGCACCGGCGCAAGAAGGCGTCGGGCAGCTCCTTCTCGTTGTTTGATGTGATGACGACAAGCGGACGGTGCTTCGCGCGCACGACCTCGCGCGTCTCGTAGACATGAAACTCCATGCGATCGAGCTCGCGCAACAAGTCGTTCGGGAATTCGATGTCGGCTTTGTCGATTTCGTCGATGAGCAGCACCGCCGGCACATCGGATTCGAAGGCTTGCCAGAGCACGCCCTTGACGATGTAGTTGGCGATGTCCTGCACCCGAGCGTCGCCGAGCTGCGAGTCGCGCAAGCGCGAAACGGCGTCGTACTCGTAAAGCCCTTGCTGCGCCTTTGTGGTCGATTTGATATGCCACTGAAAGAGCGGCATGCCGAGGGACGCGGCTACCTCCTCCGCGAGCATGGTCTTGCCCGTGCCTGGCTCGCCTTTGATGAGTAGGGGGCGCTTGAGCGTCATCGCGGCGTTGACGGCAAGCTTCAGATCGTCGGTGGTGACGTAGTGCGACGAGCCTTCGAATCGCATGGCGGCATGCTCTCTCGATAAAACTCGAGTATAAGTCGAAGGCATGAAGCGCTGCGGCATGATGACGCGCTTGCGTAGTGTGGCTCGAGAGAACGCGCGAGGCGCGGTGGGGAGGGCGGGCAGGTGGGGGCGCTGGCGCAAGGGCGGGCGTCCCCTTGTGGACCGCGACAGAACGTCGCGGTACAATTGCCGCGATTTTTTGGACCTTTCTCGAGCCCGATCCGATAACGACAAGCCGGCGTAAAGTCGGCGACGAGCAAGCAGGCGATAAGCCGGATGGCGTCGTGACGATGCGCAGATCCATGCCGGCGCCGGTGCAGTGAGCTTCTTTTCCCCCTCAGCCAGGTTACAGGATATGAACTCTTTCGTCGGCAAACGTGTCGTGACCGCAGCGGTGGTGGTGATGTCAGGGTTTGTGCTGAGCGCGCGGGCGGCCGATGTCATCGGCAGTGCCAAGGCGGGTCAGAACAAAGTCGCGATGTGTATCGGCTGTCATGGCATTCCCGACTATCGGACGGCGTATCCCGAGGTGTACGAGGTGCCGAAGCTCGGTGGGCAGAACGCCCAGTATCTCGTGAATGCATTGCAGGGCTACAAGAAGGGCGACCGCCACTTCGACACGATGCATGCGATTGCGTCGTCGCTGTCGGACCAGGACATTGCGGACATCGCGGCCTATTACGCGACGCAGACGCCTTCATCGCCCGTCAATCCCGAAAGGTGAACGCATTCGCGTGCCGCCTTCAGCTCTCTAACTTCGCGGGACAGGAGAATTCATGAACAAGCCTGACCAGGGATTCGGGATGGTCGTCAAGGCTGCGGGGGCAGCCATCGCGTTCGGCGCCGTGTTGCTGGCCTCGAATTCGGCTGTGGCGGCCGACGCGGCAAACGGCAAAGCACTCGTTGAAAGCCACAATTGCGCGGCGTGCCACGGCGTGAAGCTCAACAATCCGGTGAGCTCGGAGTACCCGAAGCTCGCTGGGCAGCACGCGAGCTACATTTATTGGGCGCTGCGTCAGTACCAGATGGGCACCAACAACCCGAACCTGGGGCGTAGCAACCCGATCATGCAGGCGCAGGTGGGGTCGCTCTCGCAAAGCGACATGAAGGATATCGCGGCGTATGTGGAGACGTTGACGGGCGATCTCGTGCAGAAGAAGTAGTTTGCGGCACGGCTGTCCGTAGAGTGCGCTATCCGACACCTCGTCGCCGACTATCCAGCGCTCACGAAGCAGCCCTTCGCATGAAAATCCGAGCCCTTCGAGAAGACGCGCCGAGGCTTCACTGCGGGGTCAATATCCGCCTCAATTCCAACGACACTGGGAAACACGTGAGGATTGGAGAATGCCGCTGCGCCCGGATGAAATTCATATCGAATCACGTCGGCTTTCGATTAGGCCTTTCTCTGCCGGTGACGCCGATGAAACATTTCCATGCATCACCCTTTCGCTTACCCGATGGATGGCGTGGGAGCCGCCAACGGACAGAGAGGGCTTCGATCGCATCTGGCAGGCCTGGTTGCCCGCCATAGCCGAAGGGACGGACTTGGTATTCGCGGTCCGCCAACGTGATAGCGGGAGATTCCTTGGATTGGCCGGACTCCATCACGTCCGGGACGCAAGTGCGGAGTTGGGCATCTGGATTCGCGAAGATTGCCACCGAGAAGGGATTGGGCGTGAAGCGGTCAGTCTGGTGGCGGGATGGGCAAGCCGTGAGATGCACATCGAGCGTTTCACATATCCCGTTGCCGAAGAGAACTACCCGAGCCGACGTATTGCCGAATCTCTCGGTGGTGTCGTCGCGGAGCAACGCGAGACAACAAAATACAAGTCCGTCATTTATCAAATACTGATCCGATGACTGATCCCGGCGAAACCGAAAAGCTGATTCAGGTATTCGCCGAATGGAGGCGGGTCGGCAAGTACTGTGCGAAAGCAGGCAGCCCGTTACCAGATTTTAGTAGTCCCCGAGATTCCACAGGATGAAAGTGATGACAGATCTTTCGAGCTTGTTTAAAAGCCACCGCTCTATTCGCAAGTTCGCAACAAAACCGATCGATTCGACTTTAATTGAAAAAGTATGCGACGAAGCCATAGCTGGAGCATCTTCGTCCGGGAATATGAATAGCGTTTCCATCGTGATAACGCGTGATGAAGATCGGCGTAAGCGTCTGCATGAATTGCATTTCAAACAAGACATGATTCTGTCGGCACCGCTTCTACTTACGTTTTGTGCGGATTTCCATCGCACTCGAGCTTGGCTGGCACGTCGTTCTGCTCGGGATAACTTCGATAACTTGATCGGATATCATGTGGCTGCATTCGACGCCATGATTGTTGCCCAGAACGTGTGCCTCGGCTTTCAGGCGAGGGGCTTGGGTATCTGTTATATGGGATCGACGTTGCATTCGATGACGGAAATCGCCGCGTTCCTGGAGTTACCTGAGACTTGTGTGCCTGTTACGACAATCGTCGTTGGATATCCTGATGAAACCCCGGAAAAACGTGATCGCCTCCCGTTGACTGCGTTTCTTCATGACGAGCGTTATCGCCATCCTGATGGCGAGAGTATCGACGCGATCTATGCCGAGCGTGAGCGCATTGCCTGGGAGCGTTGGACTTCTAACCCTGCCACGCTTGCTCGCTTGGCCGAGCATGGGATAGAGAATGTCGCTCAGGCGTACACATGCAAGATCAAATACGATCGGGATACCTTTCGCAAAGATTCGAAAAAACTCAAACAACTGCTTGAGGCGAAAGGGTTTCTGCAGGACTGACTGGAGCTCGCCTAGCTGCAATGCAGAGTTTTCAGGCGCGTGAATGCAACACCCGGAGTGGGCGAGATTGTTTTGGCCGCGGGAGTGACCGCAGAAGGGCAGTTGTGGGGTCGGATTCAGTCCTTTGCCCTAGTCTCGCTCGAGTGCGTATGTCGGAATTGGGCAGTTCAGCGACGCGAGACAGCCCGGCACGGCTACGGTGAGCCCGAAGACGGCGCTTTCTCGCATGCACTTCGATCGAAGAGTGCTTCTCGACACCTAGGGGAGCCTTTCAATCCCGCGAAGCCCGTCGCTCGATGCGAGCCAGATAAGCCTCAGTATCGGGCGGCGTGTTATTGCGCTGCGCTTCCCAGAGCGTCTCACCGAGGCATTCCATGATGACGTGCTGCGCATCATGCATCGAGCCGAGGCGCGCGGCGAGACGCTCATGGGCGGCACGAATGCCGGGCGGCTGGTCAATCGATAACTGCTCGCTGATCGCAAGGTGCATCGACAGATGCAGAAACGGGTTGGTGCGTCCCGCTTCGGGCAGGTACTCGGCGTGCGATGCTGCTTGCTCATCGGACAACTCGGTCTGGTACTCGGGATGCTCGACGATCCACTCGGCCGCCATTGCTTCGAGCGGTGTCAGAATCCCGCCGGTGCGCTGCTTGCGCCACGTCTCAGTGAAAAAGCGTCGGACTTCTTCGCGGCTGGGATCGAACATCGTTTGCCTAAATTAGCTTGAAGTTTCGCACCTCGGCGGATAGCGCGGAAGGACCGCGCCGCTGTGACGCCGCGTGCAACTTGTCTATTCTACGATGACTACGATGAGCGGCTATCGGCCGGCGTGCTGTCGAAAGCGGCGGGGGAGCGTGGCGCCTAACCGCTGTAGTGCCCGTGGTGAGCCGGTATCGTAGATGCTCGCACCCGCGCCGCAGGCAACGGCTGCGATGCCCCGGCGCCGTGGGGCGGATCAACGGGGCCGGGGCTCTTTGCGCCTACAGCTCCGGCGGCGGTGTTTTCGGCCTGTACTCGCAAAGCGGTTCGATCACACAGTGCCAGCATTCGGGCCGGCGCGCCTTGCAGACATAGCGTCCGTGCAGGATCAGCCAATGGTGGGCGTCGTGCCGGAACTCGGGCGGCGTGAACTTTTCGAGCGCTGTCTCGACAGCGCGCACGTCCTTGCCCGGCGCGAGGCCGGTACGGTTCGCGACTCGGAAAATATGCGTGTCGACGGCAATCGTCGGCTGCCCGAATGCTGTGTTGAGCACCACGTTCGCGGTCTTGCGGCCGACGCCAGGCAGGCTCTCGAGCGCTTCGCGATCGGCCGGCACCTCGCCGCCGTGGCGATCCAGCAGGATGCGGCAGGTGGCGATGACGTTCTTGGCCTTGGTGCGAAAGAGGCCGATCGTCTTGATGTAGTCGGCGACACCTGCTTCACCAAGCTCGAGCATCGCCTGGGGCGTGCGCGCGACCGGAAACATTTTGCGCGTCGCCTTGTTGACCGAGACGTCTGTCGCCTGCGCCGACAACATGACCGCGATCAGCAGCTCAAATGGTGTCGCGTATTCGAGTTCAGTGGTCGGGTGCGGGTTGAGGCTTTGCAGCGTCTCGTAGATTGCGCGGCGTTTGACGGCGTTCATGCGCTCGTTCAGCGTTCATCGATGGGAGGCGCGGCCTCAGGCGTGCGCATTTCCGATTGGCCGTTGCGGCCGGAGCGTACCGGCGAGCCGGCCCCCTCAGCCTCGGCGCGCTCGGACTGCTGCGGCTGCTCTCCCTGCGTTGTTTGAGGCAACTGCGCCTGATGCCCGGTCTCAAAGGACGCTGTGGGCTGCGATAAGCGTTCCGCTTCGGCACCCTCGTCCTGTGCTTCAAGGCCAAGCTGACGGCGGCGGGCGAGCGCGGCGTCGATTTGCGCCTGTACCGCCGGGCTCACGTCAGTGACGTTTTTGGGCGTTACGCCTTGCGCAGCCAACGCTGCCTTCTTTTGCCGTGCACGTTCGAGCGCGGCTTCGATAATGGCTCGCTTTTTGGCTGCTGCGCCGTCCTCGGCGGTAGGCTGGGAGGCAGGTTGATCAACGGGCGTTGCCGCTGCACGTCGCGCGGCCGCCCGCGCTTGCGCGGCTTCGCGCTCACGGGAGAGACGAACGTTGTGCCGATCGTGATGCGCGCGTGCTGCGGCTGCCTGCACATCGCTCCATGCCTGCCAGCCCGTGGCGTCGCCCGTCACGGGTACCATGGCGATGCAGTCGACGGGGCAGGGTGCGACGCACAGGTCGCAGCCTGTGCACCGTTCGGCGAGCACCGTATGCATCAACTTGGGCGCACCGACGATCGCATCGACAGGACACGCTTGCATGCAAAGCGTGCAGCCGATGCAAAGCGATTCGTCAATGACGGCGAGCGGGCGCGGGCGCTCCACGCCGTTGTCGGGGTTGAGCGGTATCACGGGCTTGCCGAGCAGCGCAGCCAGCCGTGCGATGCCTTCGGTGCCGCCCGGCGGACACTGGTTATAGCCGGCCGCGCCGCTCGCGACGGCTTCAGCATAGGGCCGGCAACCGGCATAGCCGCACTTCGTGCATTGGGTTTGCGGCAGCAGATCTTCGATGCGATCCGCGAGGGTCTTTCCGTCAGTCACATTCGATGAGGTGAGGGCACAGCCCGCAGCGCGCGCCACCGCAATCACTGCGGCGCGCTCAAAACCAGCCTGCGGCCAGAGCCGTCTTGCCGTGGGGCGCGCCTCGTGCGTTTGGCCTGCAAACGGACATGCATGCAAAGATCACATTATCGCCGATTTCCCGGATTGCCATCGGCAAGCCATGTGCGCATAATCGAACCGCTTTTCGCTTGACCGCTTCTATGCAAGGGTATTTCCCATAAATAATGGCGCGCCCATTGCACGCACCGGCGTAGGTTCAAGGAGGGGCCGGCGACGTGATGGGGACAACGCGGCTCAACACGCATCACGCCACTATGAATCAGCTCAAGCTAAAAAGGGACCCTGAAGGCACTCGCCGACGCATTCTGCTGGCGGCTGCCGAAGAATTCGCGAATGGTGGCCTGTCCGGGGCGCGCGTCGATCAGATCGCGCGCCGCGCCGAGACCAACGAGCGAATGCTTTACTACTACTTTGGCAGCAAGGAGCAACTTTTCACCGCGGTGCTCGAGCACGCGATCAGCGCGCTCACCGAAGCCGAAAAGGCGCTCGATCTCTCGGGCCTGGCACCCGTCGAGGCGATCACGCAACTGGCCCATTTCGTGTGGGACTACTACCGCGATCACCCGGATCTGCTGCGGCTTCTCAATAACGAGAACTTGCACGAAGCGCGCTATATGCAGAAGGCCACGCATATCCGCGACATGATTTCACCGATTGTCGCAACGCTTTCGTCAATCCTCGAGCGCGGCCAAAAGGCCGGTCTATTCCGCGCGAACGTGGACCCTTTGCGTTTCTATGTGACGCTATCGGGGCTCGGGTATTACATGGTCTCGAACCGCTTTACGCTACAGGCAACGCTGGGCCGTGACTTCAGTGCGTCCGCTGAGCGCAGCGACCTGGTTCGCATGAATACCGAACTGTTGTTGGCGTATCTGATGCAGCGGTAGTTGAAGTAGCGGGTGCCGATGCGAGGCGCGACTCTGAGATGTCAATCCGAGACGCGTATTCGAGCATGGTATGCGAGATGCGTATCCCCGAGATAGTTAGGGGCCGCTTCGATGCTACCCCGTTCGCCGTTTGACGTACCCCGGGGAGCCCGAACGATGCGACACGCGGAGTGCCGCGCGTTGCATCTCATGCCTCAACCGATTGCGGCTCGACGTTCGTTTGCTGATTGTGTTCGAGAATGAAGTCGCGCACCTGCGGATAGATGATCGTGCGCCAGCGCCGCCCCGAGAAAATGCCGTAATGGCCGCACTTTTCGGCCGTGAAGTGCCGCTTCTTCTGCGCTGGAAGACCTTCACAAAGACGATGAGCCGCGCGCGTCTGGCCGCAGCCTGAAATGTCGTCGAGTTCGCCCTCGATAGTGAGCAGCGCCGTGTCCTTGATGTCCTGGGGCCGCACCCGTTCACCGTTGATTTCCCACGTTCCTTCTGCCAGTCGAAAATCCTGGAACACGATGCGAATCGTGTCGAGGTAGTACTCGGCGGCCATGTCGAGCACGGCGTTGTACTCGTCGTAAAAGCGCCGATGCGCTTCGGCGTCTTCCTCGTCGCCTCGCATCAGGCTCTGGTAGAAATCCCAATGCGATGCCGCATGCCGTTCGGGGTTCATCGCGACAAAACCCGCATGTTGCAAAAAGCCCGGATAGACGTGTCGGCCGACGCCCGGATAGTTCGACGGCACGGTGTGAATGACGTTGTTCTCGAACCACTCATAGGAGTGCTGCATCGCGAGGTTGTTCACTGAAGTCGGGCTGCAGCGCGCATCGACTGGGCCGCCCATCATCGTCATCGTCCGCGGTGTGTCTTCGCCCCGGCTCGCCATCAGCGAGACGGCCGCCAGCACGGGCACGGTCGGTTGACAGACGCCGAGCACATGCAGATTTTTCGCGCCAATGTGACGGATGAACTCTTGAACGTAGGCAACGTAGTCGTCGAGGTGGAAGGGACCGTTGTCCACCGGGACCATGCGTGCGTCGATCCAGTCGGTGATGTAGACCTTGTGGTCCTGCAATAGCGTGCGCACCGTATCGCGAAGCAACGTCGAGTGGTGGCCCGAAAGCGGTGCGACGACGAGCACGACCGGCTCGTCCTTCAGTTGAGCGACGGCTTCGCTGTCGTCGGCAAAGCGCTTGAAGCGCAGTAGTCTGCAAAACGGCTTTTCGATGATCGTTTGCTCGACGATCGGAATATTGAAGCCGTCCTTGACGATCTGGTGGATGTTGAATTCGGGCTTTTCGTACTCCTTGCCCAGCCGGTACAACAATTCATAGCCGGCGGAGAAACGCGACGCTGCCGGCACGTAAGCAAGCGGACTCGCCGGGTTGGCGAACGATTTCGATGCAGCCTGAGCCCAGGCCGTCAGCGGGTTTAACAGGGCACGCTGAAATTCATAGAGCTGATAAAGCATGGTCGTGGGCTCCCGCTGGTGGGGGCGAAGCAGTGAAACGGAGCGTGCAGCATCGCGGAAATTGCTTTCCGAAATAAGCCACTCGTTCGATGATAAGGGACAAACATGCCTGGTTGCAACGCAGCAAAACTGGGGGGCGATCAGAAAAATTTTCCGGGTTTGGGATCACGACTGTGAGTCGCGTCCGGAAGCGCAAAACGTGCCGTAATGTCCATCAGTTCGTCAATGCGATACTTCTCAATGTAATTGGATGCCCTTCGTCCCAATTAGTGCTGCACTGCACACAACACCCGCCGTGACCCGATCACGCCGGCGTTGCTTCCGGATGGCCTGTCGCGTGCGTCATCGCCTGCTCGCGGCGCATCAGGTTGAGCCCGGTATTGACCAGTGAAACGTGCGAAAACCCCTGGGGAAAGTTGCCGGTAAAGCGCTTCGCGCGCGGGTCGTATTCCTCTGACAGGAGCCCGACGTCATTGGCGAGTCCGATCAAGCGCTCATACATGGCGTGCGCTTCTTCCAAGCGGCCTTGCAACGCAAGGTTATCGACTAGCCAGAAACTGCAGGCGAGGAATGTCCCTTCGCCAGGCGGAAGCCCATCGTCGACTTCGGACGTGTGATAGCGCAGCACGAGCCCGTCGCGCATAAGGTGGCGTTCGATCGCTTGCACGGTCGACGCAACGCGCGGGTCGCTCGGCGGCAAGAAGCCGAGCAGCGGCATGAGGAGCAAGCTCGCGTCGAGGTCGTCGCTGCCGTAGGTCTGGGTGAAGGCGCCGACTTGGGGGTTCCAGCCGTGCTGGCAGACGTCGGCATGGATTTCGGCGCACAACTCGCGCCAATGATCGACGGGACCGGGCAACTGGAACGATTCCGCTGAGCGCACTGCCCGATCGAACGCGACCCAGGCCATGACTTTCGAGAACGTGAACTGGCGGCGTCCGCTGCGCACTTCCCAGATGCCCTCATCGGGCTCCCGCCAGATTGTCTCGAGGTGCCTGAGCATCGCGGACTGCCCGGACCAGCCGGCTTCGTCGGCATCTAGCCCGCCGACGCGTGCAAGATGGAGCGCGTTCATCACTTCGCCATACACGTCCAGTTGGAGTTGGCCCACGGCATTATTGCCAATGCGCACGGGCTTCGAGCCCTGATAGCCGGGCAGCCAGTCGAGCTCCATTTCGGGCAGACGCCGCTCGCCGGCGAGCCCGTACATGATCTGCACTTGCGAGGGCGCGCCCGCGAGCACGCGTCCGAGCCACTCGCGCCAGGCGCTGGCCTCTTCGTAGTAGCCGCATCGCATCAGTGCAAGTAGCGTAATCGTCGCATCGCGCAGCCAGCAGTAGCGGTAATCCCAATTGCGCGTGCCGCCGATCAGCTCGGGAAGCGACGTGGTGGGCGCGGCGACGATGCCGCCCGTCGGCGCGTAGGCAAGCGCCTTCAGCGTAATCAGCGAGCGGTGGATCGGCGCCGCGTACCGCCCCACCTTGATCTTGGTGCGGGCTGACCATTCCTGCCAGTGCGTCTGTGTGCGCGCGAGCGCCGAGAAGGGATCGTCGGCGGGAGGCAGATGCTGATGCGACGATGAATAGGCGAGCGTAAACGGCACGTGCTGCCCCTCAGACACGACGAAATCGGCTTCGGTGTGCATGTTCGCGCCGCGTAGCTCGATATCTGTACGCAGCACGACTGTATCGGGGCCGACGACGGCTTTGATGCCGTTGCCATGGGCAAGCCGCGTCACCCACGGTACTGAGAAGCCGTAATCGAAGCGTAGGGTCAGCGCCATGTGCATCGGCACTGTGCCACGCCGCCCGACGACGATGCGCACGAGCTCGGACCAGCCGTTGCCGGGCGGCATGAAATCGATGATCGTGACCGCGCCCTCCGGCGTTTCGAAGTCGGTCTCGAGAATCAGGGTGCCGTCACGATACCGGCGTGTGGTCTTGGTCGGCGCCGCGGTGACGGGCGCAAGGCGCCAGCAGCCATTCTCCGGCTTGCCGAGCAATGCGGCGAAGCAGGCGCCGGAATCGAAGCGTGGCCAGCACAGCCAGTCGACCGAGCCGTTGCGCGAAATGAGGGCCGCCGTGTGTCCGTCACCGACCAATGCGTAGTCTTCGATGCGGGCAGGTTGGTTATCGACTGCTGAATCGGATTCGATTGTCATGCTCGAAGGTCGCTGGCTAAAATGCGAGTTCGGAAATTCGGGCCGTGCTTCCCATATTGTGGGAGTGACAACGACGCGAGCGTAACGTTCTCATCAAGCCGCCCGTGTTCGGCCAGCCATGCTTCTGTGACGTTCATTCACTATGAGGATAACGCCATGCAGCACCCGTCGAAAACCGATTGCATCACCATCCTTGCCGCCGCAAGCAAGCTCGACGACGACACCTTGCTTGCCCTCGATCCGCAAGCGCTGGGCCTTTCGCGCAACGGTATGGACACAGCCGCCGCGTTTCTGATCGAGCGTGCGTGCTTCAAGCGGCACCGCGACGGCGATGGCTATTATGCGGTCGGTGGGCTTTCGTTGCAGGGCAAATTGCGTCTGGAGCAGCTTAGGCACGGCTGAGCTGGCCGACTGAGCGGTTCAAAGCCGCAGATGCGGGGAATTCGTGCCGATCAGCCCGAGAATGCCGATGATGATGAGGTAAAGCGCGACGATGTAGTTCAGCAGTCGCGGCACGGCCAGGATCAAAAAGCCAGCGATCAATGCGGCGAGCGGCCCCACGCTCAGCGAGATATTCATGGCGATTCCTTTTTCTTGGTTGTAAAGCTGACCCCGGTTTGCAACACGGTCCGTTCTCTCGGTCCCCCAATTCCCGATCCCCAAGGGGACTTCCTTCGGGGCGCCGGGTGGTGGTTGGCAGCGCGGCCTGAAGGCTCGTTTTGGAAACTTGCTGGAAACGGGTGGGATCTTGCTCGCGGCTGGGTGAGCCTTTGCCGACGTCGCGAAATTCCGCAATGTGCGATCGACCACGCATGTGCTAAATCCGCATTTCGGCATGTCCAGGCTAGCCGAGGAAGCGCAACTCACGGGCTCGAATACAAAGAGAGCCTACGCGTCAGAGCAAATCACGTAGGCCCGAAGCTACCGCCTCACGGGGGCGGGGCGGCAGGGGATGCAATATGATCAATATGCGGCTTGCCTCGCGCGCCGCTGTGACCGCACCGCAGGGTGAGCTCGCGGCCGGCTTCTCATCTCCGGGTCCAGCAATGACCATGCCGATAGGCAATCTCCGGCACTTGGAGTCGGCCTTCGAGCCGGCCGATGATGCAACGCACGACCGCTACGACTACTTCTTGCAATCCGTGAGCAGGATTTACGTAGAGGCGCAATCGGTGCTCATTGCTCGGGGCCTGGTGGCGCCAGCACTTCTCGGCTGCCGTTGATGCTCATCGACGAAACGAGCCCAGCCGCTTCCATCTGCTCGACGAGCCGCGCCGCGCGGTTGTAACCGATGCGCAACTGGCGCTGCACGGCCGAGATCGAAGCGCGGCGCGTGCGCACGACGAAGGCAACGGCCTCGTCGTAGAGCGGATCGGCCTCGGCGTCCGGCGATTCGCCGAATAGGTCCTGGCCGACGCCGCCCTCCGTGGCGGGCCCGTCAAGGATGCCTTCCTCGTATTGCGGCTCGCCGAATTGCTTCAAATGCTCGACGATGCGATGCACCTCCTCGTCAGCGACGAATGCGCCGTGTACGCGCTGCGGGTAGCCTGTGCCGGGCGGCAGGAACAGCATGTCGCCCTGGCCGAGCAGCGACTCGGCGCCCATCTGATCGAGAATCGTCCGTGAATCGATCTTCGAGGAGACCTGAAACGCGACGCGTGTCGGGATGTTGGCCTTGATGAGCCCCGTGATCACGTCCACCGAGGGACGCTGTGTCGCGAGGATCAGGTGAATGCCGGCAGCGCGTGCCTTTTGCGCGAGACGGGCAATGAGTTCTTCGATCTTCTTGCCCGCGACCATCATCAAGTCGGCGAGCTCGTCGATAACGACGACGATGAGCGGCAGCGACGAGAGGGGTTCAGGCGCTTCTGGCGTCAGTGAGAACGGGTTTGTCAGCTTCTTTTCCGCAGCCTCGGCGTCGCGCACTTTCTGGTTGAAGCCCGCGAGATTGCGAACGCCGACGGCCGACATCAGCCGATAACGCTTTTCCATCTCGCCGACACACCAGTTCAGCGCGTTGGCGGCAAGCTTCATGTCGGTGACGACGGGCGCGAGCAGATGCGGGATGCCCTCGTACACCGACAGCTCGAGCATCTTCGGGTCGATCATGATGAGGCGCACATCCTCGGGCGCCGCCTTGTAGAGCAACGAGACGATCATCGCGTTGATGGCCACCGATTTGCCCGACCCGGTGGTGCCGGCGACGAGCATGTGCGGGGCCTTCGCCAGATCGGTGACGACGGGCTGGCCTGTGATGTCTTTTCCCATCGCAATGGTCAGCTTCGACGCGCAAGTGCGGTAGGCGTCGGCCTCGAGGATTTCAGACAGGCGAATCGTCTGGCGCTTCGCGTTCGGCAGCTCGAGCCCCATGCAGGTTTTGCCTGGAATCGTCTCGACAACGCGAATCGACGTGAGGCCGAGACCGCGCGACAAATCCTTCATCAGCCCGACGATCTGGCTGCCCCGCACGCCAAGCGCGGGATCGACCTCGAAGCGCGTGATGACCGGGCCGGCCGATGCGCCCACCACCGTCACGGGCACCTTGAATTCCTGCAAGCGCTGCTCAATCAACTGGCCCGTTTGTGCGAGCTGCTCGGCCGGGATCGGGGCGGCGTCCGGTGAGGCTGGCTCGAGCAGGTCCAACGACGGCAGCTCGACGGCAGCAGCAGCCGGCGCGTGAAAGGCAAACTCGGTCGCGGCATGGCCGCGTATTGCGGGCCGCGCGGGGTAGGCATCCGCGGTGACGAACTCGTCGGCCGGCACGGGCTCGCTGGCGCCCGCCGATGCGTCGGTCGCATCGACAGCCGCATCGACAGCTGTTGGGCCGGCTGTCGTTGTGGGCATGGGAGCAACGGCAAGTGGGGCGGCGACGGGCGATGGAATTTGCGTTGGCGCTAGCTCGGCGAGCGCTGTATCGCTGCGATGATTTTCGGTTGCTGGCGGAATGTCTGCGCTCGACGGCAGAGCAGCTTGCTCGGCGATAGGTGCCGGTTGGGCAGCGGACTCTGTCCACGGCGCAGGCGTGTTGGGTTGGGCGGGCTCGAACCCATCTGGGGAGTGTGCCGGGTAGGCGGACTCCGTCGTAGAAGGGAGGGGCTCATGGAAAGTGAACGCGCTTCTGTCGGTGGCGTCCATTACATCAGCTGGCGATGCTTCAACGGCCTCCGGTTCGTTGGCGGCCGTCTGGAGCAGGGCGTCCTCGTCTTGCGAGTCATCCGTCCGATGGGTAGGTCCGGGGTTGTTCGTCAACGCTATCGAATCGGCAAGCTCAGTGGCGCCGGCGAGCTCGCTTGCATCAGTGGGCGCCGTGCACTCGGTCAGCTCCGGTCGCTCCGTTCGCGGGGCGGACTCCGTCCAATGCGTTGTGGGCTGAACGCCGTTGAGCGATTCCAGCCGTGCGATGGGCTGAGCTGGCTCTGAGTCGTCCTGCGGCTGCGTGGGCGCGAAAGCTAACGGTGCCGCCGTGGGCTGCTGCTCGGCGGACGATAGGCTGTCCGGCGCGTCAGCGTCAGGTTGCGTTTCGTCTTTCACGTTGTGCGGCAGCACGGCGTGTCCGCTCGACATTTCGGCGGTGGCCGATGCCGTAGCAGCATCGGCATCGGCATCGGCATCGGCATCGGCATCGACATCGACATCGACATCGACATCGACATCGACATCGGTCCGAGGGGCGTTCGCGGCGCTCGGGAGCGCATCCGAAGCCGTTTGGGCCGGCGCAGTGGCTTCTTGCCTGACGACCGGATTCGACGAAGACGAGTCTGTCGATGCCTGCTCGACCTGCTCCGCGTACGGCTCGCCCGCTCCGACGTGCGCTGCTATGCCCGGCGTGTCCTGGGCCGGCACGACGCCTCGCCGATCGAGGTCGATACCGGCGAGCGTTGCCCACTTTGCCGTGTTCGCGTCAATGGCCCGCAACGTTGCCAGCATATGCGGCGATGGCACGACGTTCGCGCTGGCAGGTGCCGCTGCCTGCGCTTGCACCTCGGCGACCGGCCGCTTGGGCAGGGGCTGGGGGGGGAGGGGTGACGGCTGCCAGGCTTGGTTCTTCGTCGACGTCGGCCTGCTCGGTGAGACGCTCGCACGCCAACTTGCGCGTGTGCGTAGCGGCGTGGGCTTGTTCGCCACGGTATTGACCGTCGGCGTGGGTCTTGCCATCCCGGTACTCGATGCTTTGAGTGCCGCCACCGGTCCGGCCTCGAGCGCCGGCGCGCGTTTCGCCATGCCCGTGCCGACAGTCGGCGTGAAGGTGGGCAACGGCCGTGCGGCGCGTGTCTGCGCAACGGCGGGCATGCCCGCGGCGGGCGACTGCGGCTCGACGGGCAGGGGCCGTGCGGTGCGTGTCTGCACCGCGACGGGCGTGGCCGCAGCGGGCCACTGCGGCTCGATTTCGCATGGGACGGCGGGCGGCGTGCCAGCCGCGTCGTGGGCATTACCGAGCGCCTTCGCGTCGGGCGCGCGTCGGGTGATGGAAGGGGGGCGCCAGACAGGCGGCCGTTCATAGCGACCGCCGGATTTCGGCGCCATCGTATTGACTGTCACGGCCGTATGGGTTGTCGTCACGTGCACCGAGCCCAAGGCGGACGTTCGCGCTCGCGCATCGTCATCGACGGCGACCGTGCGCGCCGGGCTTTCTTGCCGGTTCGCGCCCCCCGCGGCACGCGGTATCCCGAGGCCGAGCCCGAATGCGCGGTCCGCTGCGGCGAGCGCGTCTTGCCAATCGAAGCCGAGCAACCATGGAAGGCCCGCAAGCAGGATCAGGAGTGCGGCAACCGAAACAGCCATTCGACCGGGTGCACTAAGGGTATGGCTTGCGCCCCCTATGAAGGTATGGCCGAGCGCGTTGCCGGAAGACGGCGCCAGCACGGCCTCAAGTGTGCAACTGGCCGCGAGCACGCAAACGAAGCCGAGCCAAAGGCGGATCGTGCCGGGCCCGCGCAAGCCAGAGCCGCTGGGCAGGGCGGCTTTTGCGAGGCGCCACGCAAGAGGAACGAACCAGACGGCGGAGACGCCGAACCAGCCGGAAACGACCGTATGCATGCTAGAACTAGGACTAGAGCGACAAACAGGAGGAGGGGCGCGGGTGAAACGACGCGGCGAGTGTACCCGTTAGGGCGACGCAGGGTTGTCGTAACGGCATAGCTTGTCCGGCTAGACCATCAACAGCGCAACCCTGCCTGGACGATGCGTGACGCATCGCCTTCAACGGCCTGCGGAGACGAAGCGCAGCGTCGTACCGTCTTCGGTGACAAGTTCGAGCTGCTGGCGTGGGCTCCATTGCACGCCCGTTTTGTTGACATGAGCGAGCGCGTCGAGGTACGCGCGCTCGAGCTCGCCTTCTGCGCCGGGGCAAGGCAGGCCCGTGGCCGCGAGCGGTCCGAACGCGAGCTTACCGGCCTTGAGCGAATAAGGCCCGCTGAACCGGTTGCAGCCCGCAACCCCGCTTGCGAGACGTTGGCCTGTCGCGGTCGAGAAAACAAGCGTGGGCACACCGCCGGCTTCGTCGCGCTTCGCGCCGTCTGCTGCGGGGAGCGCGCGCGAAGTCCCGCCGGAGGTTTGCCAGCTGGTGAGCGTCCACGCTGTGTCATCGAGCAACTGCGGCGCGGCGGGGTTGAACGGATTGCTCGGCGGCGCGGACGTGTCGGGGTGGGTCGGGATCGCGCACGCGGCGACGAGCGCGGCTGCACCCAGCGCGACCGCGCAGCGGGCCGAACGGGTGTGCAAAGCCGCACGCCGCGGCGCGCTGAACTGTTTCGACATGAGCTCGTTCCTTCGTCAACCTGGCAAAGGCATAAGCGTAACGCACTCAGCCCACCGTGCGCGAGCGAACGTCAACGTGCCTTCCCTTTCGAGCGTTGCCGATAGAGGCCGCGAAGCGAGGAGCAGCACGCGTGGCGCGTGCTAGCATCGCGCCTTCATTTCAGCTTCTCCAAACGGAATTCGTTATGCAGATCGGTCAACGAATCGGCACGCCGCTCGCGCCGTCGGCCACGCGCGTCATGCTGCTGGGCGCAGGCGAGCTCGGCAAGGAAGTCATCATCGCGCTCCAACGGCTTGGCGTCGAAACCATCGCCGTCGATCGCTATCCGAACGCACCCGGTCATCAGGTCGCGCATCGCTCGCACGTCATCGACATGACCGATCCGGTTGCACTCGCCGAACTCGTGCGCTCAGAGCGGCCGCACCTCATCTTGCCCGAGATCGAGGCCATCGCCACCGAGGCATTGGCGGACATCGAGGCGGCCGGCGTTGCCGAAGTCATTCCGACCGCGCGTGCGACGCAACTCACGATGAACCGGGAGGGCATCCGGCGCCTTGCCTCCGAAACGCTGGGGCTCCCGACTTCCGAGTATGCGTTTGCGCAGTCGTATGACGATTTCAAGGCGGCGATCGCGCGCATTGGCTACCCGTGCGTCGTCAAGCCCGTCATGTCGTCTTCGGGCAAAGGGCAGTCGGTGCTCAAGAGCGACGCCGACATCGATGCCGCCTGGCAGCACGCCACGGCTGGCGCGCGGGTGAACATGGGGCGGGTCATCGTCGAAGGATTTGTCCGCTTCGATTACGAAATCACCCTGCTGACTGTGCGCGCGGTCGATCCCGCCACGGGTAGCATCGAGACTTATTTCTGCGAGCCGATTGGGCACGTGCAGGCAGGGGGCGACTACGTCGAATCGTGGCAACCGCACCCGATGCCCGATCTTGCGCTCGAGCGCTCGCGTGAGATCGCGCGCAAGGTGACGGGCGCGTTGGGCGGCCGCGGCGTGTTCGGCGTCGAGCTCTTCGTCCGCGGCGACGACGTCTGGTTTTCCGAAGTGAGCCCACGTCCCCACGATACGGGGCTCGTGACGCTGCACTCGCAGCGGCTCTCGGAGTTCGAGTTGCACGCGCGCGCCGTGCTTGGATTGCCAGTCGATACCTCGCTCGCGGCCCCAGGGGCTTCGGCGGTGATCTATGGCGGACTTGACGAAGCAGGCGTCGCATTTGAAGGCGTGCGCGAAGCGCTCGCCGTGCCCGCTGCCGATGTGCGCCTGTTCGGCAAGCCCGAGAGTTTCAAAAAGCGTCGCATGGGCGTGGCCGTCGCAACGGGCGCCGATATCGACGAAGCGCGCACGCGGGCAAAGGCCGCGGCAGCCGCGGTGCGGCCGGTCTCGGGGCGCTGAAGCGGCCGGGCGTTGCTCGCCGAATGGGCGCGGGAGGCGCCAAAGTCGAGCGCGCGCATGAATCGCCGCGGCTGATGAAGAAGAGGACGGGCGCGGCGCAGCGGGTCCGTCAGCGGCGACTCGCGAATGTGGCCGTTTTGATCGGCCCTGCCCGGAGCCTGCGTTGCGTCATCAATTCGTCGTAAGCCGCGCGCATCATGCCTCAATGGGGCCCGTGCGCCGAAGGGCGCAACGATGCGTCGGACCGGGCTCCGTTGCTAGTCGCACTGCGGTGCTACAATACCGGCCTTTCCGGCGGCGCAGGATCAGGCCCAGCCGAGTCGACGCAGTGGGCAGCCGCCGCCGCAGGTGGCAATCGAAGCCGGCAAGTCGCGCTCGGTCGGTGCAGAAGGGGTCACAAGGTTGACAGCCTATTGACGTATCCTGGCGCCGAGGCTGCCGTGCGACTTTTGCGGCAGCCGCGTGCCGACGCGCTGCATAGGGCTGGCCGTCGCCGCGCAGCCAATTGTGAATCCGCGGCTGCTAACGACGCGACGCCCCGCGACGCCATTTTTGCGAACGCCATTATGTCAGACCCCGCAGTGAAGCCCGCCGAGGCCACCACGACCACTACCGCGACTTTCGATCAGTTCGGCCTTGCCGCCGACGTTCTCAGAGCCATTGCCGAGCAGGGCTACACAACGCCGACGCCGATTCAGGCGGAGGCGATCCCCGTTGTGCTATCGGGCCGGGATGTCATGGGGGCCGCCCAGACCGGTACCGGCAAGACGGCCAGCTTTTCGCTGCCGATCATCCAGCGTTTGCTGCCACATGCGAGCACGAGCGCTTCGCCCGCACGCCATCCGGTGCGCGCGCTGATTCTCACGCCGACGCGTGAGCTTGCCGATCAGGTGGCCGCGAACGTTCAGGCGTACGCCTCGCACACACCGCTGCGCAGCGCGGTTGTGTTCGGGGGCGTCGATATGAACCCGCAGGAAGCCGAGTTACGGCGCGGCGTCGAAATTCTGATCGCAACGCCTGGGCGTCTGCTCGATCACGTGCAGCAAAAGACGACGAATCTCGGCCAAGTGCAGATGTTGGTGCTCGACGAGGCCGACCGCATGCTCGACATGGGCTTTTTGCCCGATCTGCAACGCATCCTGAACTTGCTGCCGAAGGAGCGCCAGACACTGCTTTTCTCCGCGACGTTCTCGCCCGAGATCAAGAAGCTTGCGGCGACTTATCTGCGCACGCCGCAGACGATCGAAGTCGCGCGCAGCAATTCAACGGCGACCAACGTCACGCAGATCGTCTACGAAGTCGCCGAAGGCGACAAGCAGAGCGCCGTCGTGCAGTTGATCCGTGAGCGCAGCCTGAAGCAGGTCATCGTCTTTTGCAACAGCAAGATTGGTGCGAGCCGCCTTGCACGGCAACTCGAGCGCGACGGTGTCGTCGCCTCGGCGATTCATGGCGACAAGACGCAGTCGGAGCGGATGCAGGCGCTTGACGCCTTCAAGCGCGGTGAAATCGAGGCGCTGGTTGCCACTGATGTTGCCGCGCGCGGGCTCGACATCGCCGAGTTGCCGGCTGTGATCAATTTCGATCTGCCCTTCAATGCCGAAGATTACGTGCACCGCATCGGCCGCACCGGCCGCGCAGGCGCGTCGGGTGACGCGTTGTCGCTGTGCAGCCCCAACGAGCGCAAGCAGCTCACCGATATCGAAAAGCTGATCAAGCGTCCGCTCGAGGTGAAGTCACTCTTCGTCGAGGCTCCGGTTCGCCACCATCGCGAAGAACACGGCCACCGCGATCGAGACGAGCGATCTGGCCGACGCCGCGGCGCCGGAGCCCACGAGCGTCCCGCGCATCGTTCGGCACCCGTGGACGACTTCTTCCTCAAGCCCTATGTGCCGTCGCCCACCGCACGTAGGGACGACGAGCCGAGAGAGACCGTGGCGGATTCGACGAAATCTGCGCCGAAACGACCGCTCGCCGCGTTGCTTGGCGGTTTCGGCATGCCGCGCCGCAATCCGGCTTCGTCCTGATTGCGGCCAGTACGCGAGACGCCTGGGCCGCTCATGTCTGACGACGGCAATGGTGTGGAGTTCGCGTAAAACGAGAACGGCGTCGTCGAGAGGTTTTCGTTTCTTTGCGCTAAAAAACTGCGTATCTGCGGGCAATGTCTGCAGATTGCGCCGGGGCCGCGTGCAGCCGGTTGATTTGAAGAAACCGCGTTGACGACAGTTCGTTGAGGAAAGTGCGCGCTATCGCAGGACGCGCACCTTACCGCGGCTCATGGCAAAAACTCGCACGCCATGCAGCGATCGCTGCGTCGTAGAACGCGGCGAGCGTCGAGCACGATGCAGAATCGCCCGCGAGTGGGAGGCCCAGATGGCGCGCAGCCGCTTGCAGTGCCGGCAGCGGCTGACTGGCATCGAGCGCCGTGGCACCCGTTTGCTTGCTCAGCTTTTCCCCGTGCGCGTCCACGACAACAGGCACGTGCAGGTAAGCCGGCGTCGGCAAACCAAGGCAGCGCTGCAAATAGATCTGGCGTGCGGTGGAATCGAGCAGATCGGCGCCGCGCACGACATGGGTCATGTCTTGCTCGGCATCGTCGATGACGACTGCGAGTTGATAGGCCCACTGGCCGTCTGCGCGTTTGAGGACGAAGTCGCCGACCTCCGTTGCGAGATTTTGCGTCTGCGTGCCTTGCCATCGATCGTCGAACGCGATGAGCGCGTCGTTGCCGTCCGGTACGCGCAGGCGCCAAGCCCGTGCGGGTTTGCCCGCAAGTCCCTGCCGGCACGTGCCCGGATAGGCAAGCGTACTGTGCCGCGCGTGGGCGCGCACGAGCGAATCGGCAATCTCTTTGCGCGTGCAGCCGCACGGATAGACCAAGCCAGCCTTTTCAAGCTGCTCCAAGGCGCTTGCATAGCGGGTCGTACGCGTGCTTTGCCAGACAGGCGGCTCGTCGGGTTGCATGCCGAAGCGGTCCAACGTGGCGAGAATCTCCTGATCTGCCCCTGGCACTGAACGCGGCCCGTCGATGTCTTCGATGCGCACGAGCCAGATGCCGCCATGGGCACGAGCGTCGAGATAGCTCGCCAGTGCGCCGACGAGCGAGCCGAAATGGAGCGGGCCCGTCGGCGACGGCGCGAAACGGCCGCGATAGACGTTTGCCGTTTGGTCTTTACGAGCGTCACCGAGCAAGCTGCTCATTGCAATTAAAACAGCGGCGGAAAGTGCATGCGGGCGCTCGCCTTCGTCACAACGCGACTTGCTCGCGCACGCGTTCCGGATGGCAAGCGGGACACGTCTTGCCCGGCGTATAGAGCGGCGAGCGCTGCGCCTCGGGCGTCACAACGGCTCGGCAGCCAAAGCATTGCGCGGTGGCCGTAGGCTCGAGTTGCGGATTGAGCGCCGTGCGGTAGTCGAAGACGAAGCATTCGCCGCGATAGTGGCTGCCGCCCACCTCCTCGAAATACTTGAGGATGCCGCCTTCGAGCTGATAGACGTGCTCCATGCCGACCTCCTTCATGTGGATGGCGGCCTTCTCGCAGCGGATGCCACCCGTGCAGAACGAGACGATCGTCTTGTCCTCGAGTTCGGCACGATGCGCTTCGATCACGTCGGGAAACTCGCTGAACTTCGTGATGCGGTAGTCGATGGCGTTCTCGAACGTGCCGACATCGACTTCGAACGCATTGCGCGTGTCGAGCATCACCACGGGGCGTCCCGCGTCGTCATGGCCGCAATCGAGCCAGCGCTTCACCGTGGCTGCATCAACGGCGGGCGCGCGGCCCTCCTCGGGCCGGATCGCCGGCTTTTTCATGGTGATGATTTCGCGCTTGAGCTTGACGAGCATGCGGCGGAACGGCTGCGTCGGCGAGATGCTTTCCTTGAATTGCAGCGCCGCGAACTTGCCTTCGAAAAGCGGATCGTGGCGGATGTAATCGATGAACGCGCGCGCCGACTCGGGCGTGCCCGCCACGAACAGATTGATCCCCTCAGGCGCGAGCAGGATCGTGCCGCGCAGTCCGAGCGCGTTGCAGCGCTCGGTAACGAGCGGGCGCCAGGCGTGAATGGCGTCAAGCGTGGCGAATTGATAGGCGGCGAGATTGACTGTGCTCATAGGGCGAGGCTCAAGCGACGCAAGACGTACCGGATGGGCGCGCGCCGCGGCCATGCCGCGCGGTGCGCGGGCGGACGCGTCGACGCGACAAGCAAACGAAACTGCGTCGCGCAAAAACGATAAACGCGTATTATCCCGCAAACGGGCGCGGGGCCGGTGCCTCGCCGCGAATACCCCGGATGTACAATACCGCCCATGCCAGATCCTCGCTTCGTCCATCTCCGAGTCCATTCCGAATTTTCGATCGCCGACGGCATCGTTCGCCTTGACGACGTTGTCCAGGCCGCCGCTGACGACGGCCAAGGCGCGCTTGCACTGACCGACCTCGCCAATGCGTTCGGTCTCGTGCGCTTTTACAAGGAAGCGCGCGGCAAGGGCTTGAAGCCTATTGCCGGTTGCGACGTCTGGATAGCGAACCCCGACGATCGCGACAAGCCCTCCCGTTTGCTGCTGCTCGTCAAAGACCGCCGCGGCTACCTGAACCTGTGCGAGTTGCTGACGAAGGCTTGGCTCACGAACCAGCACCGTGGCCGCGCTGAAGTCGATGCGCAATGGCTCGAAGGGCCGCTGCGCGAAGGGCTCATTGCGCTCTCGGGCGCGCAGCAGGGCGACATCGGCTTGGCGCTTGCAGCCGGCAACCAGGAAGCCGCGAAGCGCCACGCCGAGCGCTGGGCCGAGTACTTTCCGAACGCCTTTTACATCGAACTGCAACGCTGCGGCCAGCCGGGTGGCGAGACCTATGTGCAGGAGGCGGTCGCGCTCGCGGCGGCGCTCCGGCTGCCCGTCGTCGCAACGCATGCCGTGCAGTTCATGACGTCCGACGATTACACGGCGCACGAGGCGCGGGTCTGCATCTCGGAAGGCGACATTCTCGCCAATCCGCGCCGCCCGAAGCGCTTCGCCACCGAGCAGAATTTCCGGACCCAAGACGAGATGGCCGCGCTTTTTGCCGACATCCCGTCCGCTCTCGCGAACACGGTCGAGATCGCGAAGCGCTGCAATCTGACGCTCGAACTCGGCAAGCCGAAGCTGCCTCTTTTCCCGACGCCGGATGGCCTCTCGCTCGATGATTACCTCGTGCAGCTCTCGAAGGAAGGTCTCGAGCGGCGCCTCGTCGAGCTGTTCTCCGACGCAGCCGTGCGCGACGCGGAGCGGCCGAAGTATTACGAGCGTCTCGAGTTCGAGTGCGGCACGATCATCAAGATGGGCTTTCCCGGCTACTTTTTGATCGTTGCTGACTTCATCAACTGGGCGAAGAACAACGGCGTACCGGTCGGCCCAGGCCGAGGCTCGGGCGCGGGCTCGCTCGTCGCCTATGCGCTCGGCATCACCGATCTCGATCCACTGCGCTACAACCTGCTCTTCGAGCGCTTCCTGAACCCTGAGCGGGTGTCGATGCCAGATTTCGACATCGACTTCTGTCAGGAAGGGCGCGACCGCGTGATCCAGTACGTCAAGGGCAAGTACGGTGCGGCGGCCGTCTCGCAGATCGCGACGTTCGGCACGATGGCGGCAAAGGCGGCGGTGCGCGACATCGGCCGCGTGCTGGATCTCGGCTACAACTTCACGGACGGCATTGCGAAACTGATCCCCTTCAAGCCCGGCAAGCACGTGACGATTGCCGACGCGATGAAGGAGGAGCCGCTGCTTCAGGAGCGCTACGACAACGAAGACGAGGTGCGGCAGCTGCTCGATCTCGCACAGCGCGTCGAAGGCTTGACGCGCAACGTCGGCATGCACGCAGGTGGCGTGCTGATAGCGCCGGGCAAGCTCACCGACTTCTGTCCGCTCTACATGCAGGGCGAGGATGGCGGGGTCGTGAGCCAGTACGACAAGGATGACGTCGAAGCCGTCGGCCTCGTGAAGTTCGACTTTCTCGGCTTGACGACGCTGACCATTCTCGACTGGGCTGAGCGCTACATTCGCCGGCTCGATCCGTCCAAGGCCGACTGGTCGCTCGCGCAGGTGCCGCTCGATGATCAGGCCGCGTTCTCGATCCTGAAAAAAGCGAACACGGTCGCCGTATTCCAGCTGGAAAGCCGCGGGATGCAGGGCATGCTGAAGGATGCGCAGCCCGACCGTTTCGAGGACATCATCGCGCTCGTTGCGCTCTACCGT